>JAWOLP010000014.1:0-27946 GCA_033853355.1 Candidatus Micrarchaeia archaeon | reverse complement strand
CGGCCCCGAGCCCGGTGTAATCCGCATATCCTTCGTATCGGGCAAGAGAGGCCCGTGATACCCTCTTGCCGTCGAAATCGTTCAGATCCCCATTGGAGGACAACGCATCGAGCATCGAGATATGCCCGATTGAACGGTTAGGCTGGCTTTCATTACAAATCGCGTAGCCAAGAAGTTTGCGTTCTGAGCAGGCGACGTAGACGATTTTGCCTTTGTCCGGAATCAAGGAGGTTTTTTCATCGCTCAATTCGAAAAGATACCCCTTAGGCTTGAAATGATAGAGGTGGGCGAATGATTTTTGGAGCCTGGCTGAAGCTTCTTTATCCGCTTCGTTCACTCTCCAGAATTTGAGGTCGTGCACATAGTTATTGTGTTAAGAAGTGTTTAAAAACGAATACTAATACGTCCTTCGATCTCGCAATCCATCATTTTTCCTTGATTCCTACGACGTCATAGTTCAATAACGCCCCTTCGACGCCTGCATACCTGAACATGAGAACGGTTTTAGGGGTGCCCTTGCTTTTCATCGCGTTCAGCGCTTCCCGGCTCTCCCAGAGCGTTATTATCTTGCATTTGGTCCCGTTCTTTATCAGGAACATTCGTATCATGCCCGGCTCGAGCGCCCCTTGCGCAAAATTCGCTTCAAGCTTCGCCGCCTTATCCGGAGGCAGATCCCCTTCCAAGATGGATATTATCGTGGCCATGATACCGATTGCCCTTTCCGGTTTAAACGTTTGAGCATTGCCCCAACTCTAAGGTTTAAATATTATTTCCGAAATCCATATCCGATGGAAATCAACAAGCGCATGAGCGCAGCGGCGTTGCCTATCGTCGCGATGGTCGTACTGGGCGTTTTCGACGGCTTGGTCGACGTATCCGTCCCTTCCCTGGGCACCACGGTCGGCATCTTCGTCTTGGTGGCTGACCTCGCCATCCTGGGATGGGCAGGATTCAAAGCCGCAAAAGAGAACGGAGCCATCATGGATTCCGCCGTGACTGGTTCCATGGCTGGCGGCGTGTCTTTCTTCATCAGCATCCTGCTCAGCATCGTTCTGGGAGTCGATATACCTTTCTCTGACACGCCGACTTTGATAGCCATAACCATCGTCGGCGTGATCCTCGGAGTCATATTCGGTGCCATCTTCGGTGCCGCCGGGGGATATTTATTCAGGAAAATGAAAGCCGGTGGTTCTAAGGTGAAGACGTAAAATCGGATATCACATACATTTTTGAACACTGATTGGGATAAGTTTCCAAGATAGGCATGGATTACAAGCACAGGCAAGGGACCGCCCTTGTCCCGGCTGTCAGGCTGCCGGAACCGCAAACCGAGCAGGCGTCCCCTTCCCTGGGCGGGAAGATCGTCGTGTTCGTGACCAGAGAAGGCCATTCGGTGGATTTCATGTCCCTCACCGACGCCGGAGCTGGGAGCGCGAGGATGGGCTACCCCTCGTTCTTCGCGAACCCAGGCAAGGAAGCGGACATCCTTATTTTCGCTGACGTGCAGCTCCTTTGGGATGATTCCAACATGGAGCGGTTCGGGAAGTCATTGGAGGCTTTCCGGAGGGCCAATCCCAGATCCGCAGTGGTGGTCGATGCCTCCGACTCCCCGCTTTTCAAGGGCCTGACCAGGCTTCACGAGGAAGGTAAGATAAACGCGATAATGGACTCGCCGATGGGTAAGTGGGGGGCGATTGAAGTCGGCATAGAGGTGCTGTCCATCCTGAGGGGAGGCGTTTAGACGGCTGTCTAATCATTGTTGCGCACGGTTAAATACTCCGGGCGGGCGAGATAGTATGCACTTCGTTTTTCGGGTGCGTTGCGATCGGATGCTGGGTGGCAACGGTTCTGACTGAGAACGTTATCCCATACTGGGCTTGTTCCGTCACCGCTTTCCAACAGGTTGGCAACGGTTCCGACTGAGGGCGTAATCCCATACTGGGCCTGCCCCGTCACCGCTTGACCGATTGCCGGTCGCCTTTTGGTGCCGTCTCACTATCACAGTGGGTTGTGAGGGGCCCTCGCCCGAGCGTAGTGGAGTGCGGGAGCACGATTGGGAAAGAGATTTCCTGGTTGTGCTCTTGAAGTCAATCTCTTTTGGAATCCTTCAATTTCCCGAAATCCTTTTCGCTGACTTCCACGGGCAGTCCCCTATACCCGCATTTCGAGCATTTTACGAGGCTGCCGTATGAACCGCGCGGCGTGTGGACGAACTCGTCCAGGGGCTCTATCTCCTTGAAGCATCTGGGGCATATGGTTATCATCTTAATCTCCTCAAAAACCTCGCGAGGCGGACCAGCCCGAACACGACGATGAAAGCGATGGGCGAGAGGAAGAGCAGGGCGATGGCATAACCCGCTGCCGGGCCTGCCAGGTCATATGCACCAAGAGCGTACAGGACCGCTGAAACCGCCAGCAAGCCGGCGAATATTGCCGCAAGGACCTTTATCGTCAATGCCTCGTCCTCGAAGACCGGGATGAACGCCTTGATCCCCCGCATGTCCTCGGCCTTTTCTCCGACATGCTTTTTTATCTCGTCGAAAAACGCTGCGGAAGTCGCCGCCTGGGATGGCTCGAATTTCAGCTCTTCGCTCCTTCCGTCGTGCCTGATGGTTATCGCGTGATACGCCTCGGCCCTGTACCTGGACCAGCCGTTCGAGAACGAGCGGAAGATGGCCCCATCCATCGCCGAGTAAGGGATTCTCGTGAGACGCGCGCCCTCAGTGATCGACATTCCTGTCTCATCCAGATCAAAAACCCGGTCAGGAAACAGGAAATGGGGCCATCGTCTGTAGGTATACCTCACGATGTATCACTTCCCCGAAACATTTCTTATGGATGCTATTTTTCGCTCAACCAGGCGATAAAGCGGCTTCCATCGAGCCGAGGGAAGGGAAGAATCTCGTGTTTTGCGAATAGAACCGGAGCGCTTCAGCTATCGAGGCCGGGGTATCTACGTCCGTCGAGCCGAAGAGTATCCAATCGGTCGAGATCACTCCATATCCATTCCCCAAAGCATCGATGGCCGTCCTTTTCGCGCAGAGATGGCGTATCGAGCCTCCGATGATGAGGTTTTCGGGCGAGAGCTCTTTGACGTGGCGAGCGAAATTATCGTCAGAGAACGCGCTCGGCCTCTTTTTCGTGAAAACCGGCGTCCCAGGCCCTGAGGCATCAAGGATGGAAGGGATGACCGCCGGCCAATTCACGCTTGTGACAAGCGCGATCGGGATTCCCAGTCTTTTGCTGAAACAGATCAGCTCTTCCACCCTGCTTATCCCCTGGCTGACCGGGCCGTGCCGGTAAGTCAGCATGTCCACCAGCTCTGCCTGCAGGTCGATTAGGATGAGCATGTCCTTCTTTGATTGCGGCGGGCCGCGTGTCGATTTCAACATTATCATCATTTCCGGAATATCTGGAGGCATTCCTCGTCGATAGGGACTCCCAGCCGGTCGCTATCTTATGGTATCTCGAGGCGAAGTGGGCTAGACCTTCCCAGCTATCCTGTCAAACAGCTCCATGGCCAGCTTGGAGTTCATCCTCGCTAGGGCTGAATAATGCTTGGCCGCGATGGCCGGATTCTCGGTCAGGATGCCGAATAATACCAGCATCTCCTCGAGCTCGGGCGACGAGGCCCGGTTTCCGGCCGCGGCGAGTATCTCATAACCCTTGTCGTATTCCTTCAGCTCGAAATGCGCCATGGCGGCGACCATCGCGCAGCTCAGGAGGTCCTCAGGGATGGTCACGAGGTTGAACGCCTTGTGGGCTTCTGCCTTTGCCGTCGCAGGATCCCCCGCCATCAAGGATGCCATGGAAAGCAGGAGGTGGGCCATCGGCTCGTCCGGGAACTTCGCCACGAACTGCTTGGCCGTCTCGAATGCCGGATCCTTCTCGCCGTTATGGATGTATATCGCAATCTGTTTCGTGAATGAGCCCGGTTTGGAGAATTCCATCGAATCCTGAAGGGGGAAAGTGCTTAAATACTGTCGCCCCTGATAAACGCCCATGGCAGGCCCGGAACAGCTGACAACAGACCAGAGGAGGCAGGAAGCGCTCAACGTGGTCACGCCTTTGGCCGGCCAGCTCCACGTGCAAGGGCTGGACCTGAACGCATGGGTGAATAATTTCGTCAACAGGAATGCCGGCGCCAATACCGCGGGCGCGATACGCTCGTCGGCCGCTTCCCAATTCATCCAGCAGGCCGTGCGGGAGAATCCGGCGCTGGCGAACAGATACGTCGAGATGAGGACGCAGAATATGGCCCCTGCCGACCGGCAGTTCGTGCAGGATGCCACCGCCAACGCGACCGGCGTGAACAAGGTCGCGATCACCGATCAGGCCATCGCGGCGGTCAACGGCATGCGGCAGATCAATGCGACCCCTGAGGAGCGCGGGGATGTTTTGGGGATGGTACGCGCCGGCACGCCTTGGCCCTCGGCGCGGGCGCAGGTCCTTCGGGACCGGGCTGAAGAGCAGCCGCAGCAGCAGGCGGCTCCTGACCTTTTCGCCGCCGGCGTATCAAGGGTCAATTCTGAATATGCTGCGATGATGAGGCTCAATGGCGCGATGCAGGAGGAGGTCCGCTCGGTCGGCCGGCAGATAAGCCGGCCTCTAGAGGCGACCTTCGGCACCCTGGCAGCGACGGGGACGGTTTTCGGAGTCGCCGGGGGGCTGGTCGTCGATGCCGTCACATTAGGCAGGTACCATATGACAGGAAAGGCCCTGGACAAGGCGAACACCGCCGGGGCTGCAATGTTCGGGGACCCAAGCACCGCGATAAACAACGCGCACGAGGCTGGACGGCAATGGGATAACGTATTCCTGCAATATTCCGATGCGGTGACCGCGTACAGGAGAGCTGCCGACAACCACGACATCAGCGGCATGAACGACGCTTCCAGGAGGATGGACGCGCTCAAGCCGCAGCTGAGGGATGCAGCCTCAAGGGTGGCGTCCACCGCTGCGGCAGGGCGCGCCGCGAGCGGCCAGGTGAACGGAGTCATAGTGTCGGGCTCCATAGCCGTGCTCGCCAATGCCGCCGGCGTCGGGATGGCGGCCGGAAGCGGTGGGCTCACCCAGGCTCTCACCGGCACACAGCTGGCCGGCGAGGTGGGCAAGTCCACGGCGAAAAGCGCGGTCTTCACCGCCATGGGGGTCGCGAAGTCGAGCTCCAACGCAGCCGCCGGGATGTAAGCTCAGCAGACGACTTTCCCTTCCATCTCCTCGAACCGCGCTTGCGCGATGGCTTTCACGGCAGGGATGGGGCTGTCCTTGAAGCCGCAGATCGCCTGGGGGTCGATATGGACGGCCAGCTCGAGGAATATCGCCTTCTCCATCGGCTTGGTGTCCCCGTCGTTTATCATCACGCCGAGCATGTAGAGGGCGGATCTCTTGCTCACGGCCTTTTTTTCAGCCAAGCTGATTATGGCGGTGGAGGCGATAAAATAGAGGGCGGGAAGGTTCTGGGGCGCATCCGTCTTCCGCAGCACCTCTCCGGAACGTATCAGGTCCATGGCTGCGAGGAAGCCTTCCGATCTGAACAATGTCAGAGCGTAAGCGAGCGCGAGGAGCCGGGTGTATTCGCCCGGATTCCCGGATTCGAGCTTCTCGATGTCCTTCTCCGCATAGCCT
Organism: Candidatus Micrarchaeia archaeon; assembly: GCA_033853355.1. Classification (GTDB taxonomy): domain Archaea; phylum Micrarchaeota; class Micrarchaeia; order Anstonellales; family Bilamarchaeaceae; genus Bilamarchaeum. The sequence continues at coordinate 22,318 of JAWOLP010000014.1, read as the reverse complement.
GCGACGAAAATCTCGTCCTTGACGGATGCTAGGGCCCGCTCGCCATAGGCGCTGGCGAATCCCCTCATCGCCTCGAACTTCGCTTCCTTCGGAGCGTCCCTGGCTATGCTGGAAAAGGCTTCTTCGGAAGCTTTGGCGAGCGCGGAATCATCGATCGGGTCAGCCATCAATCCAACAATGCTCGGTCACATTAAAAAAGCAGGCAGGATTCATCGCTTCCCGGCGTCCGGCGGAGGAGATTGGGACGGCCCTCCCTTCCTCGTCTTCAGGTACGTGACGATGATTATGAGGGCCAGGAACGGGATGCCCAAGCAGCAGAATCCGCCTATATTGAACAGGTAAGTGATGGGATTCGAATTGAAATCCCTGCTGGACTCCGCGCTCTCCACGGTCATGCTCTGCGTCGGATCGGCCGGATTGACCAGGATGTCTACCGCGCCCGAGCAGTTATGGCAGACCAGTTCGTACTGCCTGGGGGTGTACGAGACGTTTTTGTACGTATAGTTGTCAAGGATGCAGCGGCTTCCATGGCCGCAATCTACGGTGTGGGTTACTATCATCTGCGTCGTGTCCCAGTTCCTCAACGAATTGTCAGCCGAGCTCAGTGACATGAACTGGGTCACGAACGGGAAAACGACGAATACGATGACGACGGCGAGTATGCCGAATATCACCGCGATTTTTGTCGGATTATCCATAATCCTTCCTCACTGACGGCCTCTTCATGTATCCTCGGAAGAGAATGCTTAAAAGGTTCGGTCATGATCCGACCCCTTAGCTACCAGGGACGAGAAACGCCCATGGCCGCCAGTCGGAAATTTCGGAATCCTGTTGTTTCCTAACGGATATTAACCTTCCTATCCACTAATCGGATAGATGGCAGAAGCCGAGCTTGCGAGCACCAGGGTGGTCGTCAACACCGATGCGGTCTATTCAGCCAACGCTTCGGGAACCGCGATCAAGGGCGAAGCGACCTTCCAATACGCGCCGGTGCCCATCTCGCTGAGCGCCGGAAGCGGCATACTGAACCTGAACTACATGAACGGAGCCCTCGGCTTCGGGAGCGGCAGGATCGATTTCAAGACGAATGTCGGCCCGAGGTGGGACGTCTTCGCCCAAGGGACGCTCGCCGCGTTCCCCTCGACCCCGTCCACCCAGGCGCAGTATTTCAATACCCTGAACGTCGGGGCGACATGGGCGATAATACCCGACGACGGGACCAGGATGTTCAGGGTTGGCCTCCAGGATACCGGAAGGACGTCCGAGGTGCCGAGCGGGACGACCCTGGACCAGCTTTACGATTCCGTGAGCGGCGGGGCGGCTTTCGGTTATAGGCGGCTGACCGCGTACGCGCTCGGTAGGCTTCTGATATCGCCTTACAACCCGACCCAGCAGTACTGGTCCGCGATAATAAGGCCCTTTCCGGAAGAACTGAGACTGGGCGCCAGGGTCGACATAGACCGGGGAAACGAGGTCGGCGCGGAGCTTGAGGTTTCGGATTTCGAGAGGGGAGGCAGGCTCGTCTTCAACATCGTGACGCTTCCTTTGCCGACGGAGATCGCGCTCACCATCCGCAACACGTCGAGGACTTTCGGAGGGGCCACCGAGTTCGGCACCGTCGTGGCTATGAGGCTCGACCGGGGAAGCGTCAAGTCGAAGCTGCGCGCCGGCATCGAGGCCGGCGGGACCAGCCTCAGCGCATCCCAGAATTATCACATCCACAGCCTCAACTCGGGCGCGGTCGCTCAATACCTCTATGGGAGGGGCAGGCTAAGCCCTTCGGAGCTGGTCCAGCGGCTCAATCCGGGAGCCAGGATAATAGACACGGAGACCGTGAATGTCGGCGGGACGCCGCAGGTCGTCGTCAACTACATTCTCAACGGCGCAAGGCACAGCCTGACAGTGGCCACGAGGGAAAGCGCCCTCACTGGAGCGCGGAGCGAACTGGGGGAGCAGGCGTATGGCGTCCTTGAGGACTTGTTCTCGAGCGGCTCCCTGGAGGAGTTCGCCAGGAGATACGCTAACCGCAGCCTGGACGACAAGATATATGCTGCGGCCACGATAGCCCAAGCGGCCCATGCCGGATACGATACGGTCCTCGAGAACGCCTCGCCGTTCGCTTCCGCCAAGCAGCGGCTGGCCGCCCTCGATCCTGAGACCGAGTTCAACCGGCTGCGCGATTCGCTCCTGGGCGGCAAAACCCTGAAGATGGGGATATGCGTCAACATAGACGGGATGGCCGCCGCCTTCCTGAGGAAAACAGGCGTGGAGGCGTACACGTTCATCGTCGGCAGCGGGGAAGGCCTGCACGCGATAGCGGGCGCGGTCTCCGGAGACGGGAAGACTGGCTACGCGATCAGCTACGGCTCTGTTTACAAGACCGAGAACGGCGGCGTATGGCCTGCCATCCAGGCTTACTCCAGGGCTAACGGCATCATACTCATCGGCTCGCTGGTTTTCGGGGAAGGGAATAAGCTGGTCGGCTATTATCGGGGTCCGGAAGGGAGGCTCCTGGAAACCGTGCAAGATTCCGGCGACGACGCTTTCATCAACCTGCTCACGAGAAGGAAGAGATGAGAAAATTTCCAAAGGACGGATGGAAAAGGCTTAAATCCATACCGGAGTAGGGGAAAACGGGCCGTTTTTAGGCTGCCCTAAAAGGAGGGATACCGATGAGGAAGCTGGTTGTTTTGACTTTCGTGTCGCTGGATGGCGTCATGCAGGCTCCGGGAGGGCCCAAGGAAGACACGAGCGGCGGGTTCAAGTACGGCGGATGGAGCGCCGGTTACTGGGACGACACCCTCGGCGCCGAGATGGGCCGGCAGATGTCGGAGCCGTTCGACCTTCTCCTGGGCAGGAAGACCTACGAGATATTCGCGGCTTACTGGCCGGACGCGAAGCAGGACCTCGAGATCGCCGACAAATTCAACAAATGCACGAAATTCGTGGCGTCGAAAAAGCTCAAGAAGCTGGACTGGAAGAATTCCGTGCTCCTCAAGGGGGACGTGGCCAAGGAAGTGAAGAAAATCAAGTCGGAGGACGGGCCCGAGCTGCAGGTCCATGGCAGCGGGAAGCTCATCCAGACGCTCCTGAAGAACGACCTGGTGGACGAACTGCGCCTGAAGATATTCCCGATAACCCTGGGGAAGGGGAAGAAGCTTTTCGCAGAAGGCACCATCCCGGCAGGATTCAAGCTTGTCGAGAGCAAAGTGTCGACGACAGGCGTGATCGTCGCGACCTACCAGCGGGCGGGCGACGTGAAGACCGGAACTATGGGCTGATCAATGCCTGAAAAAAGGCGCACGTGCGCATGGGTGGCGGCTCAGCGATTTCCGTCGGGTCCGAAAGGCTCGCTCATCCATTGCCAGGGGTAGTTTATCCCTTCGACGACCACTATATTCTCCCGGTCGAAGATGCCTTCGCCCAGGGTCCGCCTGACTTTAGGCTCGGCCACCTTTGCCGCGGTCACGGCCGCATGGACGGAATTCATGTAATCAGCGATCGCCTGAAGCTCTGCCCCGCGATAAAGGTTCCCTTCTTTCAGGGGATGCTCCTCCACGGCCAGTCTCTCGGTCGCGGACTTGCCGAGCGCCACGAAGGGGATGCTCGTCAGGGCCTTCACCGACGCTCTCCCATCCAGGATCTCAGTGTCGACCGCTCCGAATCGGTGGAAGCTGCCCAGGGCGACGCTTCCGGAACCTTCCGTCACACGGAGCTGGATGTCATAACCGTCGTTCGACCCATCGGCCCTCGTGTCCCTTGCGATGGTCGAGGAGAGGAACTGGATGTCCAGGTGCCGCGTCCCTATGGCAGCCGCTTCCAGGCGCTCGTTCAGCCGCCTTTCTTCGGCGCGGACCTTCTCCCTCACCGCATCGCCGTCGTACGAGAGGCCCTCGAACATCTTGTTGACGCCGCAGGTGTGGCGCACGAGCTTTCCATGCCTGCGCTCGAAGCGGTACTCCAGCTCATGGGCGGAGACCGTGGAATCGGTCGCCAGCCAGGATACCCATGAGCCATGCCCATAGACGACTATGTTCTGGATGCTTTCGTCCCGAAGGACAGCCAACAGATCAGCTTTCGTGGCTCGCGTGATGACCCTGTCGGCCTTCTGCCCGAAAGCAGTCTCCACCCGTGCCACATAATCCGGGATGAACCATTCGCCGAGAGGGACCGAAGCCTTGTCCCAGAGGCCTACGGTGCCGTAGCTGATGAGTATGGCCAGGCCGTCCTGCTTGTGCGGGAGGCTCCTGGCTTCGTTTTGGTAGTGGTGCCAGTGCATTTTCGCCCCGCAGACGGTCCCTGCCCCTACGGCTCCCGCGACCGCCGCGCTTATCAGCGCGCCCCTGAACGCTTTCCGGGCAGCCCTCCACAGCTTATCGGATACGGCCGGTTTCTTGCCCTCATCGATCAAAGGTTCCGGCAACGACGATTTTTGGGGCGGCGCGGAATCGCTCCTGGCGGCTTTTAGCATCTGCGTCATATGCAGGATATATTGTTACAGCATGTATAATAATGTAATTCTTGTCCCTGGTCCCGACGAAGAAGCTGCTCATGCGGCTTTGCCGGCCGTCCCGGCCCGCTTCGCCCTCGTTTTGAGGTAATCATTCGCCCAGAAAGTGATCTGCAGGCCGACCAGCAGGGCGCCGAAGACCCACATCATCCCATAACCGGAAAAGAAGACGAAGCTGCTGATGAGGAGGGACGGGAGGATCATCGGGTTGAAATAGAAGTATAACCCCCTCTTGTCGATCTCCTCGAAAGTGATCCTGGTGGCCCTCGTGAGGATAACGACCATGAGCCAGCTCAGCATCCCCAGGACGGCGTAGAGCCATGCGAGCACGAACACGGCGAACATCAGGTATTCCTCGATGACAAAAACGCTCAGCGCGTCCGGAGGGAATATCGCCATCAGTATGAGGGTCAGCGCGGCCACGGCGGCTCCCAGCTTGATGTAGAACCTCTTTCTCGACTCCTCCCTTTCCTTCAATCTGGCATCGTCGACTTCCTTCGGCGTCCCGGTGCTCCCGCAGTTGAGGCACTTGAAGCGCGGCCGGGACTGCCCTTTTTCCGGCGGCAGGTAGTCGTCCTTCGTCACCCGCTTCACGCAGTCCGGGCACACCAAAGCCATCAAATCTACCAATCAAGACGGATATTTAAGCGCTCTTCAATGCCTTCTTGACGGCCCAGAAAACGATTCCCGCTATCGCCGCGAGAACGAACGTCAGGACTAGGTCCAAGGCGATGCAGGTTTGCGTGTCCAGGGGGAAGAGGTTGTCGAAGAACTCCGGCGGAAGGATGCGGGAGGCCGCGAGGACCATCCCCCCGAAGATGAAAGCGACATAGAAGAGGGCTGTGTAAAGGACGGGGAAAAGCGCGGCGTGCCTCTCATCCATCGAAGCGCCACGCGAGTGGATCGCAAGGTAGAGCCAGACTCCCGCCACGAAACCGATGGCCGGAAACGGCAGGGCGAGGAACGCGATGGCGAAAGTCAAGGCGAAGCCTGCCAAAGCCCCTAGCAGGAACCTGGAGTCGAGCTTGATCATGCCGCCCATGGATAGAAAAAGGAAGTAAAAATAAAAAATTCATCCGGTGACGGTCACGACGTACCAGACGCCGCCTATCCCCTGGCCGTTCGTGTCGCCGGGGTTGGCATCTCCCTTGTAGCGGTAGAGCGGCATCCCGTTGTACGTCACCTGGATCTCGGTCCCGTTCCTGGCGAACGCGCCGAAGTCGCCGGGTATCGAGCTGGGAACCTTTATCGTGTCCGAGGTCAGGATCAGGGGCGGCCAGTTCGACGCGCAGCCGCCCGTGCAGGTGCTCTTGTTCGCCGAATCAGAGGCGAAGGTGTAGAGGGTGTAGCCGTTCCCGTCCACGAGTATCGTGCCGAGCGAGGTGTTCGCCTTATTCACGGTGTACATGATCAGGCCGGTGCATCTCCAGTTGACCTCGGCGCTGCCGTTCGACGAGACGACGCAGGCGGGGTTGCAGCCCGACTTGTTCTCGGTTATGTCGAACCACCAGGTCTCCGAATTGTTGTTGTAGGTGCCGATGACGCTTATGTCTCCGGCCGCCGTGCATGCGCTTGTCGACTGCGCTATCGCGAGGGCCTGGGACTGGTTCATCGGGCCGGACGGCGTCGCATTCCCGGTCGTGTTGTTCATCGCCGGGCATGGCGCGAATTCGCAGTTGGGGCCGGTCCTTCCGACGGAGCTGCCGTCGGGGCAGATCTTCGCGTCTGCCGGGCAGGGTACCGGGCAGTTGCCGCCTGCGGCTATGCACGTCTGCGAAGAGGCGCACCACTGCTGGGAGCCGAGGAGGCACCCGTGCGCGTCCGTCGTGTTGTTCGCGGGCGGAGGCTGCTGGGCGCATCCTGCTAGCAGCAGGATCAAGATCGCGGATATGGGCAATAAGGCTTTCATGTCATCACGAGATGACCTCTGGGACTATCTTTATAATCCCATTTTCTTCCTGCGGCCTGGGGAGATATCGCTTTAAATGTGTATGAAGAATGATTCACATGGCACTCACAGACGATAAGGTAGACGAGACCCTCAGGTCGGTCCAGTCGCAGGTGAGCAAGACAATCAGCTCGATAGAGGTCGCCATCGCAGATTGGGAAGCCCTCGACAAGAAGCCCCCGGAATATGAGCAGCGGATCGCCAGCCTCAGGAGGGCTCTCGGCGCGCTCCAGGCGTGGGAGCTGCGGTCGCTGAAGAACTCGACGGCCGCCGCGGAGAAGAAGAGGGAAGAGCTGAAGGATTTCGTCTCGATCGCTAAATCGCTGTGAAGGTGGGTCGCATGTCTGACGATGAGAACCAGGGAGGATTCAGGATGCGGACGCAGGCCGAGAGAGCCGCGGCCGCCCAGAAGTTCGTCGAGAGGTCCGGGACGTTCCAACAGCCTATGGTGCCAAGGCAGCACAATCCTCCGCCCTCAGAGAAGCAGAGGGAGAGCATGGGACTGGCCGAAAGGGCCGTCCAGGCGGTGAAAGACGCGGCAAGCTGGCTCGGCAGGCAGCTGGAATAGCTGTTTCATTTTATAGGCCTGCCCTGCGCTCCATCGATACCTTGCCGAATTCCCTCATCCATTCGTGGGGAAGGACCTCCGCCCTCCCGCTCCTTATCGCCTCGAGTATCTTTCCGGCTACGAACTCCGGAGTGTCGGGAGGGTGCGGAAGCGCGCCTTCCCAATCAGGCACGTCGTTCTTTATGGTGTTCTTCTCGAAGTCGGTTAGCGTGACATACGGATAGACGACGCTCACCGAGATGTTGTCACCCTTCAGCTCCTCACGTGCGGTCAGGCTCACCTGGGCGAGCGCCTTCTTCAGCGAGGAATATGGCGACATGTTGGGCCAGTATGCGAGCGCCGTGCCGGAGCTGATGTTCACGATGCATCCGCCTCCCTGCTCACGCATCAGAGGTATCACGGCCTCCATGGCCGCCACCGGGCCCATCAGATCCAGCTCGAAGATGTGCCGGAAGGAATCGAGATCAATCTTCTCGACGGGAGCGTCGTACCCCTGGCCGGCGTTGTTCACCAGTATGTCGACCCGCCCGAAACGCCTCATCGCTTCCGCGACCATCCCCCTTATCTCGGCCGGTTTCGTCATGTCGCACGGGATGGCGAGGGAGCCGGGGAGCGCCGCAGATATCTCCTTCAGCCTGGTTGCGGACCGGGCCACGAGGACGATCTTGGCGCCTTCAGAGGCGAGCAGCCTGGCGGTGGCCAATCCTATCCCTGAAGATGCTCCTGTCACTATGGCGACCTTCCCTTTCGGATCCATGCCACCTAATCGGCCGCCGTGTTTTAATGTTTTTCCCGTTTTATGGCGTCCGGCAGGTCCCCGAACATGCTAAGGCCCGTCCTCAAGGCGATTGAGCTGCTGGGGAAGGAAGTCGTGCCCAGGATGAGCGAGGAGACCGCGAGAATGGAAGCCGCGCTCAGTTGAACGCCTTCGCGATGCCCAGGCTCTTGATGTCGTCGGTGAGAGGGCCGAAGCACTCGTACATGTAGCTCGAGGCGAACTCGTCCGCCTTGAGCTTGCCTACCGTGCAGTCCGCGGTCTTGCCTACCAGGCCTCCGAATCCGCCCGCCCGGTCTATCCTCGAATTCATGTCGTTGACCTCGTACTGGCTGGCGCTGTTGGCGAGCATGACCCGGTCAACCTCGTCCTTGCTGACGCCGCTGAGCCCGACCTGGCAGGAAGAGCCTCCGGATGCCGGGCCGGTTATCGTCGCCCTCACCGGCGGCACCCCGACGTCGAACATGACGGTGGCAGGCGAGCAGGAGCTCAGCGCCTGCTGGAAGCATGAGGCTCCGTCGGCGGCGTAGACGCCGCAATCCGTTGCCAGGGCCTGCTGGGCCGGAGCATTGCCGGCGATCCCGCAGGCTGAGAGCAGGAGTGCGACCAAAATACCGGGGAACAAGACCGCGTTCATGGATGAATGCTGGGGAGCATACGATTATAACCCCTGGGCCGGAACCCCCCTTCCGCCTCGCGATCCCCGCCGCATCAATCGATCATCATCGCTTCGGTATGGGCCGACCCATCCTTCCACCCGCTTCCCCGCTTTTCGGGGCGAAAAGCGCGCCTTTGCCTTTTTTCCAGGCCCATGACGCGGCCAGGACGAGCAGGGCGGCCGCCAAGTAAGCCGGGAGGAAATACCAGAGCAGGTTCTCAGGATGTATCTGCACGACCGGATAATACCCGGTCAGGCTCCCCAGGCTGATCCAGCCATCGCAGCCAGCGGTCTTGGGGATGGAGCATGCGCTCCAGTAATAGACGGGCGCGAGATAATAGAGCGCAAGCAAGGCGATGATCAGCCTCGAAAGCTCGGACAGCAATCCATGTACGGCATATCCTTTTTCCATAGCGCTCCTCATCCGGTCAGAAACATGGCGGCGCAGCCTTCCAGGTTCGTGGGCCGGCTCTGACCCGTGACTTTGTGAGTATGGATAAAAAAACATGTAAATGTATGCGGTCGGCCCCAGGTTCAGCCCGACGCGAGCCGCTCCTTCATGACGAAGGTGGCGTACGGATCCCAGAGCGAGAGGGTGTAATAGAGGTCATGGCCGTCGGCCCCGAAATCGTCCGGGATGATGTAGCCGCCGTAGCATCCGCCCCAGCCGGGCTGCATCCATGACGGCCTGGTGGATGCGCCGCACGGCTCGGATTGCAGCGGTCCTGAGAACGGCCCGTAGGGCGAGCCGGAATAATAGAGATCGAGCTTCCGGGCCTTGTGATCGAAGAACATCAGCAGGTATTCGCCGAGCGGCCGGTCATAGGCGAGGGAGAGCTCCCCTGCCCACACCCCATCCACCAGCGGACTGGCATCCGAGGCGTTTCCGGTCCATTCCGGCGAGCCGTCAGGCCCGTAGCCCGACAGGTAGCGATAGCGCGAAGAATTCGTGATGTCCTCCGGGAGGACGTAAGCCAGATAGACCGGCGATTTGCGGTATGGGCCGCTGAGAGCGAGGAAGACCGCCTGCGTGCCGTTGTCCAGCTGGCCGAAAACCGGAGCCGCGTTCACGAATGGAGCGTCGAGCGGCCACTGCGCGACCTCCTTGAACGGGCCTGGTCCTTCCTGCCTGAAAAGCACGCCGTGCGCATGCGTGGTGTCGTTCGCGCCGGCCGCCCAGTGGTCGACGCGCATCGAGTATATGTACCGCGTCCCATTTAGGGTGATCCCTCCCGCTGGCACGGTCGACTCGTCAGAGCCGGGGGTTCGTTTTGAGACAAGCGGCTGGTAGAATCTCCCGCCGGCCTCTACCCATGAGAAATTCGAGCAGTCGAAAGGGACACCGGATCCCACGACGGAGCTGGAGCCCACGATCCCAGTGGGGCCTTTTATGGAAGCCGCCGGAGAATCGGAGGTGTCGCCGAAGATGAGCCATGTCATGTTGCCATCCACCAGAGGGACTCCCAGGTCCGCCCCCCCGATGCCGAGGGCGCCCGCCTTGGAGTCGAAGAGGGCGCAGGCGAGCTCGGGGCCTTCCGAGATCGCGAGGCCCGTGGAGAGGGGGGAATTGTTCGGCGCTGGCGGTTGCGGCTGGGACTGGTTCTGCTCCGGCGGTTGGGGAGGCTGGGATGATCGGGCAGGCTGCCCTGCGCACCCGTAGAGAAGAAAGGCTGCGAGGATGACGATCACGATCGCTCTCATCGGCGGGACTCTCGGAACGAAGGGATTTAATCGTATGGGGCCGGCAGTGCCCGGGGATGCCCAATGATTAAATCGGTTCCGTCCGTTCTTCTGGACATGGACTTAAGCGGCTTGACGCAGGCTATGGGTGTCGTGTCCATCCTCGCTGGGATCACATCCCTGTACGCGGCATTCGCCGTCTTCTGGCAGAAGATGAAGGTGGAGGATACGCCGACGTCGAAGGTCAGGAGCCTGGCAGCAGGGCTCGTGGAGCTCAAGGGCAGGGCGGTGCCGCGCGAGGCGTTCATCGCGCCCTTCTCGAAGAGGCGCTGCGTCCTCTACGACTACAGGGAGGAGGAGCTGAGGGTCAGGCGCGAATGGGACCCGATGACGCGGAAGAGTATCACCGTCCGGGAATGGGCGACCGTGCGGACCGAGAGCAAGGCGGCGCGTTTTTACCTCGAGGACGCGACGGGGAGGGTGCTCGTGGACCCAAAGGGCGCCGATGTCGAGGGGACGAGGGTCTTCCATGAGCCGTCCGTGCCGCGGAGGAGGCACACCGAGAGGGCGATAGCGTGCAACTCCATAATCTACATCCTCGGCACGGCGGCCGAGAATCCTGAGAAGCCGTTTTCAGGGACGGCTTCGGACGCCATCATGATACGGAAGGGGGATGCGCAGAAGGATTTCATCATCACACCGCTCTCCGAAGGGCAGGTCGTCTGGGGATACCGTATCCGTTTCGCGGCGACGCTCCTCTCCGGCATGGTCCTGCTCGCCCTCGGAGGCTGGCTGTTATTCATCTACGCGCCCTAGGGCGGTGCGAGGGTCAGTCCCCGGGCCGGTCCCGTGCGACGCGCTGCAAGGCCTCCTTCGCGTTCTGCGAGATGGAGGAGCCGTCGGCGATCAGGGAGCGGGCGAGAAGCCGCGCTTCCCTGCAGAAGGCGTCCCGCTCCGCGCGGACGGCGTCCGACCCGGCCACGGTGTGGATCATGGACATGGAATTGTCATAGTAATCGATGGTCCTGCGATACGCCTCCTCGAACGAGTAAGCCAGCGTCTCCTTCACGAGGGGATCCAGCTCCGCGGCCAGGCAGGAGCCGACCTTCTCCAGGGTTGCCGACCCGCCGAGCGCGCCGGCGGCCCTGACCCGCTCCTCCCGTGGAAGCCTCTCGTCCATGCCGCTGAGGGCGATCTCGAGCATCGGCTCCAGCCTCCGCAGGCCCCTGAATGCCGCCTTCACTTTCTCGCCGAAAGTCAGGGGCCCCCTCTCCGGCCGCTTGGCCGTCCTGTATGCATCGCTCATGGGAACCTGCGCGCAGGAACAGCACTTAATGCATCGCCGGAACGAGCGGAACTAGAGGTCGTCATGCCTGAATATGCGCTCGGGGCCTATGTGCTCCTCCAGCGCGGCCAGGAAGTCCTCGTCGATGCTGAAGCCGAATCCCACCTTCTCGCTTCCCGACTCGTGGACGATGGTGATGTAATAGCTTGGCGGCGAGCGGTAGAACTTCGAGTACATCAGGCGGACGTCTTCGATCTTGCCGTACGGGATGCGCACCTCTTCCCTGAAGACCGGTTCCCGTATGACAAGGCTGTCGTCCAGGAACTCGCATTCCCTTATCCCGGCCAGCCCGAAGTAGAACATCGGCAGCGATATGAGGGTGATCAGGAGGCCGACGGGGTTCCCTGAGGACAGCGCGAAGGCGTACGAGGCCCAGCCGAGCAGGACGCCGGTGGCTGCGATGGACACCCCCTGGAATACGAAAACGTACTTTTTCATTCACCCACCTGCTTCTATGGATATCCGGCGATTCCTGCTAATAAACACCCACGCACTTCCAGGTGCGGAGCAAAGCTTTTATAGCGGTGTCTCAGATTCATGTGCATGGGCATCGTGGGCACTCTTCGCTTCTGGGTGATGAACCTCGATCCATCCACCTACCAGCGGCTGATGGACGAGAGGAAGGGCAAGGGCACCGTCGTCGAGGCCTTGAAGACCGCTTTCTTCTCCTCAGTGCTGCCCGCGATCGCGACAGCCGTGATTTTCATCCTCCTCGGGCTCATGTTCGGCGCGCTCTTCGGCGCGCTGTTCTCCCTGGCCGGAAGCTCGTCGAACGCGGGCCTGGGAGCGGGTGTGGGGTTCGGCCTCCTCTACATCGTGATCGGGCTGGTCGCCGCCGTGTTCCAGCTCGTCCTCGGGCCGGTCTTCTTCCTCATCGGCCAGGGCGTGCAGTGGGTTCTCGCGAGGATCCTCGGCGGAAAAGGGAGCTTCGCCGAGCAGGCTTACTTCTCCTCTTACATATATGCCGGATACGCGACGGTCTCGGTGCTCGCCTTCATCCCCTGCGTCGGCTCCATAGTCGTGATGGTGGCCGCCATCCTGATACTCTATCTCACCTTCATCATGCTGAAGCAGGTGCATTCGCTCTCCAGCCTCAGGGCCGCGGCCGTGATAATCATCCCGATAGCGGTGGTCATCGCGGCTTATATCGGCCTGGTGCTCCTGCTGCGGATGTACTGACTGATCCGGCCGGGGGCGGCCGCCGCTTCTCATATAAATTGCCGAATGACAACAAGTTTCTTAAACACGCCGGCCGCAATTATCTCCGTGCGATCAAAGGAGCGTGAGGGCGGGAAGGAGGCTTCGGCCGATGAGCCCGTGCCGCAGGGCAGGATGCGGAATGCGCAGCCGTCTCCGGAAGGCATCAGGGGCACGATGAAGCGCGTTCTTTTCGTGGACGACGAAAGGGACATCCGCGAGATCCTCTGCGAGATATTCGGGGGAAAGGGCTTCAGCGCCGCCCAGGCGCCGGACGGCAGGGAAGCGCTCTCGATGTTCCAGTCCGGGGGCTACGATGTCGTGGTGAGCGACATCTCCATGCCGTTCATGGACGGCTTCGAGCTCCTCCGCCGCGTCAGGAAGGCGAGCCCCCTCACGCCGGTGATAATCATCTCCGGAGGGAGCGAGGACGAGTCCCGCGCGGCGTTGTCGGCCGGGGCGTTCTCCGTCGTGAGGAAGCCGTTCGATCTCGGCGAGCTGGAGAATGAGATAATCAGGGCCCTCTCCTCGCTGCGGCCCTGAAAAGGGTACAAAAGAAAAAAATAGTCAGCTCGAGACGCAGGTCGGGCAGGGGAACTTGGTCATGCCGGGCGTGGCCGCGTACCACTTGTTCCCGACGCCCTGGCCCTTCACGTCCCCGGGAGCGGAGTCGGAAGCGTAGCGGTAGAGGGGCAAGCCATTGTACGTGACCTGCATCGTCCCGTCGCTGCGGTTTATCGTGCCGAGAGTCCCGCTGACCCCGGCACCTGCTGTCACCGCCCCGCTCGTGAGGAGCGGCGGCCAAGTGCCCGCGCATCCGCCGCTGCAGGTGCTTGAATTGACCGAATCGGCAGTGAACACGTACAGTGTCATGCCGTTGCCGTCGGTCAGGACCGTTCCGAGGCTGCTGTTGCCTGCCTTGACCACCGCCGCTCCGCCGCTTCCCTGCTGCGCGCAGCCGAAGGCGAGCAGGAACAGGGCCGCCAATGCTATCACCGATCTCAGAATATCACCGGAGCGGATTCGCGTCTCTCCTTTTTAACTCCCCTCCCAAAGCCCAGGAGGCATGTATTAAAAACACAATTTTATACTAATCTAAACATGAAACCGACGACAGCCGCGATGCGGAGGGACGCACATGCCGCCCTCGCGAGCCTGGAGCAGGCGCACAGGGAGGCCGACCGGGCGCAGCTGTTCCGCACCGCCGAGCAGCTCTCGCGGATCAAGAGCGAATTCATTCGGTTCAAGGATCTCGGGGAAGGCAGGCCGCAGACGGCCCGCAGGCTTGTCGGGAGGATAGAGCGGGCGGATGCCTGCCTCGAGGAGGAGCACGAGGACGTGGGGATCGCGAACCGCTACGAGCAGAGGAGCAGGCGCGGGCTCATCACGGTATGCGCGCTTTTCGGGCTGCAGCTGGCGAACATGGCGAGCCAGATCCTCGAGCCGGAGGCATTCGGCTGGGTGCCCGACTTCCTGAAGGGATCGGTCCATCAGACGCTCGCGCTGGTCATCACCGCCCTTGCCGCCTTCCCGGTGAGGGATTTCGTCTTCGCGTACAGGTTCGGGAAGGCCAAGGAGCTAGCCTCCTCCGCGCTCGCAGGCGTGAAGAAGGAGGTCCTCTCCGGGATCGGGTCAGAACGGCTCGCTTCGGAGGGGTTGAAGAAGAAAGAAGGGCCGTCCTGAGCCTAGTATCCGCCATACCCGCCATAAGATGGCGGTGGCGGCTGGGGGAACGCGGTCATGTTCGGCGTGGCCACGAACCACACCCCTCCGACTCCGTTCCCGTTCGCGAGGCCCGGCTGCCCGTCCCCGCTGTACGTATATAAGGGCATCCCGTTATAGGTGACCTGGTCCGTACCGTCTACCCTCGCGATCGTCCCCAGCGAGCCGGGGAGGCCGCTCGAATTCAGCATGGATCCCGGACCCAGCAGGAGGGGAGGCCATGTCTGCGCGCAGTAGCCGGTGCAGGTGCTCGAGTTGTACTGGTCGTTGAGGAAGACGTACAGCGCCATGCTCCGGTTGTCCGTGAGGACGGACCCGATCCCGGCAAAATCGGCGGACTTGACGACCGGGGCCAGCGACTGGTTGCAGGAAGACTGGACCGAAGCCGAACCGTTCACCGAGACGATGCAGGATGCGGTGCATCCGGCATGGGTTATTCCTATCCTCCAGGTGGAAGTGCTGTTGTCGTACGAAGCCCCTGGGGCGAGGCTGCCGAAAGACGCGCAGGTGCTGTTGGCGGCGATCGCTTCCGCGTCCTGGGCGGTCATGCGGGGCGAGGGGAACGCGGTCGCGTCAGGGCCGATGGCGTACCAGAGCCTGTTGAAGCCCTCGCCGTTCGCGTCGCCGGGGCTCTTGTCCTTGCTGTAGAGATAAAGCGGCATACCGTTGTAGGTTACCTGGACGCTTCCATCGGAGCGGTTGATGAGCCCGAGGATCCCCGGAAGGCCGGAGAGGTTGTCGCCGGCCGAATACGTGAGGGGCGGCCAGAGTCCGGCGCATGACCCGGTGCAATTCGACTGGTTGAACGAGTCCTTGAGGAAGACGTACAGCGTCATCCCGCCATTCGCCACCAGCACGTTCCCGAGCGCGCCGCCCTGCGACACGGTGACCAGCGGCGGCACCGGCGCTGCGATGCATCTGGGGTCGAGAGAGGTGCTGTTGTCGGCCTCATTCACTATGCAGACCGGAGAGCATCCGGGCCTGGAGGATTGGACGGCGAACGACCATGTACCCGCGCCGGCGTCGTGCGAGAAAGTCCCCTCAAGGCTGCCCGCCGTGAGGCATGACTGGCTGGAATTCGCGAGCGCCATCGCCTGAGCCTCGGTGAGGCCGGCAGCCGCCGGGCCTGGCGGAGGCTGCTGAGCGCAGCCGAATGCGAACATCAAAACCAAAGCCAATACCGGTAGGACTGCGTTCCTCATGCGATCCGATGACTACCGCGCGCTTTTTATAGCCGCTCCCAAATCCAGGTTGCCGCACGAGGCGCAGAAGCGCTCTATGTCCTCGAGCACCCTCTCGCGCGCGCCGAAACGCGCCCGCATCGCCTCTTTCCAGTCAGGCTCGCTGCTGATGAAAGAGAGCAGGGCGTTCTGGGAGGCCAGCCCGGCCCGGGATAGCATCACGAAGGCCGCAACGCCCATCCTGCCGAGGGATTCGCCTGAATCGCGGTACCTCTCCTTCCTCTCCTCCTCCTTCGCGATCTCGCTGATGTACGTGCTTCCGAGCTCGAACATCCTCGCGATCTCCCGGTTCGGGACCCCGTCGCCCTTGAGCTGGGCGATGCGCCGGTTCCTCTCGGCTATCTCCTCCTTGGTCTTGCGGCCTGCCATCCTATCAGACCCTGATGCCGTTCCGCCGGGCGAACTCCTCGATCTCCCGCACCCTCTTTGGGCCGATGTGGCGCTTGCCGAGGAGCTTCTCCCTCCAATCGCCGTTCCCCTCGATGAACATTTGTATGTCGGCCAAGGTGGGATCGCCGCCGCCCAGGGCTGCCGAGAGGGCGTTGTACGTCTGCGTCTCGAGCCCCAGGGACCTGAGCTCCGACTCCTCCCGCCCCTTGGCTGCGTCGAATAACTGCCTCGCCCTCTGGCCGCTGACACCCAGGATCCGGCCTATGCCTGCGAAAGATTCCCCCTCGCCGGCGAGCCTGGAGACGATCTCCCTCCTCTTCAGCGCCAAGCGCTCGCGCTCTTCCTGCCTCATGTGACCACTAATTGAGGGCAACGATATAAAAATTCAGCATCCCGGCGAACGTCACCCACAACAAGTACGGGACTAGGAGGTAAGCCGCCTTCCGCTCGATGCGCAGGAAAAGCCACGACGTAACCGCGATCGAGAGCCAGAGGAGCAAGAGCTCGGCGAGGGCTGCGGCAGGCATCCTCAGGCCGAAGAAAAGGACGCTCCAGGATATGTTGAGCGCGAGCTGCGCGGCGAAAGCGGCGAGCGCGGGCGTGTGGCGCTTCCCTCCCCGCACGACGAGGAACAGCGATACCCCCATCAGCGCATAGAGCATCGTCCAGGCAGGAGCGAAAACCCAGGCCGGAGGGGTGAACCAGGGCTTGGCCAGCTGGGCATACCAGGTCGAAACGGACGATAAAGTGAACACGGCGCCGATCAGGCCGGCCAGCTCGCATATTGCGACGCATGCTGCGAGGGAGAGCCAGCCGTGGCGGTCCATGAAAGGCTCACTTCTTCCCCATCTTGAGATAGTCTTCCTTGCTCATCTCTATCGGCATTCCGACGTAGCCGCATTTCGGGCAGTTGATCTTGTAGGCGAGGCCGGTCGGCCCCATCTCGGAGAATTCGTCCTCGACGTAATCGGACTCGGACACCAGGCTCTTGCACTTCGGGCAGATGACGACGTCGTCCTCGCTCTTCTCCTCGAATTCGTCCGCCTCCTTCTCCCGCTTCTCGGCAGCCTCGTCCTCCATGCGGTCCACGGCCTCGACCGCTTCCTCTATATCCTTGTCTTCCTTGTCCATATGACCACTCGGAACTCTCAGCTGCGACTGTTTAAATTGCTATGCGGGCCGGGCTCGCTAGGACGCCGCTTTTCTCCTCACCGCTTTCTTCCGGGCCTTCGGTCCAGCGGCCTTCTGCGCAGGGACCGGCGCGTCGTCCTCGGGGAATTCGGTCCCGCGGCTGTCCACGGCGATGCCCAAGAGCATCATCCCGAAGAAGAAAGCCGGCACCTTCAAAGGCAGAACGAACAGGAATCCCCCCAGCATGAGCAGGGCTCCGAGAGCGGCCCTGGCAACCCTTTCCTTGAAAGTCGTCTTCATCTTTACCCCGTATATGACTGCGGATGCGGATTTTATTAAGGTATCGTGGCCTCACTTCGCCCGTATCGGCGTTTCAGCGGCCTCATCGGAGCAGGAGAGCGCGAGGAACATCTCCTCCATCCTCGTACGCGTGCCGAGGGAAAGGCCCCGCGCCGACACCTCGATGTCCGCGAGGGCGGAGAACAGCTCATAGGAATCGTTGAGGATGAATATCCTGCGGACGTTTATCGGCCCCCGGATCACGAGCTCGTCCTGGTCGAGCCCCCGAAATAGCGGCTGCCTCCCCCTCTCGATCGCCAGCAGGAGGACCCTCCTCCTCTCGACCTCGAGCCCGAACATCCCCAGGAGGTTCTCGTCCAGGCCCGCGGTCTGGAAATGGCAGGCCCAGTGGGAGCCGTAGTTCGCGAGCGCGAACTCGAGCCTACTCGTGGCCGGCGTCCAGAGCTTTCCGGTTCCGACGGAGGCGTAATGCAGGGAGCGGGAAGCCGGCGCGGCCGGCACGAAGCCGCATTCGGGGGAGAACCCCGCCTGCCTGCGGATTATCTTGGTTATGAACGAGAGGTTGTCCTCGGTCCTGAAGAGGAGCGAATGCGGGCTTCCTACGGGCGGCAGGCGCACCCTGTGCCCGTGCAGCTGGTGCTGCGGGCCGTATCCGGAGACGCTGAAAGCGCCCGGAGCGATATCCGGCGCGGCGGGCTCCATCCTCCTCCAGATGGCCAGCGCCCGCCTGGCGGCGGGAATCGCATCGGCGGTCTCGCGCAGCTCGGGAGGGAAATGCAGGTTGGGGGCGCCCATCATATCAAGCCTGCGTGGAAGTGTTTTAAACACCTTTTCTTACTTTCTCTAACATAAATAGCGGGACGACGGGCCGGATGGGGTTCGGCCCCTTACACAATATTAACCTTGCCGGAGTGTGACTGCCATGGAAGAAAGCGGGTTCCGGGAATGGCTCTCGTCTTATACCGATCCCGACCGCCTCCTCGCCTCGTTCCGCAGCCAGAAGGCGTTCTTCCGCCTCAACACGATAAAGATTTCCGCCATTTCCTTCCGCGCGCAGTCCAAGCTGAGATGCACGCCGTCGCCCCACTGCCCGGACGCCTTCGAGCTCGAGGAGGCGGACAGCTTCCAGATCGGGCGGACCTGGGAGTATTTCCTCGGCCTCATCTATCCGCAGACCCTTCCGTCCATGCTCGTCTCGCCGGCTCTCGCTCCGAAAAGCGAGGACACTGTCCTGGACGTGGCCGCGTCCCCCGGCTCGAAGTTCTCCCATATGGCCATGCTCATGGGGAACCGCGGCGTCCTTGTAGGCAACGACGTGAAGAAAGAGAAGCTCTCGGTCCTCTATTCCACGATCAACAGGATGAACATCCTCAACTGCATAGTCACCATGCGCGACGGGGCGAAGCTCGACTGGAGGAGCAGGTTCACGAAGGTCCTCCTGGACGCCCCGTGCACAGCCCTCGGCAGCGGGCCCGAGGCGTTCCGCCGCTGGGAGCCGGGGCACTCTGAGCGGATATCGAACCTCCAGACGCGGATGCTCTTCAGCGCCTACGACGCGCTCAAGCCGGGGGGAGCCATCGTGTACTCGACATGCACGTACGCGAAAGAGGAGAACGAGGGAGTGGTGAAGAGCCTGCTCGACAACGTCCCGGGGGCCAAGCTCGAGGATATCGGCCTCCAGATACCCCACGACAGCGGGTTGAGCGAATACGGAGCGGAGTTCAGGAAATGCTACAGGATATACCCCCAGCATCTCCAGAGCGAGGGCTTCTTCATGGCGAGGATACGGAAGGCTGGCTGACCATGGCATTCATAGCGAACAGGGAGCGGAATTTCAGGAAATACCTCGAGAACCATTTCGGCATCGTCCTTCCGGAAGGGGTCGAGATATTCTACGCGCAGGGGGTGCGGGTCGGCAGTCCGGAGCTGATGAAGAGCGCCATCCACGGCGACCTGGGTTACGCGGCGTGCGACGCGGGATTCAACCCCACGAACTCCTTCATCCAGAATTTCGGCCACCTCGCCACGAAGAACATCGTCGAGCTGGACGAGGCGCGGGCCAAGGAATTCGCGGTCGGCCGCGGCATCGGGAAGATGGACCTTGGGCCGAAGAGCCGTTACGTCATCGTGAGGCACAGCGGCTTCGTCGTCGGCCTCGGGTTCTACGAGGCCGAGAAGCGGAAGATCCGGAACGAGGTGCCGGAGAAGCGCAGGAGGAAGATAGTCGACAGCATCTGAAGTTGCTATTTTTATTTTTTTGTGTGCAAGAAACCGCTCATGCACACGACCAGGGGATCCGCGCCCTCCGGCAGCCGGACATCGGAAGGGAAGCTCTCGTTCAGGAACGCCGAGCCGCAGGAGAGCGGCCTGCTCAAGGGGATATACGAGTCTTCCTGGGGCGGGGGGATCACGATACGCAGGGAGCAGCTGGAAGCCCAGATGGCGGCTTTCCCGGAAGGGCAGATAGTCGGAGTGGAGAAGGAGAGCGGCCGGACGGTCTCGATGATAAACATCATGGTGGCCGCCTATTCGCCCGATCAAGGCTTCACGGCCGGATACGAGCGGGTGAGCGGAGGAAGGACGTTCTCAACCCATCAGAGCCCGGAGGGCGTGCTGAGGCGGCGCGCCGCCGGAGAGGACGTCATCCCGGTCGTCCTGTGCATGTCGATCGCGGTACACCCGGATTTCATGAGGAACGGCTTCGCCTACGAGACCCTGAACCACGCCATAAGGTTCGCTGAAAGGAATTCCCTCGCCGCCGTCCCCTACAGCGCCCCCCGCGGCCTCGGGGCGGCACGGCGCGAGAACCCGTCCCTGGCGCTGCACGACTACCTCCACCTGACCAGGCCCTCCGGCTCGACATACGCCGCCCATCTGGCCAGGCTGGAGCGGATGCTTTCGGTGCCGCGGATGATCCGGCCGTACCTGATGAGCGGCGGAAGGCACGGCCTCTTCACGGCTTCGAAAGGGCTCTTCGAGCGGTGCCAGGCGATGGGCGAAGACACGTTCCGGACCAGGGGAGGGCAGACCGCGTTCGACCGCTTCCTCGAGGCCGAAGGGCAGGCTCTCGAGGATATCTTCGGACGGCCCGTCACGATAGAGGATTTCTGCATCATCGGCGGAAGGAAGCATGCGGACCCGACTATGCGGATGCACATAGAGAACGGCGCCCGGTTCATACGCAGGGAGGGCCGGATAACCGCGGCGTTCGAGGGCTCGCGCCCCGAGGACCGGGCCGCCGACGGCTGCAATGTCGTGCTCAGCTACGCCTACGACGCTGCGTTCGGCCGCTGACTCTCACTTCTCGAAGAATTCTATGGCCTCTGCCAGCTCCTCGTGCGTCCTGGCGTACTTGTGTATGTCGATCTTCTTCGTGTAGGCCTCGCAGGCCTGGACGAGAGCGGTCGCGCCGGCGCGCGTCCCCTTCGGGTGCGCGTTGCAGCCTGCGCCCATCGTGGTGATGAAATCTATCCCGCCCATGACCTCGATGAACGGCTTCAGCAGAGTCGGGTTCAGGCCGCCTGAGATTATCGGGCAGCACTTCTTGATGCCCCTCCAGTCGTCATCCTTGAGGATCGGCTTGCGGGCGAGGTCGGCCTTGACCAGCTCCTGCGTGAACTCGTTCGAGTCGGGGATTGTCGCCCAGCTCTGCTCGAAGACATGCCCCGTCTCCCGGAAGCGCAGGATGTTGTGGGCGGCGACGATGTCCTCTTCCGGGCTCCCCTCCATCTTGCCCACCCCCGCGGTGCCGGTGTGGATGCCGGAGGCGCCGGCGAGCCTGGCGAACTTGGAGAGGACCAGGACCGACATCCCGATCGGGTTCTGGGGCCTGGTGAAGGCGCCGTGGCCGGCGCGGTGGAAGTGGATGAACACGTCAGGGTATCTCCTGCGGAGGGTCTGAACGGCCATCCATCCGGCCGTGATGCCGTCGATGAGGAAGGCGTAGCTCCCCGGCTCGAAGCCGGCGCTCCGTATCAGCTCGCACCTCTGTATCATGATGTCGAAATCCGCGGCGGACACGTTGAACGAGTGCACCTTCTTCTTTCCGGTCTTCTTAACCGCGGCGTCCATGGCCTTCTTCACATGATGCACCATCTTGTCGTAGGGGCAGAAGTCCTGGTCGGCCTGCGGCTCGTCGTTCTTCACGAAGTCGCCTCCCCCCACCCAGAAATCGTAGCAGACCTCGGCGTATTCGGCCGATGTCAGCCCCATCTTCGGCTTCACTATCGTGCCGAGGATCGGCCTGTCATAGACGTTGAGATAAGCGCGCATGTCGTCCAGCGTGTAGCTCGGGCCGTCGTACTGCTCGAGCATGGCCGGCGGGAACCAGACGTCTATGAGCTTCAGCTCAGAGACCTGCTTCATCCCCAGCACGTTCCCGATTAGGTAGGTCAGGATGTTCTGGACGTTGCCCCTCCGGTCGAAGAGCCGCCAGGGGTAGGCGATGAAGACCATGCTCCCCTTCTCGTCGAACCTGTAGACCATGGCGTTCATCCGCTTCGAGAAAGGCGTCTCGGTCCTCACCAGGAAGTTGGTTCCGGTCGAGGATTCGGCCGCGACCTCGCAGGCGGCCTGGAGTATGTTATAGCCCTTCTCTGGCACGAGATGGAACGCGCCGAGCAGGTACTCGCCGTTCGCGGGGTTGGGCAGCCCGAGGTCCACGTAAGCCAGCTGATGGGGGTTCAGGGTCTTCAGCATCTTGTCCATGCTATCATCTCGCTTGAGCTTTCGGCCTCACCAATTAATAAGCTCTCGGAGCGCGCATCGAGGAGGCGGATCGAGGGAAGGGAAAAATGAGCATCTGGGCGAGGAAGAAGACGGGAGCAAAAAACAGGGATAGAAAAGAGAACAAG
>JAWOLP010000013.1:0-5990 GCA_033853355.1 Candidatus Micrarchaeia archaeon | reverse complement strand
TTCTTTCACTCCGTGCGTGTACGGAGTACACCTGAATCATCATTTAGGAAGAGGATCGAAGCGTACCTAGTACACTTTTTTACATTTTTATAAACTTAATATGCGAGTTGCTATATTTAAGGCTATCTGTTTATGCAAAGCCATTTTGTCGGGAAGATATAATAACCTATGCCGGCGCCATCGTGAGGGCGACGTATATGGCGGCCGCGCCTATCACGATCAGCGCCCCGCCGTAGATGATGCTGCCCCAGCTCCTCCTCCTCCTCATGTACTTCACGTACGCCGCGAGCTCGAGGACGTAGGCCAGGGCGGCCGCGGCCATCAGGAGCAGCTTGGAGTAGTTCCAGATGAGGGTCGTGTTGTTCAGGTAGGTTATCCGGATGAAGTGCAGGGTCGATAAAAGGAAGGCCACATAGACGATCCGGTGTATGGTCTTCCAGTTCTTGAAGCCAAGGCGCGAGACGGCCCAGTCGGTGGACGTGATGTACATGGGCGTGTAGCAGATGAAGGCGAGGGCCCCGAAGATTATGGCGTTCGTGAAGGGGTCGAGGTCGGAGAGGAACGACTGGAGGGTGAACTGGTAGTATATGAGGACCCAGATCACGTGCGAGATTATGAGCGTGAAGCCCCACACTCCGAACGTCCTCCTGTGCCGGATGTAATTGCGCTTGGGCCAGAGGACCGCGATCGGGCCTATCATGAGGGCGATGGCGATGAGCGTCGCGCCGCTGTAGGAGGAGGCGAGGATTATCGAGCGCTCGAGCTGGCCCGGGACGGCGGCGAGATACATATAGAGGAACTGGACGGACCAGAAGAGGAGGACGAGGATGCTTGCCTTGACGACATAGCCGATGTCCTTCTTGGCGCCTTCGAAAAGCCCAGGGCGCGAAGGGCGCGCCCGCGCGTCGGCCGCTTCCGCCGCGGCATTCCCTCGCGACCCGGCGGAGCCCGTTCCGGTGGCCGCCGCGGCTCCTTCTCCGATCGCCGTTCCGGTCCCCTTTCCCATGGGCAACGTAATCCGTTAGTGAATTTAACCTTTTCCCAACAACCCTTCAAGCATGCGGATCGTGGTCTTCAGCCTCGAGAACGGGGAATCGATACTCAGCACGCTGAGGAAGTCCTTCCCCGACATCGGTTTCCTGGAATACGACCGCTCGCTCGACCTCGAGGAAGAAGGCCCGGACCTCCTCGCCATCGGCACGGTGCGGGGGGTCGATTCCGTGTGCTTGATAGATGACCTCGACTCGATTAGCCCGGGAAGGGCGCTTTCCGGCTCCGAGATGCTGATGACGCTCCGAATCATGTTGAAGATCGGCTCGCTTAAGTCCGTCAGGGTATTCGCCGTCCCGGAGGGCTGTCCGGAGGCGGATGCGGCTGCGGGCCTGTCGGCGCTGATACGGGACGAATCGTGAGTTGCGGCCCGGGCCGGAAGAATCCGGGCCCGATATAAATATGCGGCGCGCAACCGATGAATGGTGATCGAATGGCTGATAGCAACACCCCGATGCTCGTCGTCGGGATCATCGTGGTGGTCCTCATAACGGCCGGACTGACCTATTACATCGCCAAGTCCGGCGGGCCGGCCCCTTTTGGCAACCAGACGAACCTCTCCGCGCCCACGATAACGGTGACCGGCGAGGCATCGAAGACCGTGACGCCTGACCTGCTGACGGTAGGGATGACAGTCACCGGCAACGGCTCTACGGTCGCGGATTCGCAGTCCGATGCCGCGGCCAAGGTCGCCGCCCTCAAAGCCGCCCTCCTCGCTGCGGGCGTGGCGGAGAGCGACATCCAGACATCCTCCTTCTACACGACTCCAGCATACAACAGCTCATGCTACTGCTATCCGGGCCCCATACCCTATGCAGGGACGGGCTACTCCGGCACCACCGCGCCGCAAGGCAGCGGCGTCTCCTCCGGCGGCTCTGCTCCCGCGGGCGAGCCTACGGTAGCGCCGTCACCTCCACCGACGTCGACGAACGATGCCGCCATCTATCCCGTGCCGCCCAATTACTGCAACCCCAAATGCCAGCCGATAGGCTACAACACCGTCCATTCGCTCACGGTGAAGAGCACGAACGTGACGGCCGGCGGGCAGATCGTCGATTCGGCCCTCGGCGTCAACGGGACGAGGTTCGACTACGTGTACTTCTCTCTCCAGGATTCGACCAGGATAAGCCTTGAGGACGAGCTTCAGGGTGAGGCCGCAGCCGCGGCCAAGAGCAAGGCCGAGAGCATCGCCGCAGGCGTCGGCGCGAAGCTGGGGAAAGTCGTCTCCATAAACCCGAACCAGTATTACCCCTACCCGGTCTATGCGCAGGCCGGGACCGGATATGCGGTCCCGGCGGAGAACGCTTCGCCTCCCACCCAGCTGTTCCCGAGCGACACGACGCTGACCAGCTCGATCACGGTAGTCTACGAGCTCGTGCAATGATTTTTCCTTCTTTCCTTTCTTAACAATTCATGCTGAAACAGGACGAGGGGCTCAAGGGCATCCAGTCTTCGATAGGGAAGGCCCTGGCCGTCATCCCCCTCAGTCCGGACCAATGGACTTTTTTGGCAGTCGCGCTCGCGCTCATCGGAGCGCTCGCGGTCGCGATCACCGGCAATCTCGCCCTCGGGCTCGCGCTGTTCGTGCTCGCTGCCCTCTGCGACGCCGTCGATGGGGCGGTGGCGCGGGCGCGCGGGGAGACGAGCGCCCTGGGCGGATTCCTGGACGGCGTGGCGGACCGGTTCGTGGAAGCGGCCTTCCTCTTCTCCTTCATGTTCGTCCCCCTGCCGACGGTCCTCGTCGACCCGAAGATATGGCTCGCGCTCGCGATCTTCCTCGGGACGTGCATGCCGTCGTTCGTGCGCGCTTACGCCGACCACAAGGGGGCGGTGAGCCGCGAGAAGGCGAATTCGCTGGGTGGCCTGTGCGAACGGAGCGAGCGCCTCCTGATCATTGTCCTGGGCCTCGCGGCCGGGATGGCATATGCCATGGGCGTATTCGTGTACGCGCTCATCCTGGTCTCGGCGCTCTCCTCGGTCACGATAGTCCAGAGGGTATACGCGGTGGCGTATCAGCCGAAAGTGAAGACGTAGACGCGGACCTTGCCGCTGAAGACGAGCTTCAGCTCCCTCTCCTTATACGCCTTGTCGCTGTAGACGCTGTACATCTTGGCCTCGTCGACCATGATCTTCCCGGTCCTTTTCCCGTCCACGAAGACCTCGGCCTCGGCCTTCGCTCCTACGGGAGACATCACGACGTTGGCCTCCCTCGCGTTGAACCTGTAAGCGACATATCCGGGCGCCTTCTTCAGCTCGAGATACTCCTTCTCCTGAACCCACTGCCCTGAAGGATAGACCGTGTTCGTGACATGGTCGCCCGGGTCCACGTACACGTTGCAGCCGGACTTGTCGCAGACCAGCCCTGAGCCGAGGCCGAAGTTCCTCCCGAAGCCCGCGTAGGTCTCAGGGCTCTGGTCGAACATGTAGCCGGCGAAGCTCTCCTTCACGACCGTCTTCCTTATGCCCAGCGCCATCTGGATGGCCATCTCGGTCTGGGCATAATTCCCCTCGCCGAAATGGACATAGGCGACGAAGCCGTCCTTGTCGACCAGGAACTTGGCCGGCCAGTAATGGTTGTCATAGGCCTCCCAGGTGCGCATGTCGCTGTCGAGGGCGACCGGGTATCCTATCCCGAACTTCTTCACAGCGGCTTTGACGTTGGCCTCGCTCTTCTCGAACTCGAACTCGGGTGTGTGCACGCCTACTATGACCAGCCCCTTGTCCTTGTATCTCTCGTGCCATCTCTTGAGATATGGCAGCGTGCGGATGCAGTTGATGCAGGAGTACGTCCAGAAATCCACCAGGACGACCTTGCCCTTCAGCTTCTCCATCTTCAGCGGCTTGGAGTTTATCCATGCCTTTATCCCCTGGAAATCCTGCGCCCGGACGCGCGGCTGGAACATCTGCTTCACACCCCCTACGAGCTTCTCGATCATGGATAGACGCTAGGCCTTAAGCAATAAAAGCTTAATCGCGATTCCACACCATGGCCGGAAAGATCGTGAACCTCCTCCTGATAATACTCGCGGTGGTCCTCTTCCTGGCGGTCTGGAATTCGTACGGTCCCCTGGCTCTCCTCATAAACACCGTCATCGCGCTCATCGCGCTGAAGGTCGTGGGCTGGCTCGGCGTGAAGATAGAGATAAGCATCTGGAGCATCCTCATCCTCCTGATAGCGGGCATCCCCGGGCTGCTCGTGCTGATGTTCCTCAGCCTGAGCGGCATCGCTTTCAGAGGGAGATAGGCTTCATCCTGTTCCTCGCGAGTATGCCGATGCACGCGAGAAGGGTTATGCCACTCACCACGGCGACGGCCAGGGGCACCGTAAGGTCGGGCTGCTGGAGGGCGGCCCCGGTCGCTTCCGGAAGCCGGCCCGCTCCGGGAGCCGATTCGTTCGCCGCAGCCGCGAAGGCCTTGGGCGCGCTCTCGTTTCCGGGGGGAGCGGGCGAAGGGAGCGCCGCAGCCGTCGGAGCCGAGGCCATCGGGGCTATCGCGCTGTTGTCCGTGTTCATCCCGGCGGCCTGCAAAGGAGGGGCCGAAGAGACGCTCGCCCCCTGCATCATGAGCGCCGGAGGGGAGAATATAGCGATAGCGGATGCGGCGAGCGCGATGATGGATATCGACAGCAGTATCCAGACGCGGAGCTCCTTGGGCGCGACGATGTCGCTGCCTTTTTTTGTCAGCTCATAATATTTCCACTTGTGGCCGTCGTCAATCTTGCGGATGAGCTCGACCTTCTCGAGCGTCTCGAGGTGCTCCTTTATCCCCGAGACGGACATCTTCTGCTCCTGTGCTATCTCCGAGAGGGTCTTCCGCCGCTCCTTGAGTGATTTTAGTATCTTGATCCGCGTGTCGACCGCGAGAGCCTCGAAGCTCCTCCGATCGAGCACGACCTTCTCCTCTTCCATGTTTTTGGTTTGTTTGGCTCTTTATATATAACTTGGGTTATCTTTCGGTGAGGGGCGAAGACCGGCCGGGGCAGGGTTAAATGGTTATCCGGCGCTTTCAGGACATGGTCGATATCACCGACGAGTACATGAAGGCCAGATCCGCCGAATCGAAAGCATACTGCCTCGTCATCCTGAAAAAAACCTCCAAGAGGGACGAGCCGGGGGCCGAGAAGATCGTCCGGGAGCACGGCCGGAGGAATTTCGAGCTGCGTGCCAAGGGCGTCTTGCCGATCGTCTGCCCGGTCCGGGACGGCAGCGACGTCGCCGGAATCGGCATCTTCAACGGCAGCCCCGAAGAGATCCGGGCAGTCATGGAGGGGGACCCGGGCGTGAGGGCGGGCATCTTCACCTACGAGCTCCACGCCTGCCGCGGTTTCCCCGGCGACCGGCTTCCATGAGCGGTCGACCCGTCGAAGCTTCGGCTTTCGCCGTAACCTTTATAAATACGTATCTTCACATATACTCTTCGCGCGTCTTGGCGTATCTATTGCGCTAGGATGTGTAATCTCTGCTTAGCCCTTCGGGGCGATGATGCTGGGCTTTTTGTGGAAAACTATATCTCATAGTTTTGACTCACGCTTCAAGAGCAATAATCTGTGCAATGTCAATTCCAGTTAAGGAATTGATCGTACCTAAATTCGTGTTGTAAAAAGCACGATCAATTGGTTAAACTCCAGTTGATCCTGCTGGAGGGTACTGCTATCAGACTTCGACTAAGCCATGCAAGTCGGCTCACTCACCTGGGTGGGCGGCAAACGGCTGAGTAACACGTGGTCAATCTGCCCTAAGGACGGGTATAACCTCGGGAAACTGAGGCTAACTCCCGATAGATGCCCTATGCTGGAAGGCTTGGGCGTTTAAACGGCTGGTGAATTGGAGCCAGTCCGCCTTAGGATGAGACTGCGCCGGATCATGGTAGTTGGTGGGGTAATGGCTCACCAAGCCGATAATCCGTAGGGGCCATGGGAGTGGTGGCCCCCAGAAGGGTAC
>JAWOLP010000012.1:0-15566 GCA_033853355.1 Candidatus Micrarchaeia archaeon | reverse complement strand
CCACCCATATCTTGTCTATGAGGCCGAGGTCGCAGCCCTTGAGCATGAGCCCCAGGCTCGTCTCGAGGCCCGGGAAGCCGGCGGCCCCCTTCTCCTTGTCTTCTATCGTGTGCGGGGCGTGGTCGGTGGCGATGCAGTCCACGATCTCGAGGGCGGACCAGAGGCCGATCCGTTTCTGCTCGCTGCGCAAAGGAGGGTAGACCTTGGCCAGAGGCCCGAGGCGCTCGATGTCGGCCGAAGAGAGGAAAAGGTGGTGGGGGGCGACCTCGACAGTGCAGCGGTGGTATCTCTTGGCGATCTGGACCTCCTTGCCTGTCGAGGCGTGCGCCAGGTGTATCCGCCGCTCGGTCTTCCTGGCCAGGGCGATGGCGTTCTCCAGGGTGGAATAGGTCTTGGCGAGGTTCTCGTCCTCTTTCTCAGAGTGGTCGCACGCGTGCAGCACGATAGGCCGGTCGCGGGGGAACATGGCGAAGTGCCGCTCCAGGGACGCGGGGTTCTTGAGCATCATGCCGCCGGTCGTCTGGCCGAGGTAGAGCTTGAGGGAGCGGGGATCGGCTTTCCTGACCTCGTCGAAGTTGTCGTCCGTGCCGCCGAAATGGAAGAGCACGTCGCATATGGCCTTCTCGGACGCCAGCCGTATCTTCTCCTCGAGTCGCTCCTTGGTGACCGTCGGCTTAACATTGTTCGGCATGTCCATGACGGTCGTGAATCCGCCGGCTATCGCGGCCCGGCTTCCGCTCGCGAAATCCTCCTTGTAAGTGTCGCCCGGCTCGCGGAGATGGACATGGGGGTCCATCAGGCCGGGGAGGACAAGCATCCCGGATGCGTTCAGCGACTCGTCGCCTTTCAGGTTTTTCCCCATCGCCGAGACGAGGCCGTCCTCTATCAGCACGTCCTCCTTCTCGAACCTCTCCCCTAGGAAGACTGTGCCGTTCTTTATGAGCAGGCTCATGCTCAGCAATCAGAAAGAAGCATTTTACTTATTTCCTTTTGAGGTTCAGGGCCACGGCCTCGCGTATGAGGGCCTTGAAAGCGGCTCCGTCGATCCCGTCCCCTTCGTGGATGTCGATTGCGCGCCTGACACCCTCGAGGTTGGCGTTGAAAAGCCGGCCGGGGTCCTTCATGATGGCTCCGTTGGGGAAGGTCAGTTTGACGTGGTCCTTGTAGGTCTCCACGGTGCAGACCATCCCGCCGCGGGAGAACGCCGGCACCCCTTCCGGGTTGCTGGCTTTCCTCCATTTCCGCTCCTCGACGATCTGCGGGTCCGCCTCCAGGATGAGCTGGCGCAATCTGTCGAGAGTCCTAGCGCGCCAGTCTTGCCCGGGGCTTTCCTTCATTTCATCCCCATTCAGACGATGCGGCCGCCTTCGGTCACGAAGACGATGACGCGGAGTATCACGAGGCTGCTCTCCTTGAGGGCAGCGACATAGAACTTGTAATACCACTGGTTCCTGGTGCTGATGATGTTGAGGAGGTCCTTGAAAGCCTCCTTCTCGCCCGGGCCCATCTTGCTGTCGGTCACCTTCTTGTGCTCCTTGCCGTCTATGATCGTGACTTCCTCCTGCTTGCCGATCTGCTTCTTGGCCTGCTCGTACCATGGCGGGAGCGACGAGCGCTTCTTGGCGATAGCAGCGACAAAATCGCCGAGGGTGACGGGCCTCTGGGAGACCTGCTTCTTGGCGATCTCCTCTGCCTGCTCCTTGGCCATGCCGCCCTTGGTGAGCTCGATTATCTTCTTCTCTATCCCCATGAAAGCCTGCCTCCACGGTATCGTCGAGGCGTCGTCGACTATCGCTTTCATGTCGGCCGAGGCGTAGCCCGTGACCGTGACGCCGAGGAACGAGAAGGGGATGAATGCCCCGAGCGGCCTCTTCTTAGCGTACATCTTGAGCATGGCCACGCGCGACTCGTAGTCCGGAGCCGGGATGAATATGGTCTTGCTGAAACGGCCGGAACGCCGCAGCGCCGGGTCGACATCCCACGGCGCGTTCGTCGCCGCGATGATGAGCACGTTCTGGTTGTTCGCCTCGACGCCGTCCATCTCGTAGAGCATCTGGTTGACGGCCATCTTCATGTACTGCTGGCCCTCCTGCTGGTCCCTGCGGCCTCCTATGGCCTCGACTTCGTCGAAGAACAGAATGACCGGCGAGTTCTTGCGCGCGAGCTCGAACACCTTGTGGATGTTCTTTTCGGTGTTGCCTACGTACATGTCCAGGAGGTCGGACAGCTTCGCGTTGATGAAGCCCGAGTTGCACTCGCCGGCTGCCGACTTGACGATGAACGTCTTCCCGCATCCGGGCGGGCCGTACATCAGTATGCCTCCGCCTCCGAGCTTGCCGTACTTGCGCGCCAGCTCGGGGTTGCGCATCGGGTAGACGACGGCCTCGCGGATCTCCTCTTTCATCTTCGTCATGCCGGCGACGTCGTTGAACGTCATCGTCGGCTTGGAGAGCATCTTTATGTCGGCCGTGCCGCCTTCCGCTCCGCCCTTGCCTTCCTGGTCCTTCTTGGCCTTGGCGCTCTCGAGGTGGGTCTTGGCCTCGGTCAGCTCGGGGTTGAGCTCGAGGGCCTTGGTGTAGTCCGCGATCGCGTTCGCTATGCTGCCGGCGTACTCGAAGGCCAGCCCGCGCAGGTGGTATGCCTCGGCGAAGTCGGGCTTGAGCTTGATGACTTTCGAGAAGTCCTCGACCGCCTTCTCGTATTCCTCGATCGAGGCGTAGGAGAGCCCTCGGTTGTAGAACGCCTTGAGGTAGTTGGGGTTCAGCTGGATGGCCTTGTCGTAGTCCTTGACCGCGCTCTGGAAGTCCTGCTTCCGGTAGAAGGCGTCGCCCCGGTTATTGTAGATGATCGGGTTCTGGGGGTCGAGCTCCATGCTCTTGGTGTAGTCGGCTATGGACTTGTCGAAGTTCTTGAGCTGGTAGTACGAGAGCGCGCGGTTGAAGTAGGCCTCGGAGAAGACCGGGCTGAGGAGCACGGCCATGTTGTAGTTCTCGATGGCCTTGTCGTAGTCGCCTTTCTCGTAGTAGTCGTTGCCGGACTGATAGTACGTCTTCGCGTCAGTAGGATTTGGCTTCCTGTCTACCATCGATTCAACTCGCCTCTAGCGGTTGTAATTGAGATGTAAGACTAGATTTTTAATGCTTGCAATATGCAAGGGGCGCTGATGCTCCTCTGATGGCCCCTTGCCGACCCCGAAGGGCTGCCATCTTCTTTGGAGCTTGAGCCGATGTCCAGGGCATCATTACCGACCCCATCATCTATGGCATCGTCACGTTCGAATAAAAGTTCGGGGCGATGATGCTCACGTTGCTGCTCGGATCCGGCTTGGGCGGGACCGGCGCGATGGAGACATTGGACATCTGGTCGTTGGAAACCGCTTTTTTAGGAGCGACGACCGGAGCGGCCGTCTGAGAGCTTTTCACCGCGCTGTCGAGCGTGACTACGGGCGCCTGCTGCCTTTGCCCGTCTATCACCGTCTTCGCGCAGCCGATGATCGCCGCTCCCTGAGAGATCATCGAGCTGATGAGGAGGATTGCCGAAAGCACCGCGGCGTATTCCCTCGCGGTTATCCTTTTCGCTTCCCTTTTCGGCTTGTTGGCTTCGGTCACTTGGGTCTTGGCTTCCATCTTCGGCGCGGACATGACCGGCGATCGGACCGCGGCCTCGCGCGAATCGAGCAGCGGTTCCCTCCGCAGGAGGGGATTGCGCACGGGCTGCTCTGAGGGAGGCTGCGAAAGCTTTCTCACTGGTTCAGACATGCACATAATTCGCGACAAAATTAATATAAAACGCTCGGTGAGGGGCTCAGCCTTCGGCCTGCGCCATCATCCGTTCCTCGATGCGCAGCAGCTGGTTGTACTTGGCCGTGCGCTCGCCCCGCGCCGGGGCCCCGGTCTTTATCTGGCCGGAGTTGATGCCCACCGAGAAGTCCGATATGAAGCAATCCTCGGTCTCGCCTGAGCGGTGGCTCACGATGATGCCGAGGCCAGCCTCGCGGCACATCCGCACGGCGTCCATCGCCTCGGATACGGTGCCGATCTGGTTCAGCTTCAGGAGGAGCGTGCTGATGGACGCGTTCTCGATCGCCTTCCTGAGCCTCGAGACGTTGGTGACCGTCAGGTCGTCGCCGACCACCTGGATGTCCGGAAGCTCGCGGTGCAGGGCCGCGAAGGCGTCGAAACTCTCCTCGTGGAACGGGTCCTCGATGCTCCGTATCCCGTAGGTCTTGACGAGGTCTATGTAGTAGTCGACCAGCTCGTTCTCCTTCAGCTCCTTCCCGTCGATGCGGTAAATCGAACTGGTCTGGTCGTAGAACGATGTAGCGGCGGCGTCGAGGGCCAGGCCGCACGAGCCCTTGTAGCCTGCCTCCTCGATGGCGGCTTCTATGGCGTCGAGCGCCTGGTAGGTGTTCCCGATGGGGGGCGCGTAGCCGCCCTCGTCCCCGACGTTCCTCGCGACGGGGCCGTGCTTTTCCACAAGCTGCTTGCCGAGTATATGGTAGATCTCGCTGGCCGCCTGGAGGCGGGCCGAGAAAGTCTCGCCTTCGGGGATCACCATGAACTCCTGGATCGCCAGGCCGTTGCCGGCGTGCTTGCCTCCGTTGACTATGTTGAACATCGCGTGCGGGAGTAGGTTGCCGCCGAGGTGCTCGTGCAGCATCTTGCCTTCGGATGCCGCCGCCGCCCGCAGCACCGCCATCGATGTCGCCACCATCGCGTTCGCGCCCAGCCTGCTCTTCGTCGGCGTGCTGTCCAGCTCCCTCATCTTCCGGTCCACGCCGTCCTGGTTCGTGACCTCCATCCCGATTATCGCCGGGGCCATTATCGAGTTGACGTTGTCCACCGCCTTCAGCACGCCCTTGCCGCCGTACCGATTCCCGCCGTCGCGCAGCTCGATGGCCTCGTGCGAGCCTGTGGAGGCACCGCTCGGCGCCGCGGCGCTCGCCAGGACGCTCTCGGCCAGGATGTCGACCTCCACAGTCGGGTTGCCCCGTGAGTCGAGGATCTCCCGTGCCCAGATGGATGTGATCTTCATGCCTCTGCCTTGGCGGACAAATAATAAAAACCAGATGATTGCGGCGCGGTTAGAAGCATTTAATACCTTCCGCAGCTTATTCATCCAATATGATATTGAGGGGGAGGGGAGCAGTGTCATCCGTCGGCCCCACTCCGAGGAAGGAGCCGCTCGCCGACAGCATCTTCTTCGACGAGATCGGCCGGGCCTTCAAGAGCGGGAGGAGCGAGGACAAGGTCAGGGCCATCCTCAGGCTGTCATCCAGGCTGGACGAAGGGTCCGCGCCGCGGCGCGAGACCGGCGACTTCCTCCGCCAGGCCATCCGGGATTCGGACAAGGCCGTGAAGTGGAACGCGATGATAGCGATGGCCAGGCACGGCTCGGACTTCGTCCCGGAGCTCTGCGAAGGGCTCTCGAACGACGACCCGCGGGTCAGGGCGATGAGCGCGGCCATGGTGAAGAGCGTGCTCGACCTCGACCCGCCCGCGCTTTCCCCGGCGTCCAGGACCCGGACCGAGATAGCCCGCATGCTGGTCGCGGCTTCTTGCAGCGGTGACGCCATCGTCGGAGGAGACGCGCTCTCGGCGCTGGAGCGGATCGCCCGCATGGCGCCTATCGAGGTGCTGGACGAATTGGAGAGGGCGCCGGAATCCTGGGCCCCGAGGCTCGGCCGCGCGAGGCGGGATGCCATGGACGCGCTGGAGAGCGCCGGAAGGAAGAACCCCTGTTAGTGGTGCGATGGAGCTCGTATTCGACCGGAGGACGGAGAGCAGGGACTTCGATGGCGACATCAGCGCCCTCCTCAAGGCCCTGGGGGTCATGCGGGAAGAGGTCATCGTCAAGGTCAACGGGAAGCTCGCGCCCGAGACCAGGAGGATCGGCAAGGCCGATCGCGTCGAGATAATAAAGGTAGTTTTTGGCGGTTAGCTGTCCGCTGTCGCGAACGGAAATCCGTTCGCGAGCATGCTCAAGAACGAAGCGTCGTTCTTGACATCGCCAGCTGGCTCGCAACAGCGCTCAAGGTCATTCCTATGGAGAATCTCTGTTTCTGCGGCTCCGAGCCCGTGGTGTTCCTGCACTATGCCCAGAAGCACCTCTGCGAGGCGCACTTCATCAGGATGTTCGACAAGCGCTTCCGGAAGACCGTGCGCGAGCACCGGCTGCTGAAGAAGGGCGACCGGGTCGCGGTCGGGCTCTCCGGAGGCAAGGACAGCACCGTCCTGCTGCATTGCCTCGCCGAGCTGAGGAAGGATTTGCCTTTCGAGCTCGTGGCGGTGACGATAGATGAGGGGATCAGGGGCTACCGCGAGAAGACGCTGAGGATCGCCCGAAGGGAATGCGAGAGGCTCGGCGTCGAGCACGCGGTCTTCACCTACGAGGGCGGAGCCGGGACGACAATGGATTCCATCGTCGAGCAGAGGCCGGACGACATCCCCTGCAGCCACTGCGGCGTCCTGCGGCGGTATCTGCTCAACAAAGCGGCCCGGGAGGTGCGGGCGGACAAGCTGGCCACAGGCCACAACCTCGACGACATCGCCCAGACCGTGTTCATGAACATCATGAGGGCCGAACCCTCGCGCCTCGCGCGTTTCAGCGACCCTCCCTTCAAGAGCGAGAGGTTCGTCCCCAGGATAAGGCCGCTCATGGTGACGCCGGAGAGGGAGGTGGCGATCTATGCGCTCCTGCGCGGGATCGAGCTGGAGAGCATTGAATGCCCCTACGCGCGGTTCGCTTTCCGGGGCCACGTGCGGAAGATGCTCAACGAGGCCGAAGAGAAGTACCCAGGCACCAAGTTCAAGATAGTGCGGTCTTATTTCGAGATGGAGCCGGCCCTGCGGGAGAGGTATTCAGATGCTTCCGGATTGGTTTCATGCTCCTCCTGCGGCGAGCCTTCCTCGCAGGAAATCTGCGCTTTCTGCCAGCGGGCGAGGCTTTTCCGCAAAGAATGACACAATTTTATACTGTTTAAAACAAACAGCTGTTTTTAAGCCGTAGGCTTATTTCTTGTAAAAAGGCACTAATAAATAGTTTTACCTGTTTATTATGCATCGGGAAAAACCATTCTGCTGTGAATAACGCACAGATTTATAAATTGTTATAATTAATAATATATAGTGGGTGGGAAGATGATCCTGAACGTTTCACACGAACCGGTGCCTCCGCGGCTCGAAAGGTTCATGCTGACGACCGCGCGGAGGGACGACGTGTCGCGGGCGGTCGTGGCCCTAGTAGTCACCCACGGCCCTGGGATCGGCCTGGCCTCGGGCGACCTGCCCAAGCAGAACGTGATGAGGTGGCAGGTCGGGGAGGCGCTCCGGGAGCTGCTGGGAAGGTACGGGCTGACTGCGGAGGGGCCGATCAGCTATATCGGATTCCGCGACCGGCTCGAAGCCGGCATGCGCGTCCGGCAGTACCATTTCCTCCTCAGGCGCGCCTGCGGGCATCCGGGGCTGGATTATGTCGACGCCGGCAGGATGCAGGAGGTCCTCACCCTCCGAGGATCGAAGCAGGTGCTTTCCGCCATATGCGCAGAGGGGAAGAGTTAATTCGATGAGACGGAAGAGGCTTGAGGGATGGGATGAGGACACGGACCAAGGTACTGCTGTTCGCCGCCGGGCTCGGAGGGCTGGCGGCGTACGGGAACTATAGGTTCCATGCCTCCAGATATGAGCCTCAGTGCGAAACGCTGCCGGGCTTGTGTGTTTATGGGATGGCCCCTGCTTCAAGCAGCGTGGAGATCTGCGAGACCGGAGGATTCAAAGAGATCTGTACCGAGGGCGCCAATATAACGAGAAGGCTTGATCTGGCCTTCGCCGGCGAAAGGATATCCTTGGTCGGCATATACCCTCCTGGGCAAAGGACGCCGAGCAGGGTCAACATTCGCGCAAGCGAGGAGCGTAACTTTTTCTGCGATACCGACGGCCCGGTCCAGGTCGTCGTGAGCCCGACCGGCAGGTTCGTTATGAAGGGTTGCAGGGAAGGATTGGGTGCTTTGGAAACTTATTCGAGCGCGTATATGGGTATTCGGGATATCTTCGCCCGGCCGTCTCCTATCGTTCCTGCATTCTCGCCGGTGGGCAAAGCAGAGGAGCCCGGGATATGCAGTGATATCTTCTCCCCTCAACCGACCCCCCCGCAACCGGCGCGGCGAGGACGCAGAACGAACAGACAGGAGGAGCCGCCGCGACCTCCGATAGCGCCGATATACCGTGAGCTTTGCCAGACCGAGCGGAATCTCCTGGAGCTTTCGAGGAGGGTGGACGCAACCGACGCCTGCAGGCTCGAGAACCAGAGGACGCTGCTGATTGATAGGATTAGGTATGGGGGAGAGGTTCGCAGGATGAACGATGAGATTTTCAGGTCGAGGATTTTGGCGGAGGAGATAGAGAGCAGACCTGCTACGGTCCAAGCCCCAAGGTCTTATTTCTGGAAGGGCTGGGACTGGATTCTGGGGCTCGGCGTCGCTTCGGTTTTTTCGCTGGTGATTACAAGATTTGCAAGAAAGAAGCTAAGAGAAAGGGCCGCCGGTAAATCGAAGGTTGAAAGATTAGAAGCCGATATAGAGGAGACGCTGGGGAAGGTTGAGGAAGTGAAGGAGATTCGGAGAAAAGCAGGGGTGAAAATCATGGAGGATGAGAAAAGGAGAACGCGGGAAGGGATGAGAAAACTGTTTTTCGATAAACTCGAGGAGTATTACGACAGGGGAAATAAGGCGAAGACAGCTGAGGAGATGGGGGAGATTTGGCGGGAATTTATGGACTTTGAGAAGAAAATAAGAAAGGATAATCCGGATCTCAATGAAATCAGAGAGTGCAGAGAGGAAGTCCTGCGATTCGAGGATTTTGTGAGGGGTAGATTCTCAGATTTCGGAATACCACGCTGGAAATGGCGGTAGCCGTTATGGCTTAAGGAGAAAGGCAGGGGTGAAAGCGGTGGAGGATGAAAAAGGGAGAACGCGGGAAGGGGTGAGAAAACTGTTTTTCGATAAACTCGAGGAGTATTACGACAAGGCTAACAAAACCAAAACGCGTGAGGAGCTTAAAGCGGTATGGAGGGAGTTCCTCAAGTTTTTGGATACGATAGAAAAACAGGATCTAGAATTTTTAAAGTCTAGAGAATGCGGAGAGGAGGTTCTCAGATTTGAGGATTGCATCAGCGCACAAGCTACGGAACTCGGATTAGGACAGGGCATAGTGAAGTGGAGGTAAATAGGGCCATGCCGACCGAAGCACTCGTATTGCCATCCGCTTCCTGGCTCCCCCCAGAGCCAGGCAGGCTATTTGCACGCCTGAAGGAGAACCTCGAAAAGGCCGGCGGCCTCGTCCTTGCAGCGGTATCGATAGATGAGCAGGTAAAGCAAAGTGCGAAGGTTGCACTAGAGTTTTCGGCCGGATTCCTTGACGGGAACAACCTGAAGAGAAATCAGGAAGACAGATTGAAGTATTTTGTCGCCAGAACAAATGAAGAGGCGGCCGAAAAATCCGCAGAGGGACATGAATTTCCGCTCAAAACTAATAAGATGCAGTTTGAGACAATGGAGGGGTATATCCGATTTCGCACGGATTACCCATTGAAGGGAGAGTACGACCCAAAATTTTCCAGGCTGATAATAAATCTCGAAGCTATAGAAAAGGACCATGAAGGAAACGACAAAGCAAAAGAAGCTTGCATAATGCTAACTTCCATCCACGAGACATTGCATCACGTTGCTAAATTTGAGAGCACTTACAGGACAGGAAGCTATAGGTTCGATATCTATTGGTACATAGAAGCGGTCGACGAGCTCGTAGCGCGCGAGATACTGGCACAGAAGTACCCGAAATTGGCCGACAGCGTCGAGTGCCAATCGTATTCAGACATGCTCGAGCTCGCGAAGAAGTTCCAGGACCTGGTGGGCAAAGAAGCTCTCTTCCGCTCTTATCTCAACGGAAGGTTCGCTAAGAACGAGTTGAATCATGCCGGAGTCAACGACAAGGAGATTGAGAATGTCCTGAGACTGGGCCATGACATGCTCCGATCCTCACCGAGCAGAAGGGCCAGGCTTTACAAGCAGCTGGGAAACTATCTCGACGACCTGATAAGGAGGAAACAGGCGCGGGAATACGCGCGGCAGAACAGGGGCAAACCCGGGATGTCGCCGGAGACGATAGAAGCCGCCAAGCTGATGTTGCCGGAAAAGGATCGGGAGGCTGCGCCCCGGCTGGTTTTGGGTGCATGCCTTTATTACAAGCTTCAGGAGAGGAGCGAGCCGCGCGCTGAAATCATCTTCGAGGCAATCTTGGATAGGTACGCGGCCAACGAAGGCATCGTCGCGGGGACCCTGAACGATCTTTTCTCGGACGCAACGAAGGGCCTGAGGGAGGAGTTGCCCCCGGATATCCGCGCCAGCGGGATGGCCGGTGAGAAAGGAGACGTGATGGATTACCGGGAGATTCGCTTGGTCGAGGGCGCAGCCGCCAGCCAGATGCTCGATAATGGCGGGACGATCCCAGACTGGAACGCAATAAAGGGCACGATAGGCGCTGCATCTGATAGGATCGTCGCGAAAGAGGGGCTCGTGGGGGACGCGGCGATGCTCGCGACCGAGATCATCTCCGATACGTGCTCTATGCTGAGGACAGACGCAGCCACCGAGCAGCGGGATGCCATCAGAGGGATAGCCAGGGAGGCGACCGCCCACGTAGCTGACGGCGTAGCTATGGAGCAAGGATTTCTTGAGAAGCAGTACGGGGAGGAAACAAGGGCGGTGGTGGCCGGCGTCCTGGATGCCACCGAGGAGTTCAAGGGCTACGGTTTCGTGGTCGCAGACAGGTGCGAGGAGCTTTATTCGGTCCTGGGGGGCAGCCCCACATGCGGCGACATAATAGGCGTCGCCGCGCTATCGGCCGGGATGTCGGAGCAGGCTTCATTGGACAGATACTGGGAAATCGCTGAGAACTTCCCGGAGGCGGAGATAAACCATAAGGCGGACGGCGCCTTGGACATGCTAGGTGCATTGACTGAGGGAGCCAAGGCGGAGAACATAGCCAGGGCATTCCGCACCAGCGTCGACCAGCCTGCGATACCACAATATTGGGAGTCGCGGGATCAGAAGCCGGTTGCCGGCGTGATAGCCGCATCGGAAGTCTTCGCATCGGTCCTCCGGGTTGAACAGCCGGCGGAGAAAGTCGCTTTCGACAGGAATTCGCTGGTTGTCGCGATAGGGGCGGACGGAGAGCTGAAGAAACCCGGCGAAAACCGCCTTGTCGAGGCGCTGAGGATTTTCGGCGCTTCGGAGGGCATCGCGGATCCTTCAGGTAAGATGCGGGCGGTCGGCGTATCTGAGGAGCTTTTGCGCATCATCCGGGATTCGGCTGAGGGCGGGAAACTGACAGGCAGCGGGGATATAATGGACGTCCCCCAGCAGGGAAAGGATATCGCAGATAAGATCAGGTCTGAGTACCAAGAGCCCATCGATCGCCTTTCGGCCCTTTTCGAGGTGATGAGGAACGGGGGGAAGCTTGGCATAGAAGGTTCGATGTTCATAGAGGACAGGAAAGGCGGCAGCAGGAGCGTCAAGGAGGTATTCGCTGCCAAGAAGGCGAATTGCCTCGAGCTCACCCTGGCTTATCTCTCTGTCGCGGAAAGGGCGTTCGATGACAAGGACGGGGTGAGGATCTTCCCGCTCGATGTCATCAATATCCAGCAGAGAGTCGAGATCGGCCATGTCTGCGTAGGCGTGCTCATAGACGATCCCACGGTCTCAGGGCATCCGGATTTCAACTTCGATAAGAGATTCCGGGGAAAAGTCTTGGAAGGCACCGGCGTCCAGGATACGCCAGGCCTCAGGTTGCTCGTGATCGACCCCGTCAACTCCGTATTCGACTACAGATTCCACCGCGTGAGACCCCTCGACGGGAAGAAAGTCCTCTCGTATTTCCATTCCAATTCCGCCGTATATGCGGAGATGCGCGGGGAGGAGGATGAGGCAGAGAGGCAATATGCCGCCGCGGAAGGGATGTGGCCGGAAAACAGCTCGGTGGTGAATCATTACGTGGAGGCGGCGTATGACACGGACCAGCAAAAAGCGCTGGATATGCTCGATCGCATCGAACCCGGGTACAGGACCGCCTCGTACTATCGAGGGATGGCCAGGGCTTATGCGAAGACCGGGGACGAGAGAACCGCGTTGGCTTATCTCGATCGGGCCATAAGGATGGACAGGACGGACAGCTACTCCTTGTTCATGAAGGGGGTCATTCACCTCAAAGAGGAGACCCGGGAGGGTTATGAGAGAGCGGAGGCTGCACTATCGCAGGCCACAGAGATCCTCAGGACGAAAAGGGCCAGGTCGACGGAGCTCCATCGCCGTGCAGGGATGAAGGGCAAGATGCTCGACATGAATGTCGAGAGCGGGAAGATATTGTCGACGCAGGGGCATCTGTGTGGGGCCTCGCAGTACCTGGCCATCGCGCAGCTCTGCCAAGGGAAGGTGAGCGACGCATACCAGACTACGGGGAGGGCCTTGACTGTAGTGAGGCAGAATGAAGGATTGATGGAACTGAAAACGCTTTTATTGCTGGCTTCTGCATGGCTCGATAAGAGGAAGGGCGACGGGGAGGGGTGGAAAGCCAGGATGACCGAGGCGGCATCGGTCTCGGATTCGTTAGATAGCGGGGAAGATGGCAGATTCCAGGCTTCGATGCTGGCGGCGTATGCCCGTCGGGTGATCGGACCGGTCGAAAGGCCGGACGAACCGTTCTTCAGGGTGAATTCGGAGGACGGGCAGACGCCCTTTCCGGAGGCGATAATGAATGTCTCGGGAAAACCACTGCCCACCTGCGGCGAGATCGCGATGCTTTACCTCTACTTCGCGACAGACGGCTACCTGATAATCGAGCCGGAACGATGGGAGGAAAGGGCCGCCGCCAACGATCGCCCCGGGAAGGGACCCGCGAAGCTCAGGTTGACTGAACGGAAGGACCTCATCGACAGGGCCCTCTCAGCGGAAGGGAGGATGAACCCCGAGGCATTGAAAACAGCCATGGCGGAGGAGGCCAAAAAGGCACGGCGGGTCCTGGGGATAGCCGAGTCCGGTTTGTCCGACGAAGAGAAAGCCTTCCTCATGCACATGACTCTCATGATGAATGAGACTGAGTTGGAAGTGTTTACCGCGCTGAACTATGTTTACCTGATGGCAAAGCACGGCAAGGTGCCGGATGCCGCTTATGACCGGCTGCGGGATGACCTGATCAGGAAGGCCCGGCAGACTGGGCGTTTCCCAAAGGATGATGTGGTTGCCCTCGCGAAGCATTGCCTGGGAGATGGGTTATATCTTGAGGAAAAGGACAGGTTGAGAAAGCTGTTCGAGGATGAGCCGCTTGCGATAGATGCGAAGATGATCAGGACGATATTGCCTTATGCGAGAGCGAATAAAGTCTCCGAAAAAGAGGTCGAGGAGCTTACGAGAAAATACCTGCTCACGCTTGGACAGGCTGCGACAGAGCAGAATATGAGCCGCATGCTCCCCAAGATGAGGAAGCTGCTCGCTTCAAGGCTTCCTTTGATCGCGAAATACTCGCTGATCGACCCGAACAGCAGAAAGATAAAATGATTGCGTAGGGAGCGATCCCACAGCCAGATTGATTCCCAGCTATCCATAGGCTGAAGGATTTAATACAGTCCGCTCATCTTTCCATCCATGGAGATCGTGTTCCTCGGCACGGGGGGCGGCCGTGTCAACCTCATAAAGCAGACCCGCGCGACCGGCGGCTTCCGCATAAACTCCCCCGTTGCGAACATCCATGTGGATCCGGGCCCGGGCGCGCTCGTCCGCTCCGTCGAGAACAGGCAGGACCCTCTGAAGCTCGACGCGGTGATAGTGACCCATAACCACACCGACCACGTGACCGATGCACTGGTGATGATAGAGGGCATGACCAGCTACGCGCTGAAGAGGCGCGGGATCCTCATCGGGAGCAGGAGGACTATCGAGGGAGGGGACGGATTCGACCGCGGCATCAACTCCTGGCACCAGTCGAAAGTGGCGACGGTGTGGGCTGCCGAGTACGACGTGCGGAAGAGGTTCGATACTGGGAAAGGGCATTTCGAGATCGAGCCGAGGAGGATGAAGCACGACGAGCCGTCGACTTTCGGGTTCAAGCTTTACATCGATGGCTCGGTCCTGGGCTACATCACCGACACCGAGTACATCGGAAGCCTCGGAAGGGATTTCGCGGGCTGCGACACCCTCATAGCGAACTGCATCAAGCCCGAGCCGGACAATTACAAAGGCCACCTCCAGAGCTCGGAGGTCATCGAGATACTGAAGCAGGCGAGGCCGAAGCGCTGCGTCATAACCCACCTCGGGATGAAGATGCTCCAGGTGGGCCCGTCCAAGCAGGCCGATCGGATAACGGCGGCGAGCGGGGTCGAGACCATCGCGGCGAAAGACGGCATGCGTATCAATGTTTAGTGTTTTTTGGTGTAAAGAAATAGCTTAATTCGCGGACGAAGGGCGCCGGCACGCATTTCGCCGCAAAATTGTGTAAAACGATAAATATTCCGGATTTCTGGTTGTTTTGCACAAAAAATCATCGAGAATGATACCTATTTAATGACTATTGTTACAATTATTATCGGTGGATGGTTATGAAGGCTCTTCATCATGAGACCGGCCTCAAGGAAAGGATCGCGAGGCCTTTCGCGGCCCTGGCCGTCGCGGGGACGATCATGCTGTCGGGATGCGCGGCCCACACGCAATACACGTGCGTCCCGCCCCGGTTCCAGGGATGCTCCGAGCGGATCCGCGTCTTCAGCGAGAAGAGCGAGGCCGTGGATGTCTACGGCATAAAGGCCCGCGTCGTGTACACCCTCCATCAGTTCAGCCGCCTCCTGCAGGATTATCCGACTTACAGGAACAAGGAGGCGGCCGAGATAGATAACAAGGGCGGCCGGGGGATTTTATTCGCCTCCAAGGTCACCTCGACCTTGAACGAGAGGGAATGGGCTTCGATGATGGTCTACCAGCGCGACCCGGTTTTCATGTTCAGCGCCAGGTTCCAGTTCATAACCATGCTGTCGCCGGACGTCCATTCCTGGTTCTACGTGGACTTCGACCCGGCCATCGACCACCAGCCTACCGACCCGG
Source organism: Candidatus Micrarchaeia archaeon (assembly GCA_033853355.1). Classification (GTDB taxonomy): domain Archaea; phylum Micrarchaeota; class Micrarchaeia; order Anstonellales; family Bilamarchaeaceae; genus Bilamarchaeum. Next base: position 424 of record JAWOLP010000012.1, on the reverse strand, counting down.
CGAGCCCGGGGATCAGGAAGATCGACGTCGGCCGCTTCCCCGAGCCAATTTTCTCCAGCATGAGCGACGCCATTGTGGTCGTGGACAAGCTGGAGGACAATATGCGGAGGTCCAACGTCGGCCCCGCATACTCTGTTTTCGCCCTGCCCCGCTCGGCTGACGGGAAGATACTCGGGAACACCCCTCTGGGCCAGCTCGCTTACGCGGTCACTTTCGATCCGATGACCAGGGAGGCCACCGGCGGATGGGCCGTCCTGAGGGAGCCCGACATAGGCGGCACCCCTGAACCGATGCCGCTCGCGCCGCCCTCCACGAGAAGGAACACGTTCGGATGGTACGACAAGATCAACAGCAGCGCCCGCCTCGGGCAGCCACCTAATGCCGCCGGCGAATTCGCACCTGAAAGATGAGCGGATGCAAGTGA
>JAWOLP010000011.1:0-16308 GCA_033853355.1 Candidatus Micrarchaeia archaeon | reverse complement strand
GACGAGCCGCTGCTGAAGCCGCCTCCGCCGCCGGAGCTCCAGCCGCCGGACGAGCCCGAAGACACGTTGCCCGCCCGATCGCCGTATGTCGCCAGATTGCTGGCCGCAAGGCTCGAGGTGTAGAACGAATAGGACGAGAGGCGCACGGAGTCCATCTGCTGCAGCCTCTTGAGGGTGAGGCTGTCGAGCTGGGAGAAGTGCCTCGACACCCGCCCGGCCAGCCCGAGGGCGGTCGCATACACGAGGATGTCCCCCCATATGACCACGGAGCCCGGCGGATAGGTCTTGAGCCTGCTCGATTTGACGGCACGCGCGAAGGCGTCCCATTGGGCGTATTCCGTTTCATGGCCCTTCAGCACCTTCGGCCTCGAATATTCGTACGCGATCACCGCATAGGCTACGAGCGCGACCGGGAGGGACGCCACCAGGATCCAAAGGAGCTGCATCTGGCCGTAGTAGGCGTAGCTGTCGTACTCGGTCATCGCGAAGACGAACACGAAGAACGCGATGACGAGGGCGAACACTCCCAGCGTCGCGACCAGGGCGAACCTGTTGCTCGCGGGGTTCTTGAGCCAGTCCCCCTTGGCGTCGGCGAGCGCTTTCTCCTCCTTGCGGAACTTTTCCATCGCATCGGCCATCTCGCTCTCCTTCGCCTCGGTCTGGGTCGTGATGGAGTCGAGGGCCTTGGCCCTCTCGTCGAGCTCGGCCTCCTTCTTCCCCGCGAAGACCATATCGACCAGCGCCTTCTCGTGCGGGAGGAGGCCGTCCTCCTTCCGCAGGGTCAGCACCGAGCGGGGGCGCTCTATAGTCGCAGACGCCTCGCCCTTCCTCTCCAGCTCGATGATGTCTATCGCTCCCTTGTTTATCAGCCCGAGCAGGGTGGCCGCGAGCAGGTCCTTCTCCGGGATGTCGTTCTTCAGGATCGCGGTGACGACCGCTGGCTGCTCGTCCGAAGGCGGCAGGATGCTCTCCTCGAGCCTCCTCGCGGTCCGGTGGAACAGCCCCGCGGCCGCGGCCAGGACCATCAGGGCCGTCAGCGGTATGCAGACGTAGCCCAGCGGGGTGGGCGGATCGGGCGCTATTATCGTTGTGGAGCCGTACGATGCCCTCTCATCCTGCAATATCTGGAACGCGGAGCCGCTCATCACGTTGGTCGTGTTGACCGTGTCCTTCGGGAAGAGGTAGCATCCCCCGACATAATTGCCCGACGGGACGTCCTGCAGCTCGGCCACGACCGAAAGCCCTTCTATCGAGGCGTTCCCCTGCTCGCGGGAATATATCTGGAAATGCACGGTCCTCCCCTCGCTGCCGGCGGGGAGGTCCATCTGCGTGCGCACCACCGAGGCCGATACCGGCCAGTTCGCCCCGTAATGCTCGTAGCATACGCGCGCATAATCGTCCCAGACGGTGGTCATGTTGGAGAGGATGTAGCTGAGCTCGACCTCGTTCGGCCCCTCGTGGGTGACGTTCCAGACGATCTCGGTGTCGCCGTTGTACGTGTCGACGTACCCCGCTACCTCCTGCCCGTCCACCTTCACGTATTCGAGGGTGACCGAGTCCGGGGACGGGGCATCAGCCGGCCTGATGGTGCGGAACCCCTGCTCGTACTGCTTCTCGAGGGTGAAGTTGATGTCCTCATAGACGTGGAGGCTGCCGTCCGGCAGCACCGCGGCGTGGTTGAAATAGGAATCTATCGAGAACGCGGACGATGCGGATGCGAGCAAGGCTAGGACGATGAGTTGCCTGAGCATGGGTCCAATCCTCATCAAGGCCTTTTAAAGAGCCGCCAGCACCATCTCCATGAGCCTCTCCCTCATGGGCCGGTCCTCTATCCGCTCCACCGCCGAGCCGAGGAACCCCTCGGTCATCAGCCGCCTGGCGTCCTCTCGCCGGATGCCGCGCGACTGCAGGTAGAATATCTTCTCCTCGTCTATCCTGGAGACCGATGCCGCGTGCCTGGAGGAGACGTCGTTGTTCTCGATCTCGAGCTCCGGGTCGGCCGTCGCATGCGCGCCTGGGTTGAGCAGCATCACATGCTCGCTCAGGAAGGATTCCGCCCCGCTTCCGCTTCTCTCTATCTTTATCATCCCGTCGAGCTTCGCGCTGGCCGAGTCCTTGACGATGCCCTTGATCAGTATGTTCCCCTTCGTGGACCTGCCGACGTGGCGCAGGACGGAATTCAGGTGGAGCTTGGTGTCCTTGCCGCCGGTGAACACCTCTATGTCGTAGGCCTCCGCCCCCTCGCCATCGAGGCTGTTCAGCAGGCTGCCGCTCCCGCCGCCGAGCCAGATGGCGTGAGTGCGGACAACCGAGCCCTCTCCGATGCGGTTGACCAGGCTCACGGAGACGGCCTTGTCGGCTATCAGGAAAACCTCGAGCCGGCAGCCTTCGCCGACCTTCAGCTCGATCCTGCAGTCGCCATCAGGCCGGATCATGAGCGTGCCCTGCGTCCCGTCCTCCACATCGAGCTCCGCGTCCCCTTTCAGCTCGACGCTTTCCCTTCCTCTCATCTTTTCCATCGTTGTGACTTTGTGCCGGATCGTTTATAAATTGTCGGCGAAGAGTTATTAAAAACGGAAGAAAAAGTTTAAATACCGCAGCTGCCTAATCATCCTGATGACTTCTGACAAGCCCCCAATTCCGCGACTGAAGGTCGCTATCGGGTCCAGGCCGCCGGACACCACGCTCGCGATCAGGATCGATTCTCCTGATCCTTCCATCGAGGGGCTCAGGGTGCTGCCGGTGCCCTCCGAGGACAAGATGCGCAAGATGCGCGCGAAGGCCGAGCTATGGAAGGTGGTCGGCTCGCTCGGCAAGGGCATAGAAGTCAAGGAGGCGCCGCTCGGCTCAGGCAACTTCGTCTACGCGGCCTGCGGCACCGGCCTGGTGCTGACCGGCGACCCGACGGTCCAGCCGATCCCCGGCGAGTTCCGCTACCAGACGATGCCCAGGACGATGAAGGGCTTCTACCCCCTGAAGATACATCTCGAAGGCGTGCCTGCCGGCTCCAGGGTGCGGAAGAAACCGGACGGGGGGATGAGGGACGAGCTGACGTTCTACTACTTCAACACCAGGACCAGGCATGTCTTCTTCCTTTTCTACGATGTCTCCATGTACGACCTCTACGAGGTGCCGCGAATAATGGGCGCTGGCGTGGACCTCAAGAGGATGGACCACGTTCTCGACGAGAAGGGGACGGAACGCTACCTTTCGCGCATCACCGAGGCGGAGCTGTCGGCCATGCTCGCGCTGGCCGCCCGCGCCCCGTCCTCAGGCACCCTCGCGCTGAGCGACGACAGCGAGAACATCCGCTGGAGGGTCCTCCAGGGCAACCTGCGGCTGGCCGCTGAGATCCGGTCGCTCGCGCCCGGTTTCGACATGAGGGCCTTCGTAGAGAAGATGCAGTTCGCGTTCCCCTCGATTGACGAGTACGGTTCCCACTACGGCATCAACACGATCTCCGGCGACGCGCAGGAGGATTACCGACTCTACGTCAACCCGCTCTACAGCGGCGCACCTGCCGGATGCGTGGCCGTCGCGTCCTTCCGCTACAACCGCGACTTCTGCATGCTTTTCAGGGAGGTGTGATATGGCCGACGAGAAGAAATTTGTGCAGACGCCTTCGCCCCCGCAGCGGGACAACACCCTGGCGATACGCCTGGCCGACCCCAAGATTGACCAGATAACGTTCAACAGCGCCAGCCTCAAGCTTCATACCATGAGGCAGTACCTCTCGGCGTTCTCGATAAAGGAGGACCGCGACCGCTCCGGCATGGATTTCGCCGTCTTCCTGCGCCACGCCCTGGGCATGAAGACGCTCACCCTGGAGGGGGTGAAGCTCGAGTTCATAAAGACGACCAAGGGGATATACCTCATCTACGAGGAGGATGCGGCCACCGGGAACGGCCAGGCCGGCGGTGCGGCCGCGATCCTGGGCAAGGCCGTCCCGGGCCTCCCGCTCGAGAGGAGATACCTCCTGAGCGATGGAAAGGAAGAGGCGGTCATGCTCCGCTTCACCGGCTCGGAGTTCGGCATGATAGAGAAGGCCGCGAAGGAGTATGTCGACGTCGAGGCCCTGAGGCAGAAGCTGGCCGGGAGCGTCGCGCTCGAGAGCGACGAGTCTTTCGAAGTGAAGGCGTTCGCCGCGGGCATACGCGCCGCGAGCAGCTACAGGGACGAGTTGGACCGCGTGCACTATATCATCGACCATGCCGACGGCAGCACTTACACGGTCTATACCAGGCGCGACCCCAAGGAGCGCGCAGAGAACCCCCTCCTCTACTCAGGGACCGCCGGGAGCGAGATATTCTGCGTGTACCTGGTCGAAGTTATTGGTTGATTTGCCCCGCGGGGCAAATCGTCCTGCATCGCCTCTTGCGCGTCCGTCCCGCGATTCTACCCTACCGCGCCTTCGAGCTGCATCTCTATGAGCCGATTCAGCTCGACCGCGTATTCCATCGGAAGCTCGCGCGTGAACGATTCTATGAACCCGAGGACTATCATGGCCAGCGCGTCCTTCTCGCTCATGCCGCGGCTCATCAGGTAGAACAGCTTGTCGTCCGCGATCTTCCCTACCTTCGCCTCATGGCCGACGGTGGTCGTGTCCTCGTCTATCTGTATGGCCGGATAGGTGTCGGAGCGGGACTGCTCGTCGAGGAGGTAGGCGTCGCACTGGACGAACGCCTTGCAGTCGTGCGCCCCCTTCACGACCTTGAGCAGGCCGCGGTATGAGGACCGGCCGCCGCCCTGGGAGATGCTCTTCGAGATTATCCTGGAAGTGGTATTGGGGGCCATGTGGATTATCTTGGCCCCGGCGTCCTGCGTCTGCCCCTTGCCGGCGAAGGCCACCGACAGCACCTCGCCGCGGGCTCCCTTCCCCTTCAGGAGTATGCATGGGTATTTCATCGTGACCTTCGAGCCGATGTTGCCGTCCAGCCATTCCACGACCGCGTCCTCGTGGGCCGCCGCCCTCTTCGTGACCAGGTTGTAGACGTTGTTCGACCAGTTCTGGATCGTCGTGTATCGGACGTACGCGTTCTTCTTGGCGATGACCTCGACGACGGCGGAATGGAGCGAGCCGGCCGTGTAGATGGGCGCGCTGCAGCCCTCGATGTAATGAACGGATGCGCCTTCCTCCACGATGATGAGGGTCCTCTCGAACTGCCCCGCGTTCTTCGTGTTTATCCTGAAATACGCCTGGAGGGGTATCTTGACCTTGACGCCGGCCGGCACGTACACGAAGCTTCCGCCCGACCAGACCGCGGTGTTGAGCGCGGCGAACTTGTTGTCGGTGGTCGGTATTATCGAGCCGAAATACCGCTTCACGATGTCCGGGTATTCCCTCAGGCCGCTGTCCATGTCGAGGAACACCACGCCCTGCTCCTCCCACTCCTTCTTCAGGTTATGGTAGACGACCTCCGAATCGTACTGCGCGCTCGCGCCGCCGAGGAACTTGCGTTCGGCCTCCGGGATGCCTATCCGGTCGAACGTCTTCTTGATATCCTCCGGGACCATGTCCCACTGGTCGTACTTGCCGTCGGTGGGGCTCGCGTAGTAATGTATGTCATCGAAGTCGATAGCCCGCAGGTCGGCGCCCCAGCGGGGCATGGCCTTCTCGCGGAACACCTTTAGGGCGAGCAGCCTCTTCTCGGTCATCCACTGGGGCTCGTTCTTTATCTCCGAGATGGTCCTTATGGTGCCCTCGTCCAAGCCCTTCGCCGTGAGGTGCTTGTACTTGATGTCGTCCTTGAAGTCATACTTCTGGTAGCTGAAATCGATACGCTCAGAGCTCATGGCACCACAATTCGCAGACGTATTTCTCTTGGGAAATATTTAAATATTTAGGTCAACCTAAGAAGGGATGTCTATTTGGTGCAGCCATTATGTTCGACATTAAGGACCTAAAAGTCTCCATAGGCGAGAAGGAGATAATCAAGGGCCTCAGCCTTTCCATCAAGGCGGGCGAGATACACGCCGTCATGGGCCCTAACGGCGCGGGCAAGAGCTCGCTGGCCGAGGCGCTGATGGGCCACCCCTCGTACAAGGTGGAGGGTAGCGTGTCCATCGACGGCTCGGAGCTCGTGGGGGTCCCGGCAGACGAGCGGGCGCGGAAGGGCCTTTTCCTGGCGTTCCAGAGCCCCGAGGAGGTCGAGGGGGTCAAGGTCAGCGCATTCATGCGCAAGGCCATGGCGGCCAGTGAAGGCGGCGGGGCGCAGGACCTCGAAAAGATGGTGGCGGCCCACGAGGAGCTGGTGCGGATAAGCGAGCGCCTGGGCATGGACAAGTCGTTCATCTCGAGGGAGCTGAACGTCGGCTTCTCCGGAGGGGAGAAGAAGAGGCTCGAGATCCTCCAGATGATGGCGCTCAAGCCGAAGGTGGTCATACTGGACGAGGTGGATTCCGGCCTCGACGTGGACGGGATAAAGCTCATATCCGGAGCGATAAGGGAGATGGCCGACGGCAAGCGGAGCTTCCTGATAATCACGCACTACCCGAGGATCCTGAAATACATAAAGCCGGACTTCGTCCACCTGCTCGCGCACGGCAAGATACTCCTCTCAGGCAGCGAGAAGCTCGCCCACGACATCGAGGAGCACGGCTACTCGGCGTACCTGAAGGGGAAGCAATGATCGACGTCGAGAAGGTGAGGCGGGATTTCCCGATATTCGCCTCCGGGAAGCTGGTCTATCTGGATTCCGCGGCCACCTCCCAGAGGCCGAAGGCCGTGATAGACGCGGTCTCCAAATTCTACTCCGAGGGCAACGCGAACGTGGCGCGCGGCCTCTACGGGCTGGCCGAGGAGGCGACGGCGGCATACGAGGAGACGCGGGCGAAAGCCGCGCGCTTCATCGGAGCAGCCGACCCGGCCGGGGTCATATTCACCAAGAACGCCACCGAGGGCATAAACATCGTCATGAGGGGCTGGGGCGAGAAGAACATAAAGCGGGGGGACCGGATCGTCACGACGATCCTCGAGCACCACAGCAATTTCGTCCCCTGGCAGGAGCTGGCCAGGCGGAAGGGGGCGAAGCTGGAGGTCGTGGACATCGGCCCCGACGGCCTCATCGACATGGCAGGGATGGAAAAGAAGCTGGAGGGCGCCAGGCTGGTGGCGTTCTCCGCGGCCTCCAACGTGACCGGCTCTGTCTGCGACGTGGGCCGGATCTGCGCGCTCGCCAAGGAGGAGGGCGCGGTGAGCGTCGTCGACGGCGCCCAGATGGTCCCCTCGATCCGCACGGACGTGAAGCGCCTGGGGTGCGACTTCCTCGCATTCTCGGGGCACAAGATGCTCGCCCCCTTCGGCTCCGGCGTCCTTTTCGGAAGGACCGAGCTCCTCGATGGGATGGACCCGATGATCTACGGGAGCGAGATGATACGGACGGTCACGGTCAGGAAGTCGGAATGGAACGACCTGCCCTACAAGTTCGAGCCGGGCACTCCGGATGTCGCCGCGTTCATCGGCCTCGGCGCCGCGATAGATTACCTCGAGGGGATCGGGATGGACGAGATAAAGGGGCACGAGGAGCGCCTTGTCGGATACATGATGGAGCGGCTCTCCGCGATAAACGGGGTGTCTGTCATCGGCCCGTCGGACCCGCGCAGGAGGGCGGCCCTCGTGGCTTTCAGCCTGGAAGGCGTGCATCCCCACGATGTCGCGGCGATGCTGGCCGAGGACGGGGTGTGCGTCCGCAGCGGGCACCACTGCGCCATGCCGATACATGAGCGGCTGGGCATCCCGGCCAGCACGAGGGCGAGCGTCTACCTCTACAACAAAAAGGAGGAGATCGACGCGCTCGCGGACTCGCTCGAGCGGGCCAAGAAGGTCTTCGGGAGATAGCATGGACGACATCTACCAGGAGTTCATCATCGAGCTGTACAAGAACCCGCTGCACTTCGGCAGGATCGAGGATGCCGACCTGAAGGCCGAGCTGGCCAACACGACTTGCGGCGACACCGTCGTCATATACCTCAAGGCGAGGGACGGCGTCGTCGCAGACGCGAAATTCACCGGCAAGGGCTGCGCGATAAGCCAGGCGAGCAGCTCGCTTTTCACCGGCTTCCTCAAGGGCAAGAAGGTCGGGGAGCTCGGGAAGATCACGAAGGAGGATGTCCTCTCGCTCCTGAAGATAGACCTTTCCAGGAACCCGTCGCGGATGCGCTGCGCGCTCCTGCCTTACGAGGCGCTGAAGAAAGCCCTGCGGAGCTAGGAGAAGCCTGGATCCGTGCGCCGGGAAAGCATCCTCGAAGCCAACTTCTTTGAATCCTCGTGCTCGCTCATCTGGGCTATGAGCCCGAGAGCATCTTTGTCGCCGCTGAGCGTGTTCAGCGCATGCAGCCTACGTCCCGCTTCCCTGCCCCACATGGCGACGTATATGAGCGCGTGCCGGTCGTCCAGGTCATGCACCATGGAGGCGAGCTTCTCCACCGCTTCCATCCGCTGCTCCGCCTCGCCGTTGAGGACGACGATCTTGAGCGGCTTCACCCAGAAAAGCTGTCCGGCCATGGCGCAGAGGCACACCGCCGCCGCGTCCCTGACCGCCTTCCTCGGCGCCTCCTCGTAGATCCTCACCAGCGACATGACGTCGTTCGAGAGATATCGTGCCGCCTCGCTCCCGACGTCATCGTCAAGGGCCTTGAGGGCGACCTCCATGACGTCCTCCGTGTCCCGCAGCAGGCCGAGGGCCAGCAGCCTCGTATTCCCGTACCTCGAGCAGGTCGCTACAGTCTTGAGGGCCCCGAAGTTGCCGCTGAGCCCGCAGATGGCGGTCCGGCGCGCTTCCGGCTCATCAGAATGGACGGCTATTATCTTGAGTATGGACGGATCGCCGATGCTGCCAGCCATCGCGGCGAGCCTCTCGACGGCTTTCGAGCGGACCAGCTCGTCGCCGCTGTTCACCGCTACGGCCTTCAGCGAGGCAGGGCCCAGGATATCGAGACGGCCTGCCAGCTTCGCCGCCGCCTCGGCCTTGGCCGAAGCCGAGGTCCCTTTTTCGGCGACCGTGACAAGTATGTCGATCTCGTCGATCCTTCCGGCCATCCTGCTCAGCCTCTCCATGGCCTCCGCGGCCGCGGTGCCGAAGACCGACATCTCGTGGATCCGGGCGAGGGCGGGCGCGTCATCCCCGACCCGCTCTAAGAGGAGGTGGGAGAGGATTTTGTGGTTGCAGTAGACCGCGGCTTCCACGAGCAGCGCGCGGTCGGTTATCGAATCCATCATGCTTGCGAGCTCGTTGGCGGCGCTGATCCTCTCGGTCATGTTCCCCGCTTCCATGAACCTGGACGCCGCGGCCTTGACACGCTCTTCCGGGCCGGAGGCTTCCGGGGCCGGTCGCGGCGATGGGGGCTGGGGTCCTGGGATCGGTGCGGCAGGGGTGCGGCCCGCGGCCTCAGGCTCCATGACCGTCTTGACCCATCTCGGCACTTCTCTGCCGGCATGGTATTCTCCGAGCAGCCTTCTCATCTCACGTATGGACAACTGCATGGTGGCACCGTCGCCGTTATAGTTTTAATTAATCAATTATTGTGTAATTAGTTTTAAAACCTGCCGGGCCCTCACGGCGGAGCCGAATGCCGCCTCACGAGCTCGAGGAGCGAGGAAGGCGGATCTATGACCTCGCCTCCGGATTCCCCCATCTCCGAGATCAGCATCAGGCCGTGGAATGTCGGGGTGACATCAGGATCGAAGAACCAGGCGAGGGCGCTGAGCGCGGCCTCCTGCGTCTCGCCGGCCGCTCCGGCGTCGCGCAGCCCCTGCATGAACTCGCAGATCTCCGCTATGGCGCCGGCGACGCCCTTCTCGTCCACCCTCCTCTTCGTGACGCATGAGAGTATCTCGGCGCACCCGGCGAAGGTGTTCTCGATCCCGAACACCGCCTTGAGGGCGTCCCTGCCTTTGGCTGCGATATCCTCATCGACGTGCCAGATGCCTTCCTCCAGGCGCGGCCTCTGGCTGTCGTAGCGGCCCGCTCGGACGACCGCGCGGGCATGCTCGGCGACCAGCAGGGGCATCTGCCTATCGGACTTCCCTCTCTTGCCCATCAGGGAGGCGATCTCCTCGTCTTTCCCGGCCTCTTCGAAGATGGCGGAGAGGGCCTCCTTCATGCCCTGGCTCATCTGCGGCGGGGCGACCCAAGCACCCTTCCCGTGCGTCCCGCGTTCCATTATCGACAGGTACAGCTCCGCAGCCGCGGAGGCCTCGTCATCATCGAGCGTGTCGAACACCTCCACGAGCTCGATGGCCATGCGGTTCCGTTCATCCGGCTCGGCGCCCGCGAATGCCGGGTTGCTCCCCAGCACCCTCACTATGAGGTCTTCCGTGGATTCGCTGGCGAGCATCCGTGCATCCGAGACCGTCGCGGCAGCCACCAGTATCTCCGCCTTCTCCAGCATGCTCGGCGTCCTCATGACGATGTCCTGGCCGCCCTCCCTCTCGTGGAATCCGCTGCGCTGGGCATAGTCCGGCCTGCCTTCCTCTTTCTTCATCCTTCGCTCCAAATGAACACCTGCTGAAAGGACCCTTGTCGCGAAGGAATATCCGCTGCACGTTTTTTAAACCCACTATTAGCCATTTGCGTGCACGAGAGTGGAGAAGGAGGGGCGTGGCCTTTCAGGCGCGGAGCATCTCCTGCGCCGATCGCCGCGTATCCGGATGCTCGGAGCCGGCCGCGACGGCGGCGAGGGAATCCGGCCGGTCCTTCAGGGAGGCGAGCGCTTCGCGGCGCCGCTCGGCCACGGGATGGTGCATGGCGATCGCGCTATCCACTATGGCCGCTTCCTCGGACTCGAGAGCGCGGAAGTACGCCTCGCGGGCCTTGCGGGCGGAGTCCGGGTGGAACGAGCGGACGGCGACCATTGAGCAGGGCGCCGAGCTCCCCTCCGAGCCGCCTGATCGCATCCTCCCGCTCTCCCGCGTCCTCGGAGAGGACCGCTCTCCTCATCAGGCCCCTCGAGCGCCGGAGGCGCCCGGATGAATGCTGGCGGAGCCTCGGGGTAATGGATGGCGGTCCGCCTCATATCCCGATCAGCTCTTTGAGCGCTCCCCAGAGGCCGGCTGAGGGCGCGCTCGGCTCCGGAGGCGTCCTCCGGACGAGCTGGGGCAGGGGCTCCTCGGGTCCCTGCGGCTCCCTCGGAGGAGCCTTCTGGGGCTCGGGGAACTCCTTGATCTCCTTGATGAGCGCTTTCTGCCTTGAAGGCTCGGTCTTTATCTCCGGGAGCGGCTGGGGCTTCCTCTCCTTCCCCTCCGAGCCTTCCAGCTCGGCGATCCTGCGCTCGGCCAGCTCGCGGTTCTTCGACTCCTTCGCGTACGCGATGACGAGGCGCAGCGATTCCGGGTCGTCGAGCTGGGCCGTCATGGTGGCCAGCTTGTGCGCCGCGGCTATCTTGCTGTCGTCGGACTGGGAGTATTTCACCACGTGCTTGAGCATCTCCGCGTTGTCCAGCTTCGCCACCGCCCGCTCCCGCTTCTCCGGGCTCCCGGACATGCAGGCCACGAGCGCGAGGCACTGGGGCTCGCTCTTTCCGCTGATGGAGGCGGCCATCCTGTCGACAGCGAGGCCGGCAGTGTCCTCGTATTCCCCGTGCTGCGCCACCTCCGCCAGCAGGGCGGGGTCGTCTTCCAGGCCCTTGAGGGCCAGCTCGCGCGCCTGCGAATGCCTGCAGGAAGTGGCTATGCTCTTGAGCGTGTTGACGTATGCGGCGAGGTTGTCCCGCACCACCTCGGAGAACTCGTCGTTCCTCTTGCCGCGTGAGCCCTGGAGATACCGGACGTTGTCGAGCATGATCTCCATGTCCTCGACCACGTCCTCCTCCTGCGTCGAGCTGCGGACGAGCTGGTCGGCAAGGTCGGAGAGCGTCTCGTCGTGCCGCAGGTCCTCCTTGTCGATGTCGACGTTGAGGTCCTTGAGCCGCTCGATCGCCTCCCACCTCGAATCCTCGAACCGCGAGGCGTAGGCGATGTCCAGGAGCCACTTGATCTCCTTGACCTCGGAGAGGGCGCGCATGCGCACCCGCTTCTCCCGGTGGTTGGAGGCGAGGACCGCCAGCACCCTCTGCTCTTCGATGGCCTCAAGCATGGACGAGAGCGCCGCCATCGCGGCCTTCTTGGTGTCGCGGTAGAGGCTTTCTGAGAATATGACCGCGAGCGCGGAGGGCTTCTTGACCACGAGCTCCAGCGCGGCCTTCCTCGCCTCCTCGTTCTTGGAGAAGATCGCGATGCAGGCGAGCCGGTTGTCGTCAGAGATGCTCTCGAGGGCGCTCAGGGCACGCGTCTTGAGGCGGCTGTCCCCGCTCTCGAGCATGTTGAGCACCCGGTCGAACTCGGCCAGCGAGCCTTCGGCGGATATCGGCTCCGGGAGGGTCTCGTATCCCTTCCTCCGGAAGCCTTCCTTCCGGATCGGATGCTCCTCCTCCCGCGGAGGGCCCTGGGGGGCCTTCCGTACCTCGCCCAGCTGCGCGTCCTTGTCGTAGAAAAGCTCTGAGAAAGCGGAACTCAGGAAATCTGATATGGCCGACATTGACCTACCTCCCGTTGATTATCGGGCCTGACAACCTTAATAATCCTTCTTGAGCGCCTCGATCTTGGCGGCGACGATGAAATCGTTCTCATGCAGCCCTCCTATGGCATGGGTGTACAGCTCGATGCGCACGTGGTTCCAGCGCTCGAGATGTATGTCCGGATGGTGCCCTTCAGCCTCGGCGATCCTGGCGACGTCGTTGATGAAACGTATCGCCCCGTTGAAATCCTTGAACTTGTACTCCTTGAGTATGCGCCGCTTCCCGAGGGACCACCCGTGCCCGAGCTCCCCGAGGTACTCCTTCTCCTCTGCAGGCCCCATGGGCTTCACTCCGCCCTCGCATGCGACGCATACCTTCTTTGTTAGGTCCACCTAAATCCTTCGTTGAGGTTGAATTTATACTTTTCAACATATTTTAAAACCTTTTACAACTATATATGCCCATAAATCGGATAGCGCATCCGGTCCATCGTGGTCCTTATGGTCATGGATAAGTTCAAGATACGCAAGCTCAACGGGGTCACCGAGATCCAGCTGCGCGACAGCCTCGCCCTGCGGGACGAGTTCTGCCGCGTCATGGGCCGCTACGCGCCCCTCCTCTCCGAGATGGAAGGCACCGAGCCCACCTTCGACACCCTAAAGGGGACCAGGGAGGCGATAGCATTCCTCGCCTCCGAAGCCGCCGCCGGAAGGAGGCTCGACACCATCCTCCGCGTGTGCGGGGTGAAAGGATCCGTGGTGGAGAAGGAGGTCCTCTTCTTCCACGAGGACGGCGGCCTGGCCGCCCGCTCGAGCTGGAAGAAGGATGGCGGGATAGAGTTCGTGAAGCCGAACTGAGAGCATGGCCAAGCTCCGTATCCACGCCCCTGATTATTACGCGCACCGCGAGTCCGACCCCCGCATCGCCGCCGCGTTCAGGGACCCGCTACCCGAATCCCTCAGGATCGCCGGGACCCCCACGTTCAGCTCGCTCATGGAGCACCCGCCCGTGGCGTCGTTCCTCTCCACCCTCGGCTTCGAGCCGGATGCGGACCGCAGCCTTTCGGCCATCGAAGGAGTGACGGTCGCAATCGCCCTCACGTTCAAGGATCCTTCCGGACGGACGATCGCCCGCGTGAGCTGGTCGCCTGGTTCCGGCGTCAGCTTCGAGCGGCTCCGCGCGCCGGATTGAGTCAATTGGGGGGACGGCAAAGTATTATATGATTAATCTGTCCTCAGACCAGCATGGCATCCAAAGTCGAGTGGTATACGGAATTCGTGGATTACAGCTACAAGCCGGCGAAGGACGACCTGGTCGTGCTTTTCTATTTCGAGCCTGCCGCCGGGATAAGCGTGAAGGAAGCCATCGGGCGCATCGCGTCCGAGAGCTCGACCGGCACGTGGACGACCCTCTACAAGCTCCCTCCCCGCATGAAGAAGCTCCAGGCGACCGCCTTCCACCTGGAAGGCAACTACGTCAAGGTCGCCTACCCTATCGGCCTCTGGGAGGAAGGCAACCTGCCGCAGCTCCTCAGCGGCATCGCGGGCAACATATTCGGGATGAAGGCCCTGAAGAACCTCAAGCTCATCGACGCCACCCTCCCGCCCGCATACACCAGGCACTTCAAGGGGCCGCACTTCGGCATGGACGGGATCAGGAAGATGATGAAGATCCCCAAGAGGCCGCTCACAGGCGCGGTCCCCAAGCCGAAGATCGGATACAGCGCGCAGGAGCACGCCGACATCGGGTTCGAGACCTGGATGGGCGGCTTCGATTTCGTCAAGGACGACGAGAACCTCTCCTCCACCTCCTTCAACCGCTTCGCGGACCGGGTCAAGGCGCTCACAAAGCTGAGGGACAAGGCCGAAGGGCTCACGGGCGAGAGGAAATCAGCCTTCCTCAACATCACCGCGGAGACGGACGAGATGAAGAAGAGGGCGGACATGCTCCATGACTACGGATGGAACTACGCGATGATAGACGTCGTGGTCTCCGGGACCGCCGCCGTCATGACGCTGAGGGACTACTGCTCGGACCTGGGCCTCGCGATACACGCGCACCGCGCCATGCACGCCATGTACGACCGGAACCCCAAGCACGGCATGTCCATGGAGTTCCTGGCCAAGATGATGCGCCTGGTCGGCGTCTCGCAGATACACACCGGCACCGCGGTGGGCAAGCTGGTCGGCACGAGGGAAGAGGTTCTCGCATGCGCGAACGTCCTCCGCCAGCCGGAGAAAACGAAAGCGGTGAGGCGGACGCTCCTGGAGCAGGACTGGGGCCACATAAAGACCGCATTCCCGGTGTCGTCCGGCGGCCTGCACCCGGGCCTCGTGCCTGACGTGATGGACATCTACGGCAACGAGGTGATAATCCTGGTGAGCGGCGGCATCCATGGGCACCCGAAAGGGACCAGGGCCGGGGCGAAGGCTGCGATGCAGGCGATCGAGGCCACGATGGACGGGGAGACGCTCGAGGAGAAGGCCAAGAGCGCGCCGGAGCTCCGCGAGGCTCTCGCCAAATGGGGCCACATGAAACCGGAATGATCTGTCCCTTTTTTGTTTCTTTTAGTCCCATTTCTTTCCCCTTTTTGGCCCGCTCGCGCCAGTGAATCATTAAATAGGTTAGGTTGGACACTCACACGAGATGATGACATGGCCGAAGACAAGATGCTTAAGACCCTGAACCCCCATCAGAGAGCGTATGTGGACCTCGGGCTCCCGAACCCTGGCAACGGCGAGTACATGCTCGGCGCGTTCCATCTGGTGCCTGAGAAGGGATACAACATCCTCCAGGCCGCCTGCGAGGTCGCCGCCGAATCGTCCACCGGGACGAACTTCCTTGTCAAGACGGAGACGCCCTTCTCCAAGCGCATGAACGCCATGGTCTACAAGTACGACGAGGGCAAGAGGATGGTGTACATCGCCTACCCATGGAGGCTCTTCGACCGGAAGGGGAACGTGCAGAACATCCTCACGTACGTCATCGGCAACGTTCTGGGGATGAAGCAGGTCTCCGAACTGAAGCTCCTCGACGTATGGTTCCCGCCGGCAATGCTCGAGCAGTACGACGGCCCGAGCTACACCCTCGACGACATGCGCGCATACCTCGGGGTGTATAACCGGCCCATCCTCGGGACGATCGTGAAGCCGAAGATGGGGCTGACATCGGCAGAATACGCCGAGGTCTGCTACGACTTCTGGGTCGGCGGGGGGGACTTCGTGAAGAACGACGAGCCCCAGGCCGACCAGGACTTCTGCCCGTACGACAAGATGGTACGCCACGTGAAGAAGGCCATGGACGCGGCCGTCAAGAAGACCGGCAAGAAAAAGGTCCATTCCTTCAACGTGTCGGCCGCGGACTTCGATATCATGATCGAGAGGTGCGAGCTGATACGGAACACCGGCTTCGAGCCAGGGAGCTACGCCTTCCTCATAGACGGTATAACCGCAGGGTGGATGGCGGTACAGACCCTCCGCCGCAGATACCCGGACGTGTTCATCCACTTCCACCGCGCCGGCCACGGGGCGTTCACCCGGCCGCAGAACCCGATCGGCATGTCTGTCCTCGTGCTCTCCAAGTTCGCCAGGCTCGCCGGCGCATCAGGGATCCATACGGGCACGGCGGGGGTCGGGAAGATGGAGGGAAGCCCTGAGGAGGACATCGTGGCAGCTCACAACATCCTGCGCTTCAAGGATAAGGGGCACGTGTTCGAGCAGAGCTGGGCCACGATCCCTGACGAGAACGAGTTCGCCAAGGAGCTGGTGCGGGCGGACCTCGCAAGGAAGCCGATCCTGAAGGACGACGACTGGAGAG
>JAWOLP010000010.1:0-42980 GCA_033853355.1 Candidatus Micrarchaeia archaeon | reverse complement strand
CGCAGGTTGGCGAAAAGGACATCCCTCGCATTCCCGCTTGTCGAAGGGGCTACATTATTCATTATGCCGTCGAACGCCGCCCGATCATTGCGCCTGGCCGCGTCGGCGAGGGCCATCCGGTCGTTCGCGCTGAAAGCTGGATTGTTGAACAGCTGCTGGTTGGCCGCCACTTTCGCGACAGCCTGCTGGTCCAGCTCGTTCTTTCGGGGGAGGTACAGCGTATCGGGCGAAGCCTGCTGGAATCCGGGCCTCACGAAGAGAAGGAACATGGAGCGGATTCCGGGCTGATCATATTAAGGATGAGCGCCAGGAGTTTGGAATCATTCCACAGGAACCGGTGATAAACAAGAAAAAATATGAATCGCTTTTTTTCCCTCCGAAGGGCCTGTGGTCAGAGGGGCTTGCCACGGCACTCGGCCACAAGGCGCTGGTATTCCCTGAGCAGCCTTTCGCCCGGATTGTACGCCGGCGTCAGGAAAGGCGTTCGGCAGTCATGGACGGACTGCAGGGAGTCTGTATCCTCTTCCTTAGTGGTAAATCACATCTCAAAACGATTTAAATCGGGCGGCCGGGGCCCTCCTGCGCGCTTTGTGAAAGAAGATTCACGCACCCCCCTCAATTAAAAAGTCGCAATCCGATTATGCAACGGTGTAGTGATGGCCGGATCGGAAAACCCTCCTGAGATAGACGAGGAGGAGCTGACAGCCCTGGAAGAGGATGCCGATGCGGTAGTAAGCAACGCGATCTCCAAGATAGAGTCGGCCATCGATTCCTGGAAGGCGGCCGGGGAGAAGCCCGAGGAGCTGCGCGACTCGATACTGGTCCTGAAGAGCTTCTACGACGACCTCGTCGCATGGGAGAGGAGATCCCTCCGGCTAAGGCGGGGGAGCATGGAGGAGCGGCTGGAAATGCTCCGCGAATTCGTGAGGATCTGCAGGAGGCACGAGGAGGACATCCTGGGGTTCGGATAGATGGGAACCACGTTCAAGGAGCGGGAGGCGGCGAGGGTTGCTGAAGACGCCACCCGCGGGCGCGCGGTCGAGTTCGGGCCGCGCGTCGATCCGGCGGCGGCCGCCCTCAACCAGAACCAGCAGGCTGTCGCGGCCTCGAGGAGCGTCCTGGAGCATTCGCACCGGGTCGGCAACGAGCTTGCCAGGCTCTCGCGGCCGGAGTCCGTGCCTCAGGAGCGGATGGAGGGGGAGCTCAGGCGGCTTTCAAGGGCGCCGGCGAGCGGGAACAGCGAGGAGGCGATGCGCAGGACCGACGCCATCCGGCACGAGGCGTCCGACGCCCTGCGCCATCTCGGCGCGGGAAGGACCGATGAGGCCGAGGCGGCTTTCCGCAGGGCCGCATCATTGGAGCACCTGGACCGGCAGATCGCCAGGGTGAGCGGGCAGCCGGGGTGCGGCGAGGCGGTCACGATCTACCGCGGGGCTTTCGAGGCTGTTACCCACGGGGACATGGCGCGGGGGAGCGCGCTGGCCCACGGCGCAGACCTTTTCCTCCGCGCCACGACCGCGGGCGAGCGGCACCGGGTCTTCGAGCTGTCCAGGAGGGTGTACAACGCAGCGACCCTGCAGGACGCCCCGGTCGCCTTCATGGAGATAGGCCTGCGCCTCAAGATGCACGGGCACGCGGCAGGGGCGGACATGGTCGCGAGGGCCAGGGACATGATCACGGACAGGACCCTCGAGAATCCCGTGACGAGGAGGCGGGTCGGGGCCCTCGAGGCCGCGGACCGCGTATCCAATCTCGCAGCGAACCCGGGCCTGATGGGCCTGACCATGCGGGCCTACCTGAACGCCTCGGAGCTGTACGACCGCGGTCAGAACGCGGTCGCGGATTCCTTCGCGATGGCCGCGATAGGGATGGAGCGCTCGTTCATGCTGGGGATCGCCGAAGCGAGCATCCTCTGCAACCAGCTCATGCAGATCGGCAAGGACCTGCTGAACGAGAAGAGCAACGAGGAGGTCGAGAAGCTGAAGAAGAAGCTCCTCGATGCGGTCAAAAACATATCAGTCAAGTCGATAAAGAAGCTGGCCGCGTACTCGAAGAGCAAGAAGGCTGAGGACGCGAAGCTCAGCGCAGGCGACAAGAAGCTGGTCGAGGCGGCCATCGCGCACTCGGTGAAGCTCGCAGAAGCGGGCATGTTCGAGGAGGCCAA
Source organism: Candidatus Micrarchaeia archaeon (assembly GCA_033853355.1). Lineage (GTDB taxonomy): Archaea > Micrarchaeota > Micrarchaeia > Anstonellales > Bilamarchaeaceae > Bilamarchaeum. The sequence goes on along the minus strand of JAWOLP010000010.1, from coordinate 40,816 downwards.
GAAGCTCCTGCAGGCCGTGAAGGAGCTGCGGAATGCCGGCGCGGTCCGCTCGGGCATGGCGAAGATGAAGCCGAAGAGCGATTTCGGCGCTTCGGAGCTGAGGGCGGCCATCGGGCTCTATCTCAAGGCCAAGACGAAGGCCGATTTCTCCAAGGCCGAGGAGGCGCTCGTGAAGGCGGCGAAGTCGTCGCAGCAGGCGTTCCTCGTCCACAAGGCGATACTGAAGGCCGCGGCCGATTACTGGAAGATCCACATGCAGTTCGGCCGGGCCGAGGCAAAAGAAGAAGGAGAAAAGCTCAAAAAATCCGAAGTCCGGAAGGCGAGCAAGTTCTTCGACCCCAACCGCAAGATAGACCGGCTGCTGGGGAAAGCGAAGAAGGCCCTCGCCTCGGGGGACATCGCCGGCGCCATGTCGATCGTGAGGAAGGCCGTCTCGGCCACGGCGGCGGAGATAACCGAGACCGCCAAGAAAGCCATGGCGCGGGCCAACAAGAGGATGGACGAGGCCGAGAGATCCGCCGGGGGCATAGCAAAGGGGCTGTCAAGGCTCTTATCCGGCCTCGAGAAGAGGATCAAGGAATTCGAGAGCGGATCCGTGCTCGGCGCTTTCATGGCCAAGGGGCTGATGGGGAAATGGCGCAAGGACAAGGCGATGGCCGATTACGATTCGAGCCCGAAGAACGCGGCAGCGATCAGGGAATATCGCGATCGGCTGGCCAAGGAGCTTGGCTCGCTGAAGGCCGCGACCGAGAGGATGAAGAAGGCCCGCGCCGACATGGCGGACCCGAAGAAGAGGGAGGACGCCAAGGCCGAATACGGCCGCGCGGTGGAGGAGATAGGGGTTTTGCAGAGAAGGATCTCCGTCCTGCAGAAGGTCGGCGACTTCATAATCACTCAGATGCAGAAGACCGCCAAAGTATACGCCATGGCGCACCGGGCCGAGAAGGATCCGAACTACTGCCGGGCGCTGCTGGCGGCGGACCATCACTTCCGCGAGGCGCTCCTCGCCGCCACGCGCGGCCGCCTGGGCACGCTGAAGATCGAATGGAAAGCCGGAGGGGAGGCAAGATGCCACACGACGGACGCGTTCGGCGCCTACACTCACGTCTGGGCAGGCCTCCAGAAGCTCAATGAGACCGTTAGCGACCTGTTCGGGCACATGAAGGGCCTCCCGCCCTCGGGATTCTTCCAGCGTTCCGCGGTCATGAGCATGTACGAGCTCTCGGGCGAGCTGAACGGGGCGTTCAGCCTCAACCGCTCGCAGAAGGCGGGCGTCGCCAAAGGCCTCGCGCTTATCGAGGGCCAGTTCTACGCAGCTGTGGAGATGGCCCTCTCGGGGAAAGGCGGGCTCGCCCAGCAGCTGGGCGTCCTCAACCGCAACCTGGATTCGCTGCGCTATGCGGTCTTCGCCGGAACGAGCGGGCACGTGACCGACCGGAAGGCGCAGTTCCTCTCGAAGCTTTTCTCGCTCTGGAACCAGGGCTTCGAGGACTATCAGGAGGCGTACCGGAGGGGCAACACGGAAGCGATGCGGCTGTCCTACGCCTCCATGACGTCCATCTTCGACCCTGAAGCCGGCGCCTCGCTCCAGACGCTGCTCGCGACCGACGATAACAGCCTGCGGGGGGCGATGCGCGGCCACCTGGAGTCCGCGTTCAGGAACACCTGGGCCGCGCTAGCGGCTATGTCTGTCAAAGAGAACGCGAACCACAGTGTCTTCGGGACCGCCGCCAACGAGCAGGTGAGGCTTTTCTTCGCGGACATCTACGGCGACCATCGCTTCTCGGTGAGAAAGATGGCATCGGTCGAGGGGCCGACCGAGGCGTCGGTGCACGCGAGGAAGATAAGCGAGTCGCTCGACATGCTCCGCGCCGCCTGCCTGGGCCTGGAATCGAGATGGTTCGACGCCGCGTTCTCGTTCGACCCAGGCGCCCGCGTCGAGCAGAGGCAGCTCGCGATATTCGAATCGCTGAACTCAAGCATGGCGCTCAACCGCTCGCTGATATCTAATCTCAGGCTGAGGGTCGACATAGCATCCGAGAGGGCGAAAGGGTCGAAGGCAGACCAGGGGAAGATCTCCTCGATGGAAGGCAGGCTGATGAGCGATTCCGATGCCCGGGAGGCCTGGGCCAAGCTCGCCGAGTACCACCTTCTGATCGCGAGATACTCCCTCCCGAAAGAGAAATACCTCACGCTCGAAAAAGAGTACAGGAGGCTCGGCGAGAATCCGGAGATCCGTTCCGCCTATGCCATGATTGCGATGATGAGCTCGGCCGAGCAGCAGCAATTGCGCGCGCTTTTCATAAAGCAGAACGCCGACCTGGTGCTCGGCTTCATCCCGGGCTACAACACGCTCAAGGAAGCGGTGCGGCCCGAGGAGACCCTCCATGCGTCGACTGTTGTCCTCGACGTGCTGTCGGCTTTCGCCTACGCGGGGAAAGCGGTCCAGCTCGGCCGCAGCGCCGCCGGGGCGCTGAGCATGCGCGGAGCGGCCCGCGCTGCGCAGAGAGCGGGCACGGTCGCCACCGCAGAGGAGCTCGCCGAGGCAGCCCGGGCCACGGCCATGGGCAGGTTCGGCGGGGCGCTGGAGCGCGCGCTTCCGAGGGCGGAAGCGATAAGCGAGGCCGCGGGGACCGCCGCGCTCGTGGGCGGGACGGCCTACGGCATCTACGGCATCGGGGAAGCGTATGCGCGCGGAGAGGGCCTGTACGAGGCGACTCTCATGGGGCTGCAGGGTGTCGCGATAGCGGCCATGTCCCACGGAGCCATGGCTCACGCCAGGAAAGCGCAGGGAAGGGCGGTCAAATCCAGGTTCGAGAAGCTCCAGGAGGCGTACCGCAGCCACGCCGCAGGCAAACTCACGGACCTCCAGATGGCGAAACTCGACATAGTGCCGGCAGACATGGAAGTGTTCCGGGGGCTGAAAGGCAAGGGCGAGGAGAACGTGAAAACAGCCCTCGAGCAGCGCGCGGCGGAATGGGTGGCCCAGACCGGCGGAGGGAGCCGGCTGCTGAGGGACGTCGGGGACATGTTCAAGAAAGATGTCGCGGAGAGGGCGGGAGGCGTCCCCGAGGCGTTCGTGATGCCGACCGAGAAGGCGCCCCCGTCCGCGGCCGAGAGGGAGGCCCTCGCGAAGAGATATCTCGATGCGAAGGACCGCGGCATCGTCCCGAAAGACTGCTCTGCCGAACGGTTCGCGGCCCTCATGGACCAGGCGGAGTCGAAGATCTCCGGCATGGGCAGCGGCGAGCGCGCACGGGAGACGATACGTTTCTTTTCTGAGAGGCACGAAGGCAGGACGAATGCCCGCGACATGGCAGAGTTCCTGACCCAGGAGGCGGCCAACGCCCCGCGGAAAGCGGGGACCGGGGAGAAAGCCCTGGGCGAGCTTGAGAAGAGGCGCGAAGCGCTGCGTGCGGCTGGCGCTCCGAAAGCGGAAGCTCCTGGCCTCACCAGGGCCGAGACTCCGCGCGGATTGGCGGGGCAGGAAGGGACGAGCGCCCAGACCCCGCGGTCGAAATCAAGGGAGGAGGCCGCGCCGGGAGGCACGAGGGCAGAGACCCCGCAGGGAAAGATGGCGGCAGAACGGACTCCTGTCAGAGCCGAGGAAGGAGGGACGTTCAGGCAGCCATGGTCCGAGAGGATAAACGCGCTCGAAGGGGACCAGCTGGCGTATTCCAGGGCCTACGGTACCTACCTGAGCAGGATGAAAGGGCTGACTGTCAAGGAGACTTTCGGCGAGTGCGCCGAGGCTTACATACGGCTGCGGAGCGATCCGTCCGTCAAGATAGGAAGGTCGTTCGAGAAGCACATCCGGGGATATGCCGAGGAGCTCCGGAAGGGCTCGAAGGTCGATTTCGAATCATACGTCAGGCGCGCCGAAGGGCTCCCCCCAAGGGCGGAACCAATCAAAGCGGCGATGGCGCCGAAACCCGAGGCTGCAAGGCCCCCGCCCATACCCGCGGCCGTGATGAAAGGGGAAGGCGGCACGAGCGCAGGCACGCCGAAGGCGCTGAAAGCCAGGCCGGGGACTCCCAAAGCAGAGGCTCCGAAGGCGCAGGCACCGAAAGCCGCGCGGGCTCCGGGCGCCAAGCTTGGCAAGGGGTTCAAGGAAAGGTTCACTGAACTGAACGGCCACGAGGCGTTCGCTGGCGCGATGATCGCCTGGAAGGAGACCGGCGGCGTCGGAGGAAAGGCGCTGTTCTCGGAATGCATCGGCGAGCACATAGCGTTGGTCGAATCGGGCAAGTCCCCGGCCCCACTCGCGGATCACATCCGGGGGTACAAAAGCTATCTTGATTCAGGAGGGAAGGGCTCGTTCAGGGAATACCTGCACGCGGCCGAAGGAATTCTTCCAGGCGAGGCGCCGCAGCTGATCAAGCCCGATACGGCCGCCAGGGCGGCGTTCCGCGGGATGTGGAAAGGATTCCGGAAATCTGTGGTCTCCGAGTCCGGCAAGCTCCATGCAGGGCCCTTCGGCATCATATACGAGGCGATCAAGGGCACAGTCATGGGCGGGATGGAGGGCGCAGCGACCCCCAAAGAGGGCAAGGCTTTCCGAGGCAACCTGGCGGATGCGTTCCGTAAAGCCAGGTGGGGGATAGGAGAGCCGAGGTTCCTGTGGGAGCCGACGGGCCCGATTCCGCCGCATCTGGCATCCGAGCCTCACATCTGGGTGGGCCAACGCAGGTTCTTCGTGCTCGGAGAGGACGCCGCGCGGACGGTGCCAGGCGCCATAAGATACGTCCGGAGGTCCGCCTTCACGCTCGAGCTGGAGAGGCCTCCTGCACCTGCGCAGGCTCCTGCTGCTAGGGCGCAGCCGTCGGAAGCTGCGGCGGCCAGGCTCGCGGCCTACGCTGACCGGACGAGAGCCCTGCCAGCCGACCCGGCGGAGGCGGCGATGGCCAGGCTTGTGCGGGGCGCCCTCGAGGACTCGCCAGGCAAGCAGCCGGAGGCGGCCGCTAAATCCGTCCTCCGCGCCGTCGACGAAGCAGCGGCGAAGGCCCGCGCCATCGACGAAGGGACGATGAAGCCCCCTCCGCCAGCGCTGGCTGGCGAGTCGGAGCTCGCGCGGGCGAGAGCTGCGGCGGTAGCGAAAGCCGAAGGAAGGGATGCACCGCTGCCGCAGGACTACCAGCGCGGGGCTGCCGAGGCGATGGCGATGGCTCGCGAGCTCGGGCGCATCGGCACTGGCGTGGAGCGCATGCAGAACGGCCTGGTGGATGTCGTGAGGAACGCGCGGCAGGTGATAGCTGTCGGCGACATCCATGGCGATGCGTATGCTGTGGTGGACCACCTCCTCAAGGCCGGAGTCCTCCGCGATCGGGAACCAGGGAAGCCGGTGAGGGACACCCCGGCCCACCTGCTGTCCAAGCGCTTCGAGCTCAATCCCGAGCTCCCGAAAGGAAGCCAGATCGTATTCACCGGGGACCTGATTGACCGCGGCCCCACGAGCATGGAAGCCGTCGATCTTGTGCGCTCGATCCAGAGGCAGGCCGCCGCGAGGGGCGACGGCACCATGGTCCACACGATAAGGGGGAACCACGAGGAGATCTTCCGGGCGTTCCTCAACGAGTTCGGGAAACCGGGCGTGACGCTGGATCAGGTGCGGAGCGGGGCCGCGGACGGCCTCGTGATGCGGCAGTATGGGCGCGTCGGCGTGAAAGATACCGTGGAGTCGATAATCAGGACCTATAAGGACGATCCCAGAGTCCGTCCGGGCGAGGACCCATGGCAGGCCTCGCTGAGGCTGATGAAGGAGGACGGCGTGCTCGGTTTCATCAACGGGATGAAGGGCGCCGTCATCATCGACGGCAATTATTTCACGCATGGAGGGCCGGTCGTGTCCGTGAAGAAGCCGGACGGCTCGGTCGAAGCCGTCAAGACGCCGGCCCAGCTCGATTCTCATTTCGCGAGGCTATTCGCGGACCCGGACAACGCATGGACCATGACCACGGTCGTCGATTCGGGCGGCGATTTCTCGAACGTCTACGTGGGGGCGCAGGGCTGGTGGAAGAAGCCTGAAGTGAAGAAATGGATGGATGAGCTGGGGGTGGGCCACATCGTTGTCGGCCACGACCGCGGGGACGGCGTGAGGTCTCTCGGCGGCCATGTCACCAACATAGACGTCAGCATGAGCGAGGCTTATGGCGGTGGGACCGGCATCCTCGTCATGGACCCGCTTCGCCCGCAGAGGCCGGTCGGAGTTCTCGAGGGGAGGGGAGATGCGCCGGCATCCTTCCTGCCGATGCCGCGCCTGGTAGCCGAGGCCGGAGGGAAGGCGAGGGAAGCGACCCTGGGCGAGGTGTTCGGCGGAAGCGGAGTGGCTGACGCAGTGAGGAGATTCCACGAGTCCGGCGAGCTGCCGAAGGCGGCCGAAGCACCACAGCCGTCCACGAGGAGCCCGGAGGCGGCATTGCTCGAGTCCAGGGCCGAGGCGCTTAGGAAAGCGTTCGGCGAATTCGCAGACGCTTATGCAAGGGAGCGCCCCGGCGTGAAAGCGTCGGCCGAGGAGATGCAGAAGATTGCCGACCAGGCAGGCGCGAAGCCCGAAGCCTCGCGCACCCCTGCCGAGAAGGCGGCCCTGCGGATCGTCGAAGCCCAGGCGGGAATGGCCCAGGCTAACGACGCCCTCCTGCTCTCCCAGGCCGTTCCGAAGCGCGCGGCCGAGAACGCGGCAGAGGCCGGAAGGCTCGACACGCTCTATGGCAGCTACCTGAAAGACAAGTCGAAGGTGGCCGCCGAGGACAGGACGGCGATGGAGTGGATCGAGAAGCGCACGCCGCCGGGGAGTGCCCCATCGCAGGAGACGCTCTCCCTCGCCGCGGAATTGAGCATCCTCTCCAGGGAAGCGGCATACATCCATCCCGACCCTTCGATAGGGACGGAATGGGCCTCCGCCCTCGGCGTCTTCGACGCGAGGCTCAAAGGGCTCATGTGGGAGTTCCCGGAAGCCTTCAGGGTCAGGGAGACCGCGGTCGTCGACGGAAACATCGTCCGCATCGGCTCTCCGATGCGGCTGGGAAACAAGATGGGAGGCCTGCCGCAGGATATAGCATATCCGCTCTACATCACCGCTCCAGATGGCAAGACGACTCTCACGTTCGTATACCAGTCCGAATCCCAAGGGTCATGGAGGAGGTGGGTCCCTGGCTACATGAAGGGGCCGGTCAAGTTCGGGGGGCGCGAGTGGAAAGCCGGGGAGCCATATTATGGCGAGCATCTGCAGAATGCCGACGGAAGGATACAACGCATGCTGGACCGCGCCGTCACCGAAGGGAGGGCGATAGACATCACCAGGGACGGGAAAGCAAGGATTGAGCTGGAGGAATTCGGGCCGTCCAAGAATGGGAAGGAGGAGCTCGCTTTCTCGCTCGCCACTGCCCGCGAGATCCTGATCCAGCAGGCCATGGACGCCAGTTCGAGGGCGCCTGACATCTCGAAGCCTGATTCGCCTGACCGTCCCACGAAGGTCGAGCGCTTCTGGTGGGCGCAAAGCCAGGTGTACGGGAAATACCTCCGCGTCGAGCTGACCTCTGAGACCGGCTACCGCTACACGGTCGCTGTGACCGAAGACGGGATGTTCCTCCAGAGCGTCGAGAGCACGAGAGGAGGCGGGATAACCGAGCGCGGGGCGCCGTCCCGGGGCGTCGCGGTGAAAGACCAGTACATGATGCCGATAATAGAATACGGCGAGCAGGCGCCTTGGCGTGCCGGCGGCGTCAGGATGATCGGGACCAATATCGGCGTGAGGGGCGGGAGGGTGAGGATACTCTCCGGCCTTCATGAGAGCGATGCGTTTTCGGGATTGAACTTCGGGATGGAGCCTCTCTACCGCGCCCTCAGGAGCAAGGACACCGCGGCCGTGGAGAGGACGATGGATGGGTATGTGAAGGCCGGAGGCCTCCCTAGCGCCGCCAAGGCGCCGGAAATGAATATCTCCCAGCCGGCAGTGGACGCGAGGACGGCCGTCCTGATGGACGCGTTCAAGGAGTACGCTGCGGGGAAGCTCGATCCCTCGACCGACACCGGAAGGGCGCGGATGGCCCAGCTCGGCATCACTCTCCGCGACGTGGAGGTATTCTCAAGGTACAAGGACGCGGCTGCTTCTGGCTCCATCAGCCCGCAAGGGCTCGCCGGCAGGCTGGAATTCAACGCGAGGCAGTGGGCGCGGGACGAGACGATGGGGAGGCTGGAGACGCTCATCGAGGCTCATCGCCTCCATTCAGAAGGGAGGCTGGATGCCGGCTGGATGCGGGATCACGGCGTCGCTCAGGACGATGTCGCGCTTTTCGGGAGGCTGGGCGGCAAGGGAGCAGACGAGGTACGGCTGGCGCTGGCCGAGCGTGCCTCGAGATGGACGGAGGAGCGGCTGGCGCCCAAGCCCCAGGCCCCCGCCCAGCCTCCGGCCGCGGCCCCGTCCCCTCAGGCCGCTCAGCAGGCGTCCCCGATGCCCAGGCAGGATCCGCTCGCGGCCAGCGCGCAGGGCCTGATCATGAATTACACTGAGGCGATGGCAGGGCCCGGAAAAAGGACGATATGGCACCCGGCCTTCTCGCGGCTTTCGGAGATCCTGAGGGAGAGCCCCATGATTCCGTTGGAAAGGGCTGCACGCATGGCGGTCGAGGATCTTGCGAACGCTGACAGGCTCGTGGGCCTCTACCGGGCTCGTGAACCGTTCAAGCCCAATAAGAGGATCATGTTCGCGCCGGAGGTCATGGCTATGGAGAAGATAGCCGCAGCGCATCCGGGGTGGAGCGACACCCAGATAGCGATGGAATGCGTGAGGAACGCGCGGAGGCAGCCGCCCAAGCCTCTCATCAGCGTGGGCTCGGCCTCGGGTTACGACCTCCGGTCGGTTGCAGCCAAGTCCGCCAAGATAAATTGGACAGAAAAGATGGATACGGCGCTCATGACAAAAGCGTCTGAGAGAGGCGCCGATGCGGATATCCTGTTCGAAGCGTTCCTCGCTTTCTCAAAAAAGGGCCAGGGGGGTTCTCTCGTGAAGTTCTTATCCGCGCTGTCCGAGGAGAAGGGGACAAGCGCGGCTGGACAGAAGCTCGCGCAGGCGCTCGTCAATGAGGCGAGACGCAGCTTCATCCTTGAGAATGCAGACGACGCCCTCTCGTCCATAGCAAAAGCGCGTGGATTGGATGAAATCGTGGTTCTCGACGCCTACGTCCGGTTCAGGGAAGCGGCCGATAGGAAAGTGAACTGGAGCGGAGTCGAAGAGATAGAAGTCCTTCAAGCATTCGGCAGGCTATTAGACAAGAAGGCGAAACCGTCGATGGCGGAAGCGGCCCTGAAGCTGCCACAGATGGTTGGGGATGCCCTAAGCGAATCGCTGGCGGCAGCCACGCTCACCGGGAAGGAGCCGAAAGGGACGACAGTTCCGGAGAAAGCCGCGCCCGAGCAGGCGGCGGCCCCAGAAGGCATCAGCGAAGAATTGAAAGGAAGGTTCATGGCCGACAAGGTATCTGATATCGTCAGGCGCCACAGCCCGGCAGAGGCGAGGGAACTGTTGGCACTCAAATACGGCGAACTGGAGGTCCAGAAGGCGATGAGCCTGTTCAAAGAGGAGAGCACGGCTTATTTCAAGGAGCATGTCCTGGATGCAGGAAAGGACGGCGAGCTCGTGGCCATCATCAACGCCGGAGGCTACGAGGCCGGTCAGAGATACCTCCAGCGCAGGGGATACAGCGATGCCGCCGCTGTCGAGATCCTCGCGATCGACAAGTACCAGGAACTGAGTGTGGCGTATAACAAGCGGCTGGTGCGGCAAGCGAGGAACGAACAGCCGACGCAGCGGGTGATCGACCCGAAAACTATCGCGGCGGTCCGCAGCCTCCTCCCACCGAACGTCAACAGGCTTGAGGCGAGCCTTATCGTCCTGAACGAGGCGTCCTGGAACAAGCTCGCGGAGTTGCCGAAGGCGGACAGCGAATTCGTCATCGGGAAACTGCTTGAGATATCGCACAGGCTGATCAGGCTTGAGGAAGGCGAATCCTTCGCCACGCTGGTGACGGGCGAGAATGCCGTGGCTAACCTAAAAGCGAAAAGCGGCAACCAGTATAGCATCGAATTCGACAAGGGCGATCGTGTGATATTCTATCCGGAGGACGGCCAGCTGAAAGTGCATTTCATAGAGACTTCAGCCAGGAAAGCGGAATACAATCAGGAACTCACGGCCATAGGGAACATGTCCCACGTGGCGAGGACGAATCATCTGGAAAAGAAGATGGCACACAGCGAAGAGCTCATGCCGCCTCCTCCACCCTGAGCGGTCAGTCCATTCAGCCGGTCCCCTGCTGCCCCTCTCAGCTCGGCAATATACCTTCGGCGAGCGGGACCCACTTCCTTTCCTCCGACAACCTCGTAGCGGTCGCCTGGAGAGCAGCGTGCAGCTTCCCGACCAGCCTGTCCATGCCGCCGTTATCCGTCCTCCCACCGGCTTCACCGAGGGATTCCGAGAAAGCGAGAGAAAACTCTGAATATCCGACACGATACGCGAGGCCGATTATACGCAGGGCGATGCGCTGCGTCTTTGGGCTGGATGTCCCGATATGGGAAACGAGCCTCGCGAAAGTCCCTTCGTCCAGATCCGGCGCGCGGCCTCTCCCCGTGGGCTCCCTTTCGCTGAGGAGCACCGGTATCAGGGAGAACTCCTCGCGTATGGCGTCGGTTTTCGACGAGCGGATCCTTGCTGAGGCAACCCTGGCCCTTGGGCTTGGAGGCATGGACGATAATTGCCTGGAAATGATTAAATATGCTATTATGTGGATGCAAAGGGGGCCCGCGGGACGCTTATCCCCGCTCATTCGCGGCTTCCGAAGCGATACGGGTGCAGAGGCCGAACACCTCTTCCCCAGCATTCTCCATCCGGACCATCGAGAACAAGGACCTGACAGTATCTTCCCCAAGGGAGAACCGCAAGATGGAGGCGCTGCCGGACTCTGCGCTCAGATATATCAAGAGCGCCCTCGCCGACGCGTCCACAAGAGGGGCAACGTCGCCGTATTCCATCCACGTCCTCGAATGGCTCAGCGCGTCCGCTTCCTCGTGGCTCGCCGGACCGTCTCGCTGGATTCTGCTCTTTATCCTCAAGTACCTCAAAAGATACACTAAGCCGGCGTCCCAGGACTTCGACTCGTCCGTCCGCAGGGCATTATCCAAAATCGTCAGCATATTGACTCCGACGATGGCCTGCGAATGCTGGTCGACATCCAGGGCGATGCGCGTCTCCTCGCGGACGAAGACGCCGCTCAGGCCGGCCTCGTATGAGCGGTCGGCGAGGACTGACATGGACGGATGGTCCGCGAACCTCCTGTTGTTGAAATAGCGCTCCACCCCTCTCTCCTCCTTCTGAAGGAACTCTAGCTCCGCAGGAGCCAGCTGCCTGGCCATTTGGGACCTGATTTCGGCGAGCCAAAGCAGCATCTCGCTGTCCTCCTTGCTCATCGGGCCGCCATCGCGCTCTGAGAGGATGGAGCTCAGCGGCGGGTATGGGACGATCCTCCCAGGATATTCCCCTCCGCAGCATCTTCCGCCAATCGGGCCCAGTTTCCTTCCCGCCACCTCTCATCCGCCTCCGTCCGGACGCCTCGCCCGGATTACCGTAGCCGCATCGGCAGGCGGCGGCTCGATTCCGCAGCGCAGGCACAAATTCGAGAGCTCGGGCGCGAGCTCCTCGTAGCCCGCTCTGGCGAAGTCGTCGAGCATGACCATCCGCGAGGGCGACGCGGCCGCCCCAGCCACACGCGAGAACAGCTCATAGAGCGAGGGGTCGATCGTGGCGCAGACCGCCCGGCAGCATTCGCCGAGCTTATCACTGATGAACGTCTCGATGGCGATGAAATCCCCTGCACCGTCCTTATCCTTCCCGCGGCTTCGTAGGGCCAGCTCCGCTTCCTTGATCGTCGGAAGCGCCCTCGCCCGGTACAGTCCGAATGCCTCACCAGCCTCCTTCCTCCGCTCGGCGGTCGATACCATCGGCATGAAAGAGACGAACGTTCCGGATGCGGGAGGCTTGGCATCCTCCTCGCCCGGCCCCACCAGCCGGGGCCTCCCCTTCCCGTCTTCCCTCTTCCCGCGCATGGTTATCACTATTGTCCGCTCACCTTATTAAATAATTACATTAAACCTCACTTAAGAACACTTAATCGCACTCATCCCCATGCATATAAATGCCGACGGAGAAAAAGGGGCACATGCTGAAAGCCCGCATGAAAGCGCCGGATTTTGCCCTTGAAGACCAGGACGGGAACATCCAGCGGCTCTCCGATTACGCCGGGAGGATTGTCGTCATCTACTTCTATCCGAAGGACTTCACCCCTGGCTGCACGATGGAAGGCATGGCATTCAGGGACAATTATCCGGCCGTGCTGGCTAAAAACGGCACGATCCTCGGGGTGAACTCCGGCAGCAAGGCATCGCACAAACGGTTCAGGAACAAGCTCGGCCTCCCCTATCCGCTGTTATCGGATCCGGCCATGGAGACGATAAAGAAATACGGGGCGCTCAAGCGCTCGGCGGGGAAGCAGCGCACCGGCAGATGCACGTTCATCATAGATGAAAGGGGACGGATAGCGAAGATCTTCATGGATGTGAATCCGTTCAACCACATCAAGGAGGTCCTCTCAGCCCTTGAGCGCGGGAAAAAGGGGAAGAAAGGAAGGAAAGGAAAAAAGCCGAAGGAAGCGGCCGGAGACGGCTGAGCTACTTCTTCTCCATCTGCCAGACGCCGATGGTGTTGCCCTCGGTATCCCTGACCTGGGCGACCTGCCCGACGCCTTTTATGGCCATCTTCGGCATGACGACCTTCCCGCCGAGCGACTCCGCGGTGGAAAGCGCCTTGTCGATGTCAGGCACGACCGCATAGCTGACCATCCTCGTGTCCGGAGGCATGTCCTTGCTCCTCTTGTACATGCCGCCGGAGTTGAGCGTGTTCTTCGCGCTCTTACCCGTCATGACGCTCTGGTAGTCGGGCGGGGCATCCTCCATCATCTCGGATTTCTTTATCTCCCAGCCGAGGACTTCCTTGTAGAACTTCTTCGCCCTTTCCAGATCATCCACAGGCACTTCGAAATACGCCAGGTTTCCCAAAAAATCACCGGATTAGGGAGGACCGAAAAGGATTATACCGCTATGCCAGGTTCGTTTCCGCGCCTACTCGACGAGCTTCACGGTCCTTAGGCATCCGGGATCTTTCTTCGCAGCGTCGAGCCTGATCCCAGAATAGAATAGGTGGCCGTCGTCGATGTGGCATCGCGCGGATATCTCCTTCAGACGCAGGAGGGATGCGGCCAGCTCCTCCCTAGTCACGGACATGAGCCTGGCCAGCCCGCGGACAGATGCCTCGCCATAAGCCCATTCCTCCTGCCTCTCCAGGACCGCCAGATCGAGGGACATCCTGCGGATCGCTGCGGGGGTGGCGTTGAAGCACTCGAAGTCGAACCCTCTCACTCTGTCGTGATAGATGTCATGCGCGCCGTATTCCACTCCGTAATCGTATGCGAGGCGGTTCATCTCCATGGGGTTACGGGGATGATACGGCATATCCTTGCGCCTTCCTTCCCTCATCATGAGCGGCACCGGCCGTATCTCGCCCTCCGCCCGCTCCTTGACCTTCGGGATGCCCAGATGATAGTATGAGTCGATGCCTATGAACGGAACCCCGGATGCGAGCGCCCTCAGCAGGCCGACGTATCCGACCATGTTGCATGAGACAGGGCAAGGCTCGAAGGAGACCACGGCGTCGAAACCGCTTTTAGGCATCTCCTCGAAGCCCCTCACCTCGACATCCAGGCCAATGGACTTCAGGCGGCCGACCCAGTATCCGCTCAGGTCGCTGGCGAGCAGGGGATGGCCTGCCTCGGAGAGCGCTTTGGCCACCACGCCGTTGAAAGCCATCGGGAAATATATCCTTCCCAGCTTTCTCGACAGGACCTTCTCGGCATAAGCTGAGAGCGATCCCCCGTCGAACCTGAACCCCTCGTCGGTCTGTTCGTCCTTTTGGTTTTCCGCCCATCCGCTATCCGAATGGACTATGCGGAAATAACGTTTGAGGTCGGGCAAAGTCAGCTTGGCGCCGGCCAGCCGCCTCGGGTCGGCCTCGTCCGTCTCGAAAAGCCTTTTCCTCGGGAGGTTGTCCATCGATATATACGCTGCGGAACTGTTTTTAATCAGTTGTATTTTATGGAATAGTGAGGCATACTCTCCTTCCATCGCTGGCCGGAACCGGGTCTCCTGGACGATAGCCTGGCTTTTTATACAAGGCATTCGCGTTAATGAGCATGAAACCCGCCAGCCTCAGGAAGCCCCTTTTCGGGAAAGGCGTCGAGATAGCGGTCTGGGGGATCGACGCCGCCCTGGCAGAAGGCGTCATGGAGGACGCGTACGCGCGGGGCAGGGAGCTGGAGAGGATATTCAACTTCTACGATCGGGACAGCGTCCTCTCGAAGCTGAACCGGAAGAGGAGGATGGACGTCCCTGACGAGCTGATGGCCGTCCTGAAGAAGGCGCTCGAGCTGTGCGAAAAGACCGGAGGGAGATACGACATCTCGCTTGGCAAGCAGTTCCTGGCGCGGAAAGGCGGGAAGGAGATAGCGAAGCCGAAATGCTCCTACAAAGACATCCTGATAAGCGGCGGGACGGTCGAGCTGGCGGATGATGATGTCCGGGTGGACCTGGGCTCCATAGCCAAAGGATACATCGCCGACGAGATGGCCCGCGTCCTGGAGGAGGAAGGCGTCCTCTCGGCCCTCATAGACGCCCGGGGCGATATCCGGACGTTCGGAGAGGAGCGCATCCTGGGCGTCCAGCATCCGAGGGAGGAGGGCACCATCCGCATGATCCGGGTCGGCGATTGCGGGGTCGCCACCTCCGGCGATTACAACCAGTTCGATTCGACCTACAAGAAACCGCACATACTCAACAGCCAGGACTACGTCTCCGTTACCGTCATCGCCGACACGCTCATGGAAGCCGACGTCTACGCGACGGCGATATTCGTCACGCCCCCGTCGATGGTTCCCGCCCTGGTCGGGGGGAGCGGAATTAAAGCCATGTGCGTGAAGGAGGACATGTCGATCGACAATTTCAACGGATTCGAGGGGTGCTTGGCTTGAGATACGCTGGCTGGATCATAATCGCGGTCATATCGCTCATCCCGGTCTTCCTCTGGTATTTCCTCGGGCCGGGCCCTGAGGCCTTCAAGGACTACGGCACGGTCACGCATGCCATAGGAGAGCTGGCAGGCCTCGTCGCCATGACCATGTTCGCCCTGACCTTCGTCCTGTCCACCAGGATCCCGGCCATAGAAGACTACTTCGGCGGCATGGACAAGGTCTATATCGCCCACGGCATCCTCGGCAGCTCCGCCCTGATGCTGATCCTCGCCCATCCGGTGTTCCTTGTCCTGCGTTTCGTCCCGGACAACCTGAGGCAGGCGGCCATCTACCTCCTCCCCAGCGCGTACTGGTCCGTCAATTTCGGCATCATAGCCATGATCGGCTTCATCGTGCTCATCTCGATCACCCTCTTCATGCGCACCCTCAAGTACCAGTACTGGAAGTTCACGCACGAGTTCCTGGGGCTGGTCTTCTTCCTCGCGGTCCTCCACATCTTCCTGGTCCCCTTCGACGCGACGGCGGACAACGTCTTCGCCGGCTATTACTTCTACGCCATCGCGGTCTCGGCGATAGGCCTGGGGGCCTTCGCATACAGCCTGGTCATAAAGAACCGCCTCTTCAAGGCCGCCTCGTACCATATCGAGCGGATAGAGCAGAAGGGGCCCGGGACATCCGCGATCACGATGGTGCCGGACCACAAGCCGATAAGCTACAAGTCCGGCCAGTTCATCTTCGTCCGCTTCTACAACGAGAAGGTGAGCCGTGAATCCCATCCCTTCACGATCGCCTCGAAGTCCAACGAATACGGCATCAAGATCGTGGTCAAGGCGCTCGGCGACTACACGAGCCGCCTGGCGCACCTGAAGGTCGGGGACAAGGTCTCCGTGGAAGGGCCTTTCGGCAGGTTCAACTTCCATCGCAAGGACCTCCGCAACCAGGTATGGCTGGCCGGCGGCATAGGGATCACCCCGTTCCTCGGCATGGCCGAGGACATGAGGGACGGCCACTTCAGCGACATCGACGTGGTCCTCTACTACTCTGTGCGGGAGAAGGAGGACCTGATAGGCATGGAGGAGCTCAAGGCCATCGAGAAGGAGATGAAGAACTTCAGGGTGGTGCCCTGGGTGAGCAGGGAGAAGGGCCGCCTGAGCGTATCGGAGCTGGGCCCCCTCGAAGGGAAGGACTTCTTCCTCTGCGGACCAGCGGCATTTAAAAACAGTTTAACTCAGAATCTGTTACAGAAAGGCGTCAAGGACCAGCACATCCATACGGAGGAGTTTGATTTCAAATGAACATCCGCACAGCCGTCGCGATCACCCTCGCGGTGTTCCTGCTCAGCGTAGGCACGATCATCGCCATGGGGCTCTCGCAGCCCCTGCCGGCCCAGCCCACGGTCTCATCGGGGATGCCGTTGGCGGCCCCTCCGGCCGACATAGCGCAGGTCCGGAGGGATTTCCTCGCCAGCGCCCCATATGAGCCCTCGGTAGCGCCTTCCCAGCCCTCTGCCCAGCCCTCCCAGGACGCCGTGGCGCAGCAAGGTGCCCAGACCGATAATCCGGCCACGGTCCAGCAGAACCAGCAGCCAGCCCCTCCGCAGGCAGCCCCGGCTCCGCAGCCTCCTCCACAGCCGACCTACGTCGCCCCGCAACCGACCTACTACTACACGACCAGGGCATCCTGAATCAGAGGAGCGGCTTCATCTCCTTGATCATCTCGATCGCGTCTATCTTGCCGAAGAGCGAGATGATGCGCCGCTCGAGCGGATCGAGCGCCTCGCCCGAATCCCTTTTGCGGAACGCGGAGTCAGCGACGTCAGGGAACCATCGGCCCCCGGCCGCGCATTCTTCCAGTATGTCGCCGAAAAGGCGGTCCGCCTCGCCCTGTATCCTCATGAGGCTGAGCTCGACGGCCGGCTCAGGAAAGGCCGGTGCGGGCGGGCTTGCGCAGCCTCGCGCCTTCCGCCCGCCCAGGACGGCGATGCTGACGTCCAATGTCTTCCTGGCCATGTGTCAATCGCCCGGACCCGATGACCGCCACTAAAAGAAGTTGTCTACAACGATTTAACAAGCGAACGGTCACCCGCCGCCTATCGCCTTCATGCCAATGACTGAATCCCGGCCGCCATTCTTGGCCTGGTAGAGCCGCTCGTCGGCCAGCTTGTATAGCGATCCGGCGACATCCTCGGAGTTGAAGACCTCGCGGACGTCCGCCACCCCCATGCTGCAGGTGACCTGGCGGGGCTGCCCGCTGCCCTGCTCGCGGAGCCCGAAATCGTGCTCCCTCACAGCCCTGCGGAGCCTCTCGCCAATCACCGCCGATTCGTCGATCGTGACATCTGATAGGATCATGCCGAACTCTTCGCCGCCTATCCTGAAGACGGTGTCCATGCAGCCTTCCCTGCCACGGATGCCGTTCATCAGCATGACCGCGGTCTCTGCGAGGACGCGGTCGCCGGCCTGATGCCCGAAACCGTCGTTGACCTTCTTGAAGTGGTCCAGGTCGATTATTATCAGGGAGAATATCCTGCCATCCGACCTGAAGCGCGCGACCTTCTCGGCCAGGCTCCTGTCGAAGGATTTGCGGTTGGAGACCGCGGTGAGGCCGTCTATGGCAGCGTCTATCGTCTTGGCCATCATGGAGCCGATCCGCCCGAGCACCCGCTCGGTCTCGATAGCGTCGTTGGGATTGTCCGGATCGAGGGATATCGGCCGGAAGCCCAGGACGTACATGTCGCCGATGCTCGTCTCCTCGCCCCCGTGCGTCAGCATGAGCGGGACCTTCTTCGCCGCAAACGGCTCGTCGCGGTCGCTCGAAGCCGTGAAGAAGACGCGCTCCTCGTCCACCACGGCGCTCATGAGCTGGAGCGGCGTTGGGCCACCCTTGTTGAGGTCGATCTCTATCTTGACCACCCCCTCGAAGATCTGGGGGACCAGGCGCAGCAGGTCGCGCATGTCGGTTTGCCCGGCCGTCGAAGATATCAGGTCCACCGCGCGATAGTAGGCGGCCGATGCCGGCATGTTCTCGAGCAGTTCCCTGCGCGCGAACGTGCCGCTCGCGCCTGTGGACTCTCCGGTTCTCCGGGTCTTTTCCTCGATAGCGACAACTTGCTTCATGGGGGTCGATTTTTTACAACAGGAGATGTATTTAAACCTAGCTGTTCGTGGGTTGAAAAAAATCCCGTTCCGGGAACGGAATGACGCATTCGTTCCATTTTTGGCGCGATTAAGTTGGAAAAAGCGTTACAGCTTCAAGCGCATTTCATCTCCATTCCTTCCCCCACTGGCAGAATCCGCACTCGGGCCCCGGCGCCGGCTTCCTGCCCTCCAGCACCCTTATCGCGCCCGAGAACAGCCTCTCGGCGTTGCTGGGGTACACGCTCATCCGCACCAGGTCGGTCACGAAATCGATCTTCCCGTTTTTCGCGACCTCGTGCGGGTGGTAGAAGAGCAGGTAGGAATAGTCCTCGGTGTCGAAGCCGTTCTTCCTTATCAGGAAATTGTAGATGTCGAGCTGGTTCTGGTAGTGCGCGGCCGTGTCGGCCTTAAGGGGGAAGCCGCGCGTCTTGAAGTCGAGGACGATGAGCTTGCCGGACCTGACCAGGACGTAGTCCAGCGCCCCGCGCAGGACGTTGCCCTCCCCGTCGTCCCAGGAGAGCCCCCTGCGGTTGCTCGTCCAGTCGGCGAGCAGCCCCCCGTCGTCGAAGAGCTTCACCTGCCCCTTCAGCGCCGAGAGCTCGGGCGGCAGGGCCCCCCTCTTGGCGTACCGGTCGAAGTGCTGCTTCAGGATGCGGTCCATCCCGGACGGGAGGGACGGGAATATGGTGTCCGGCCTCTTTGTGCCGTGGAAGTGCAGCCAGAAGCAGCGGGGGCATTCTGTGTATATCGAGATCGTCGCGGGGGACAGGGTGTGCATGCAGTACACTCTCTTCCAAGGGTTTTAAGGTTTTCCAGCGCCACCCTTGCACCCATGCGGCGGCCGCTCCCTTATGAAATCCCCGTATTCCCTGTTGAACCATGCCGGCCGGTCGCGGAAGGGGAAGTGCCCATCGACGAGCATCACGGCCGTCTCGCAATCCATCCCCTCTCTTGCGGCCTCGGGGAGGATCCCGGCGGCCCCCTCTTTCTGGAACATCAGGAGGACCCTTCCTGCCGGCGACCCCTGCGGGATCCCGACCGGGCAGACGAGCGCGAGCGTCCGCGGCCTGAAGGCTTCGTTCCCGCCCCTTGCGGCCATGTGGCAGAACGAGCCGCAGGCGATGCTGCCCAGCGAGTGCCCCAGCAGGTTCGGCGCCTTGAGGCCAGCCTCCCGGCAGAGGCCGATCAGCTCCCTCGCGTCCTTCTCCGAGTCGCCGGATATCGCGTAGCGGAGGACGTCGTAGCTCTCGGCGAGCGGAAGCTGGCCGTCCCAGTCGCTCACCTTCCCGCAGGCGCCGGCGACCATGATTATCGAGCCCTTCGCCCCTGCGCAGCGCAGGAGCTCCCGGCGTGGCTGTCTCATGCGTCCGCGCCCCCCCAAGGGCCGGAGATCGCAAGCTTCCCCGATGGCATGCATGGGATTATCCGCCCAACCTTTTATTAAGTCGTCTTTAGTGGCGGCTTTTGGAGCGCGGGGCCCGCAATCCGTTATAAAAATCTTCACGTCCCATGAAAGGCCCATGAAATCCATATACGTCCTGACGGTCCTGATCGTGATGGGATTGGCCCTTTTCGGCTGCACCTATTCGGCTCAATACAATCTGGGGAACAATACGACCAACGCGTCGCAGCCAACGGGCGCCCAGCCCCAGGCCGGGGCGGCGCCTTCCGGTCCGGCCCAGCCGTCCGGGAATGCGGCGGATAACGGCACCGGAAACTCCCAGTCTCCAGGGACTGCCCAGAACGCGACGCAGCCGGCTGGCGCGGCATCCACTCCGCCCGGCACGGACCTCTCCGGCAAGACCTATTCGGACCTCATAAACTCGGGCACGCCGAGCCAGTGCACCCTCACGATGACGAACAGCAGCGGCGGTACGGTCACGCTCAGCCTCTTCTTCGACGGGCAGGGTTCGATGAGGATGGAGCAGGCCGACACCGGCTCCACGACATGCCCCTCCGCAGCCCTGGTGTTCAAGGGCGATTCCGAAGGGAACGGGACCCTGTATCTCTCCTGCCCCGGGAACGCCACCGCGCTGGGGACCGACTTCAGCACCGACGCCCAGTGCGATTGGAACGCCTGGAACATCTCCAGCACCTACGGGGGCATAGGCTCGTCGACCATGGGGATCAACGATTACCAGAGCCCGATGATCGGCTCGGAGCCGGCTTCGGGATATGACTGCCAGCCATGGGTTTACGACAGCTCGAAGTTCGACACGCCTGGCCAAGTGTGCGCCCAATGAGCCGATGACGGTCGGCAGGGGCGGCCTCGCGGGGTTGGCGATCGACACCATCATCGTGCTCTGCGGGTTCGCCATCGTCATCTATTCGGCCCTAAGCTATTTCGTGACGGGCGACACCACTGATTTCCTCATCTTCTTCATCGGATTCGTGGTGGTCTGCTACGGCATGGGCAGGCGCATGAAGGATTTCTGGAGATAAGCGGCGGCTCAAGGCCCTTCTCTCTCCAGCGACCTGGCGATCATCGAGATCGGCACGAGCTCGCCGGCCTTGACCTCGAATGCGAGGATGAGGATCTTTCCCTGGGGGTCGCGGTAGGTCTCGGCAGAGCCTATCTCCGACCTGCATTCGCCGGCGAGTATCGTATATATGTCCACCTTCCGCCTCATCTCGCCGCTGTCCGCGAAGCTCTCGCCCTCGTGGAGGAGCGAATAGCCGTGCCCGCCGTCGAGGACCGCGAAGTATCTCTCGGCGTCCTCCCCCGACTCGCAGACCAGCTGGGGCTGGTCGCTCCGCCGCTCCGGAGCCGCCTTGAAGGCTTCGAGTTTCGCATTCGCAAGGCAAAGCGGGCTTTTCGCGGCGCGCTCAAGGAGCCCCATGCGCCGGGCCTCAGTGCCCATAACCGTTCGAGAGGGCCTCTTCGAAGTCGCCCCGCGAGCCCTTCCAGGACGTCACGAACGCGTAGAGGCCCTTGAGGTATTCCCGGTTCATGCGGAACGGAGCCTTGTCCCGTAGGCCCAGGAACCTCTTTATCTCATCGTCGCCCTTCCCCTTCGAGCGCATCTCGCGGGTTATCTGGACGATCCTGTTCTGGTCGTACTCGGACGATTGGTAAAGCTCCACTATGCCCTCGATCTGGCATCCGATCGGGGTGTTGAGGATGAGATTGCACATCGCGCAGGCCGTGGTCAGGTTGCCTATCCTGTTGTTGCTTGAATCGCCGTCGATGTAGTTTATCGTCTGGTACTCATGCGACCGGAAGCCGCAGTATGCGCACCGGTAGACGTCCCTCTCCAGGACCTCGTTCCGGAGGGCTGCGGTCTGCCTCGCGCTCAGCCTGCCTCCGTTCTGGGTAGCGCCCCGATAATTCGATGCCTTGGCAAAAGTCGGAAAAAGTTTTTTCATCCAGGATATAAATGACGGAACTTGTATATATATGCACGTATTTCCACAAAATTCCATTCATTGATGAAAAAAGGGAAAGATTACTGCGGGACCGACATGTCCCTGCTGTCGTTGCTCCCTGGCTCTATCAGGTCGGTCTTCGGATCCGGGTTCAGGATGATCGGAGCCCTCGGCGCCTGGTCGAAGTCGAAGTCCTTGGTGAGGTCGCCGACATTGAGGCTCTCGCGGACGTCCGTCCTCGGGTCCGGCCTTCCGTCGGTCGCCGGGTCGAGCATCGAGCCGTTGAGGAAGTCCTCTTCGATGAACTTGGTGTACGCGTCGAAGCTCGCGTTCTGGCTGTCTATGTAGCCGGCTTTCGCGTACGGGCTTATGATCAGGGCCGGAACGCGCAGGCCGAACCCGTTCTGGTCGATGTCGGGCGGGACCACGTGGTCGTAGAACCCTCCCCAGTCGTCCCAGGTGAGGAATATGGCGGTGCTGTTCCAGTCAGGCCCCTCCATGATGGCGTTGATGAGCGTGGTGGTGTACCTCTGCCCCTGGCTCACCAGGGCGAAAGGATGCTCGCTGTCGTTCTGGTCGGGCACGATCCAGGTCACCGCGGGCAGGTCGCCGTCCTTCGCCGCGACGTAGAAGTTGTCGAGCGGCTGGACGTTGCCGGTCTCGTTGTCCTCGTGCACGTCCGTGAACCACGGGAGCGGGTTCCATATCTGCGGCACGTTGGCCTTCTGGACGGCGGGCGTGCAGTACATGGAGTCGTCCTCGCAGTCGGGCTGGTATCCCTCATCGACATAATAGCCCCAGCTGACGTTGTTCTTGTGGAGGAGGTACGTTATGTCCGTCCATGCGTAGATGGGGGGCTTCACCGTGCCGTTGGGGTACTTGAAGAGGGTGTTCGGGAACGTGAGCGATTGCGGCGTGGCCAGCTCGTCCGTGCAGCTCGACGGGTCGCTGCTCGTGCACTTGCCGGACCATTCGGACACCAGGAACAGGTGCGATGGCAGGCTCCAGGAGCGTGCGGACTCGAACATGTGGTCGTTGAGCACGAAGTTGTCCGCGTAAGCCCAGTAGTTGGGGATCTCGCCGCGGTCGTGGTAGCCCATCACGTCGTTTCGGCCGTTGCCCTGCTTGCAGTTGGGGTTCTGCGCCCCCTTGCAGCTCTGGCTGCTGCCCTGCTCCTGCTGCTTGACGAAGCCGTCCATCTTGCCGCCGTCTATGTCCAGGGTGGCTTGGTTCGCGCCGTGCGGCCCCCCTTCGTTGCGGTCGTAGTAGTCGTGGTACGGGTAGATGCACGTCCCGTTGAGGGTCGGCGAGCAGACCGAGAAGCTCCCGTTGGGGTCTCTCGGGATGCCGTCCGCGCCGGGGTAGGTGCCGAAATACTCGTCGAAGGCCCTGTTCTCCTGCATGATTATGACCACGTGCTTTATCTTGTGGATGCCGGAGAGGTTCTCGGCCGGAGGGGGCGAGGGCGGCGTGTAATTGACGCCTCCGGAAGGGGTCCCGCCCGACTGGTTCCCGCCGGAGGAGTTCGTCGCGTTGGAGGGCGGGGCCTGCGACGCGCAGCCCGAGAGGATGAGTCCGAATATCAGGATCGCAGCTATCCAGGCCTTCATGAGAGGACGTTTTGGCCGTCGTGCTAATAAACCTGCCGTGGGTGAAATTATTTTCCCACGACGGCCGGACCGCTCATCTCTTCCCGCCTATCGCGAGCGCGCCGATGAACACGGGAAGTACCGCGAACCAGAGGCTGTCGCACCATCCGGCGGGCGGGGCGTCGAACTCGGGCTGGGGCGAGCCGCCGCAGTTCTTGACGGCCGTGGCCACGCAGATGCCGCCCTGGACGAAGCAGTTGTGTATGTCGCCCGTGGAGCAGTCTTCCGCATCGCTCCCGCTGGAGTAGAGCGCCTTGCAGGTCTGGAGCCTCTCGATGCAGACGTCTATGGCAGGGCACGATCCGGCCGCGTGTTCCGCGCTCTCGAGGGGACGCGCGCCGAAGAGGCATGCTTTCCCGCGGTCCTGGTAGCTGTGGTAGCAGTCTGGTCCATCTGCCCGGTCTCGTTGTTGAAGGTGCAACCGCTGCAAGATGCCGCGTAACTCTTCTCCGCGCACGTCGCGGCGGAAGAAACGCCTGCGACGAACAGCGCGATGGCCAAGAACCTAACGAACCCCCTCTGCATGGATAGGTTACAATCGATGCGTTTATTAATCCGGGAGCGGGCGAGCGGTTTTAATCCCTGCTCCTGATACCTTCACATGGCCCGCCGGACAGCCTTGGCTTTCATCGTCACCGCCCTCATAATCCTGGCATTCCTCTTCTCGCTCCCGCTCATCATGTCGCTCCTCCCCCCGCCTTCCCCGGCCAACGTCACGGCGCCCAACGCCACCCACCCTCAGCCGCAATACAACAAGACCGTGCCCCAGCCTTCCTTCAACGCCACCCGCCCGGCCCCGCTCATCCAGTTCCCCCCCGCCAACATCTCCAACCAGACCATAGAGAACCTCACGCCGGAGCCGGTCTACAACCTCAGCCAGATGGAGAATGACATCCATGTCCTCGTGAACGCGGAGAGGGCGAAGGCCGGCCTCCGGCCGCTGGACTACAACCCGGACATCGCGTCCGTGGCCCGCCAGCACAGCGTGGACCTGGCCGTCGAGAACGGCCCGCTGACCGACCCCTCCCTCTATTGCCCCAGGCCCTTCATCCACCACGAGGGCTTCGATTTCGGGCTCTACGAGAGCGACCGCATGTACAACCGGAGCATCTATTATTTCTCGGCCGCCGGCGAGAACATCTTCATGACATCCACCTGGCAGTACCTCGAGGCCTATCTTTCGCCGGACCTCGCATCCTGCCCTGACCAGGGGAGCCAGATAGCCAAGGAATACTCCGGCCCGGACGCGGCCGCGCAGGTGCAGGCCGACCTCCAGGCCAACCTGGACTATGTCAAGACGGCACAGCGCGTAAACTGGACCTCGGTGCAGTGGTTCAACCAGGTCGGCCTCGAGCAATCGATCGTCCAGGGATGGATGGCTAGCCCGGGCCACCGCGCGAACATCCTCGACCCGAACTACACCGAGGAAGGCATCGGAGTGGCGAAGGTGAACGATTTCATCATAGTCACCGAGGACTTCATCGAGCGCGTGGACTGCGGCTACCTCGGCGCATCCTGCTGCACGGACAGCGGCACCTACTGCTACGAGCCGTGGCAGTGCAGGGACGGGCTCAGCTGCTCCTAGGCGGCCCGAGCTTCGCCCGCACGCTCTCGGCCACGGCCGCGTACACCCCGTCCTCGGCAAGGGCATCGCATATCCTTTTCCCTATCTCGCTCATGTGGTAGCGTCGCGACGGGTCGGATCCCTCCGGCGCCCGCCACACCATCCCCTCGCTCCGGAGTTCGAGGATGGTGAGCATCGCAGTGCTCTCCGGTATCCTCAGGCGGTCGGAGATCTCCTGTGCCGTGAGGGGCCTGTGCATGAGCGCCGCGAGGATGACCAGCGAGTCCGCCTTCATCCCGCGCGTGAGCCTGGAGTCCGGGTCCTCCAGCTCGGCGGCGACCGCCTTGAGCAGGCCGACGCATCCGCCCGCCTCGGCGCTCCTTTTCAGCGCCGCGAGCGCCTCGCCGAATCCGCCGCTGGCGAGGAGGCGCGGCTCGTCGCTCTTGCCCGGCGTGTCCAGGAGGACGTCATAGCGGCATGAGGAGAACATGCTCTTCCTGCCTTCCACCGCGCACTCCAGCCCGTCCACGCGGCCCGTGACGATCACCTTGGTGGTGAACAATCCGCCCTTCCTGCTCATCCCGGCCATGATACCCGCTTCATTTGAGCGGCTATCGCTTTATATGCCCCTGCGATTTTTCCCCTTCCGTCCGGGCTCAGCGTTTTAAACCGGCCCGTCCCAGCACGTTCAAGGTGGTAATATGAAGCTGGGTTGCAAGGACATGGGAGTGCAGTGCTCTTTCGTCGCGGAGGGGAAGAGCCCGGACGAGGTCAAGCGGAAGCTGACGTCGCACGCGCAGAAGGCGCATGCGGAGCTGATGAAGGGCATGTCGAAGGAGGAGCAGGCCGCGATGGGGAAGAAGATGGACGGGATGCTCGCGAAGCAGAAGTGAGCGCGGCCCACTAACTCTTTTTTAAACTTTTTCTAACATATACCGCATCAAGATCCCCATGCGCCAGATTCAAGACCCCCCAGCAGCCAGCCTTTCCTTCGCGGCGAAGACGCGCGCCTTCTTCAGGGGCCTCCTCCGTGGCCATCCTCTCGTCGAGGTGGCCGCCGAGGGCATCGTCGCCGAGCAGCGGGAGGGGAAGCAGGTGCTCTACGCGCGCCGGCTCGCCCCGAAGATAGGCCCGGAGATGGCATGCGGCCTCATCAGGCAGGGGATACGCTCGGCGAAGGCCGAGGCCATGATCGCCTCCGTGATAGGCCGGAGCGGCGACGAGGACCAGGCGTTCCACCTCCTCATAGGCAGACATGCCGCCTCGCGCAGGGCCCAGGAGATCCTCGCATCGCGGGTGACCACCGGCATATACGCCTACATCCTCCTCCGCTGCGGCACGATCAGCGCCCCCGGGGCGCAGGAGGCCCTGGCCTCGACGGTCAGGGAGAGCGGCCTCTCCGAGCGCGCGGCCGACCTCCTCCTCAGCGGCATCCTCATGTCCGACGAGGCCAAGAGGCACGTATCGGGCATAGTGCCGGAGGAGCGCACGGTCCTGATGAGGATCATACTCTCGGCGGACATACCGGATGACGTGCGGATCAGCCTCTGCAGGCGGATGCCGCCCATCTGCACGCCTTTCGAAGGCGATGAGTGAGCTTGCTAAACATTAAAAACTGTCTTTAGCAACATAATAGCGATGACTCACAGAAGAAAGGCGGCGCACGGGCCCGGCACCCACACCCCTGGCAGGAAAGACCCGGCCAAGGACTTCCAGCGCGAGCGGGACGAGGTGTCCGACGCGCTCGACAAGGCCAGGGACGGCTTCCGCGGCGCCATGGCCCGCGAGAGCGCCCTGCTGGCCGAGTCGCTCGACCCGTCCTTCAGGAGCGTCGGGCGGACGATCCTCGGCATAGAGCATGCCCGGTTCGATGAAGAGCAGGAGGCCCGCATAGCGACGATAATAAAGGTCATAGACGGGGACGCGCGGGCGATGTTCGCCCTCTCCTGCCAGATGCTCGCCGGAGAGGAGATAGACGACGAGATGCGGGCCTACGCCGCGACGCTCGCCACCCTCCATGCGATATCCGCGCTCAGGGCGCACGCGAGCGACCTGCACGGCCTGGCCGACGAGTCCGAGCTCGTGAAATCCATCGAGATGCTCCCGCCGCCGATCGCGCCGATGATACAGGACGAGCTCTCGCTAATCTCCCGGAAGAGCCCGTTCGAGGGCGTCCGCATCGCGGCCAGGGCCGTCCTCGACCAGATGAGCCTCTAGCGCGGAAACGCGCTGAGCGCCTTAGAAAATTTATATCGCGCCCCCATCATCACCCATCGGTGATGCGATGGGGAGGAACATACCGTCCATAAGCTATCGCGTGGATTCGAGGCTGAGCGAATGGAGCCGCTTCGCGGGCCTCCTGCCGCCGCGGGACCGCGCGGCCTTCATGAAGCTGGTGCCCCTGATACGGGACCGGCGCACCGCGCTGGACGCGGCCGACGAGGACCTGGACTACGCGATACTGCTGGCCCTGGTCATCTACCTCAAGGGTGAGCTCGATGCTGAGCGCGGATCTGATAAGGACGCGCAGCCTCAGGGCAGGCTCGGCGCCGATAGATGAGCTGCTGGGCGGCGGCATAATCACGCTGCGCTGCGCTGACGCCTCGTGGCTCTCGGATCTCG
Source organism: Candidatus Micrarchaeia archaeon (assembly GCA_033853355.1). Classification (GTDB taxonomy): domain Archaea; phylum Micrarchaeota; class Micrarchaeia; order Anstonellales; family Bilamarchaeaceae; genus Bilamarchaeum. The sequence continues at coordinate 13,353 of JAWOLP010000010.1, read as the reverse complement.
CGGCCGAGATCCTGGTGCGGAACCACGAGCCCGGCCGCAAGGCCCTCTACCTCCACTGGGTGGACTACCACAAGAGGTTCTGGACGCTGGACTACGACCGCATCTTCAGGCTCGCCCGCCGCAGCGGGGCGGACGTGCGCTCGTTCTCGCTCGACACGTACTTCGTCCGCGCCTTCTCGCGCGACAACAACGAGGTGGAGGAGAACTGGAGGCGGCTCTTCTCCTTCGGGAGGTTCGAGCTCCTCATACTCGACTCGGTCTCAGAGCTATACGGCGAGCGTGCCGAGGGCAGCCTGCCGATGACCTACAGCATCGGCCGGTTCGTCCAGCTCTGCATACGGAACGATTGCACGGCCGTGGTCCTCGACCACTCGCCGCGCATCCACCCCTACCTCGCGCACGTCTCGACCGTGATAATCGACTTCGAGGTGGACCGCGACGAGGTGAGGGCCAGCCTGGTCAAGCACCCCTGCCTGCCGGACTCGGTGATCTCCATCCCGCGCGACAGCCAGTACAAGCTGGGGCGATGGCTCTGATCGAAACTTTCCTACAGCCCTCCTCCGGTTAAAGTTTCATCAAACTTCAGCCGGTTTGACTCAGGCATATGCCTTTTTCCTAACCCGGGCTTAGGTCAAAGTTTCCGATTGTCCGGCGCTCCGAACAATGGATGTCGCGGTCGGCGCTCCGACCACGAGCATGCTCGCGAACCAATGTTCGCGGCACCACAGAAAAGCAAAGCGTTTCTGCCGGTCAGCCGACTTTACTGCTTTCGCCGCGGAAACGGCGTCCCGCAAAGCAATTGCCAGCAGGAAGCGCGTCTCTCTCATGATACTCCTCAACCTTTTCTTCGATGGCGGCAAGGCCAATCTGGTGTTCAGGACGAAGGCCGGGAAGAGGATCCTCACCGAAGCCTACCACCCCCACTTCTTCGCCCTCTGCGACGAGCCGGAGGAGAAGAGCTGGCTCATCTCGCAGCATCCGGCCGTGATATCCGCTTCGATCGAGAGCGGCGCGGTGAAGGTGGCCACCGCGATGGCCGATTTCAGGAAGGTCATCGCCGATGTCCGCAAGATGAGCGGCGTGAGGGAGCTGGCCGAGACGGCGGTCCCCCACCACCTCAGATACGCGAGCGGGAAAGGGCTCGTCTTCTTCAAGGAATACGACGATGCGCTCAGGCCGGCGGCGGGCGGGGACGAGCTCTCATGCCTCTCCAGCCTGAGGCTGGGGGTCGCGATGCGGGATGGGTCGGGGTTCCGCATCATCGACGAGAGCGGAAAAGACGCGCAGCTCGGGCTGCTGGACGTCCTGTTCTCGGACGGCGGCGACTCCTTCCTCCAGCATGCCCCCGGGGCCATCGCCTCCCCTGCCGGCGTTCTCTTCAGGGACGTCATCCACATAGACGTCCGGAAGGACATGGCGCACGACATCTACGACGAATCTGCCGCCAAGGATATCTTCGAGCTCGGCAGGGAGCGGCTCATCCGCGTCATGGAGCTCTCCTACATGACCGGCGCCAAGCCTGACCTGGTCCCCCGCATCACCGCCGGCAAGCTGAACGTCTACCTGCACATGGCCGCGGCCAAGCGCATGGGGCTGGTGATACCCGACCGCAAGAAGCAGCTCGAGATGCCCAAGACCCTCAGCCTGCTGCTGAAGATGGACAAGGGCGGGACCATATTCTATCCGGTCCCCGGCGTCTACGAGGGCGTTGCCAAGTGCGATTTCGCCAGCATGTACCCGAACATAATCGTGAAGCGCAACATCAGCCCCGAGACCATGCACTGCTCGTGCGGCGATGACGAGGTCGTGCCTGTGGCAGGCTGGACGATATGCCGGAAGAAAGGCCTCATCCCCCGCGGGCTCGAGGCCGTGCTGGAGCGGCGCCTCGCGCTCAAGAGGCTGATGAAGGCCGAGCGCGAGCCGGAGCGGCGGCGCGTGTACGACCTGCGCCAGCGCGCCCTGAAGAACATACTCGTGACGTGCTTCGGCTACCTGGGCTTCAAGAACTTCATCTTCTCGAACGTCGAGTGCAAGGAGTGCGTGATGCTCTACGGCAGGCTGGTCCTCGAGCGGGCGAGGGAGATAGCGCTGGAGGAGGGCCTCGAAGTGGTCTACGGCATGGTGGACTCCATCTTCGTGCGCGGGGGCTCGCGCGGCGATTACCTGCGCTACGTCTCGCGCGTGGGGAGGGAGACCGGATTCGAGCTCGAGCTGGACTGCGTCTTCAGCCGCATCGCGTTCCCCTCCGGCGGCGACGGCTCCGGCGTGGCCAACAAGTACTACGGCATCACGGACGATGGCGCCATCGAGGCGCGCGGCATAGCCATACGCCACTCCGACTCCCCGGCCTTCATAAAGGAGTTCCAGGAGAGGGCGATACGGGAGCTGCTCTCCGGCGGCTTCCATCCGGAGCGGCTCGGGGCGCTCGTGGAAGGATACGAGCGGATGCTGAGGGACGGCTCGTTCGGCATCGGAAGCCTCGCGATCACGAAATCGGTCAGGCGGGAGAGGTACCGCACGCGCCAGGCGCACGCGATAGCCTACGCCCTCGCCGGCGGCAGCGGCGGCGCCGTGACGTTCGTCTTCACCAGGGACGGCCCGAAGCCCCTCTCCCTCGCATACGAGGAGGCCCCGGACCTCGCGGCGTACGTGCGCCTCCTGCGCCAGGCGGCTGGGGAGCTCGTCATCGGCATCTCCCCGGAGTTATATCCATCTTTTTAACTCTTCCGCAACAGTATGCATATAATGGGCGGAGAACGCACTCGCACCACTCTATCACCGATGCTGCCACAGGCTGTTCGCCTGGCCGAAGAGCTGAAGAGGCTGAAGCTCGATCCGGAGCTGGCGCAGAAGCTCTCCGGCGACCCGGCCCAGGCGGAAGCGCTCTCCAGGCTCGCTGCCGCCGCCTCTTTCGTAGAGAACAACGCCGAGCCGCTCGTGGCCGTGGACGTCGGCTCGTCCAGGATCTCCTATATGAACGGGCAGGCGGCACGGAAGATGCCCGACCTGCGCGGGCGGGGCCTGGCCCACCCGCTGCTCGCCGGCTGGGAAGCGGCCGTGGCCGAGCTCAAGAAGGGGAGGCCGCCGCCGGTCGTGGCGGACGTCTCGTTCGCGATGTCCTCCTACGAGCGGCGCGCATTCTACGACGCGGCGAGGGACCTGGCACAGTTCGCGTTCTACGAGCAGAGGAAGAAGGACACGACCGGGTCGGCGCTGATGAACCCTTTCCCGGTGATAGACTACTCGATACCCCTCGGCTTCGTGACGTTCAGCAACGGCGCGGCCCGGAAGCATTTCCCGGGCCTCGGGCGCGGCCATCGCATCCTGCAGGGGGTGGAAAGGAGGCTGCCGAAGCTGCGGGACGGGAGCGAGAAGGCGGTCATGGACGCTGTCCGGGTAGAGGAGAGGGTCTACCGCCGCGGCATGATCTACGTCGGGCAGGGGGACCTGCTCAGGATATACGCGGCCGACATAACCGACGTGTCGAGCAGGTGGAAAGCCCAGCTCATGGAGCTCTCGGTGCGCGTCGAGGCCGGCCTCAATCCGGCTGACGCCGCCGCCCTCACGGTGGATACGGCGGCAGCGCTGCTCGCGGTCCGGAACGAGAAAGTCGCCCTGGGGAAGGTGGAGATCGAGCTGAACAGGCTCGCGGTGATGCTCCGCTCGCTGGATCCCAAGGCAATCCGGCCGGACGAGGCCGAGTCGCTGCGCAGCGTCGTGGCCCATTTCCTGGATACCGTCCTAAAGGGCTGAGTCGCTGGCCGACGATCCTCCCGCGCCAGTCCATCATCCTCCCTATGTACGCCAAGGCCTGGTCGAACCGGTACGTGGGGACGCGGCCGGTGAAATCGGCCATAGCAGCCATAATCTCGGGGAACTCGGCGAACGCCGGCGCGATCCCTGATCCATCGGATCGATGACCTTGAGCCGAAAGCGGCCGAGAGCGAACGCAAAGAGGAGAGCGCTCCGTCTCGTCATGAAGCCGATATCGGCCATGCGCTCGGCGTCGGATAAGCGTTTGGGGGCAGATCAAGGCACAATCGCGTCCGACTCCGCTCAGCAGATCCGCACAGGGAGCGCTGAGGCAGCCGCCCTCCGCACGTCACGGCGGGGGTGGTTCAGGAGGTGCTCCATCCCATCCACGTCCTTGGCGTCCGCGTAATGGGCCATGAGCGCGAGGGTGGAGTTGAGCCGCACGCCGGCCGAGGAATCGCCGAGCCCGGATACGAGTGCGGGCACCGCGGCGCCCAGCTGGGACCCGGCGAGCGCGAGGCCGTAGAGGCCCCATGCCGAGTTGGTCCGGACCCTCTGGTCGGGATCCGAAAGCCCGGAGGCGAAAGCGAGCGCGAGAAGCCGCCGGCCCGCGATGTCGCGCCCGGCCACATCGTGCGGCAGGCGCTCATCCCCGGTCTCTGCGGCGAGGGCCCCCAGCCTCTCCCGGACGGCCTTGCCGAGGAGGTACGACGCCCAGACCTTATCCTCGCCGGAGGGGCCCATCATGCCCGCCATCGCTTCGACCACCGCTTCCCTTGTGACCTTCGCATCATTGAGGTATATCGTGAGCCTGATGGCTGGCGAAGACGCGATGAGCTTGAGGTTCAGCAGGTCTCCGCTCTCCGGATCCTTCACGGCCGTCTCCACGAACTTGCCGATGCGGACATCCAGGGCGATCTTCGTCCCGTCGGCCTTCTCGACGTCGGCCATGAAGCCGGGCAAAAACCGCCGGGCCCTCATGAACCGCACGCGGTAATCGGCGAGCATCAGGGGTTTGGGGACCTCGCCGGCCTGGAACCTGGCTTCGCCCTCATCCGCCCCATGGCCCCCGGAGAGCGGCTCGAGCGCCGCCTCGTGCTCCGAGAACGCGTATCCTGGCTTCTTGCCTTCGTAGAATCTGCCGGGGACCGGCCTGGGCTTGATCATCTTCATCCGCGCACCATACCCGTAACTGGCCGGAAGCGGTTATAAATGTTACCAAAAATGGATTTTATTGTTCTTTCCATCCCTTGTCTATCTTTCTCCATATCCCGAACAGCGGATACCAGAACACGAGATAGATGACCGGGATCAGCACAAGGCCCTGGAGGATGCCGTAATCATACTGGAACGTGTGGTACGTGTTCGTTATCGGGGCCACCTGAACCTGGCTGAGCGAGTCGTTGCTGGGTATGAGGAAATACACCTGCCCGACCCACTTGTACGTGTAGCTGTGGCCGAAAGGGACGGCGGTGCAGTTCTCGGAATACGGGAGGACGGTGATGTTGTTGCCGTTGAGGTCGACGGTCCATACTATGCTGGCCGGGAGCCTGGTCCCGTTGGCGTAAGAGACGTAGCTGCCGTTGTCCTCGAAGCACATCTGTGCGTCGTTGAACGATACGAGCGGCCAGAAGGAGAAATACTTGGCCAGGGGGAAGATCGAGTTCACGCTGTCAGGGACCCCGACCTCGCCCTGCACGCTCTTGAAGTCGAGCGAGCCGTTGCTGCTGAGCGTGGGCGAGTTCAGCCCCTCGCTGGTCACGGCCTGCGTGTGCGGGAGCATGAATCCATAAACGAAAGGCAGCGCCAAGAGGATGAGGAGCTTGAACGCCTTGCTGCTCACCACTGCTTCGAGCTGGCGGGGTATCTCCATGGATGTATATTGCCGCTCAAAGGCTTAAAAACCCGGGCGATGCGGTCCCTGCGGAAAGCGCCCGGCGCGGCCCAACGGCTGCCGGTTTTTAACCGCTTGCCCTGAGTAATAAGCCGATGGATAAGCCGATAGGGTCCGCCCTACTGATCCTCCTCATGCTCGCGGTCTCCGCGGCCGCCACGCATAACGGCGACGGCTCGTTCGGCCTGTTCGTCAACCAGAGCATAGGATCGCACACAGGATACATCGTCGTCCTGGTGGGCATCGGCTCCTGCGCAGGCCCTTCGGGCGGCACCGCGCCCTGCAACGCGACCTACCTGGTGGAGGACATCGACGGGACCGTCCTCGCCACGGCCACCCTCGCGGCGAACCAGACATACAACGCCTCGTTCCCCGGCCACAACGCGCGCATCTCGAAAAGCGTCCTTTCCGTGACGCTGAAGGGTTTCGGATACGGGGAGGATCCCGGCGGCCTCAGCGCGCTCTACGCGACCACGAAGGTCAGCTCGGCGGACTTCCAGTTCTACCCGCCCTCGCTCAACGTGACGTCCGTCACGGTCTGGCAGAGGAAGTACGACGCCACGGTGTTCTGGACGGCCAACGACGGCTCGAACGGGACCGCGTTCGTGTACGACGCAGGAGGAGGGCTTGTCAATTCGAGCGGGGACAGCGTCCCGTCGGAATCGCACCAGGTCTTCGTGGGCGGCCTCCAGCCGGCCAGGAATTACACGTTCATGGTGGAGGCATGCGATCTCTCGTGCGTGGACAGCCCCCCGCTGCAAGTGACGACGCTCGGAGGGGAGGACTCATCGGCGAACCCTGCAGGCGGATCGGGGGTATTGGACGGGACGGCAAACACCGCCACGAACGTTTCGGCGCTTCCGGCCGCGCCGGATACGCAAAGCCGGGGAAACCAGTCCTATCGGGAAAGCGGCTTCGATGACGCCCTCCTCTTCGCCGGCCTCTTCGTCATGTCCATCCTGTCCTTCCTCGCGATACGCTCAGGGGGTCCAGGAGCCATTTGAATAGCCCAGCTCGCCGCTTACGGCAGGCACGGACGGGTCGGCAGGAACGAAGAGCGCCCTGATCCTCCCGCTCCTCCAAGGGAAAGGGATCTTGCAGGATTCCACGCCCTGGCAGTTCGGGATCGGCTCCCAAAGCGCGAGAGATGGGTCGAAGAACGAGAAGGACACTTTCGGGCGGCTCACCGGAAGCAGGACCCCGCCGATACTCACTGAAGCGTACGCGTCCAGCCGCGGGCCGGAGGGGACCAGCGCGAGCCCGGCGGAGCGCACTGAGGGCGGGTGCGGTTTCAGATGGATGCGGCGCGAGGGCATCGGTGCGATAGCCTCGGCATGGGCAGCCGCTCCTTCGTATGGAGAAGGATGAGCAGGCGGCATCACGATCTCCGCGGCCTGCGGCGGAGAAGCCATGCAGCCGCAGAGGAGCAGGGGAGCGGCGGCGAATGCGCGCCTGATCGCCGCTCCGGCCTCCTTCGGCCGGCAGTGGAGCATCATGAAGCGCCTTCCGTGCGCCCGTCCGGCCGGTTGTGCCGGCCGAGGAACTCCACGAACCTCTCGTTGAAGAGGCGCGCCTGCTCCAGCATCGGCGCGTGCGTGGAACGATGGAACAGGTGGAGCTCGGAGCCGGCGATCCTCCTGTGGATGGCTTCGGCCGAGCGGGTCGAGACGAAGAAATCCCCGGTGGAGTGTACGATGAGGGTCGGCACATCCACATCGGACATCCTCCGGCCTATCTCGGGCCCCAGGCGCATCATGGAGCGCATCGCGGCGACGTCGGCATCCCTGCTGAGGAGGAAATTCTTGTACAGGCTCGCGAACGCCCGCGCATCCATCTTCACCCCTCCCCCCCGCGTGGCCAGGAAAGCGGTCCACTCGAGGACCGGGCAGCGTGCCGCGGCGCCGGCCAGCTGTCCGAGCACGCCGTCGTCGAACGAGGAGAGCATCCTGTCCATGCCCTTCTTCCCCGGCAGGAGGAAGCGGTAGGGGAAGGTATCCAGCGGATCGCCGTCAGGCGAGCTCACGTATGTCATGGTCCGGACGCGGACGCCGTCCTTGAAGTCCGTGAAGAAGAGCGTCTCTATCAGCCCGCCCATGCTATGCCCGGCCAGGTTCACCTCGCGTATCCCGAGCCTGGAGCACAGCTCGTGCAGGTCGGAGGCGCAGCCGCTCATGTAATCGCCATTGCCGGCGGGGGAGCCGCCGTTGCCGCGGTTGTTGAAGAAGAGGAGATTGTAGCCCTTTATCCTCATCTGCCGGTGCCACTCGGAATAGCTCGTGGTGCCCCACCCGTTGATGAAAGCCACGGTCGCCTCCCTGCCGTTGTCGATGTGGCAGTATTCGACAAGCACGCCGTCCTTCGAGACGAAGCTTCCCTTCTCCATCCGGCCCCGGTCCTTACGCTGCTGCATCATTATGGTCACCCGCATCCGCCGTCGTCCGCTATCACTATCGTCGTGTCGTCCGCCGCATCGAGGACGATGTTGTTCCTCAATACCGCGCGGAGTATCGTCTCGGCCGCTATCACCGCGTCGCCGGTGGCGTCCATCGCCTTCCTCATCCGGGCCAGGTGGTCGTCCAGGAAGTTGGTGACGCCGTCTGACGTGAGGATAGCTGTGCCCGGGCCGAGCTCGTAGGCTTCGACGCATCCCGGGTCGAGCTCCCCGCCCACGGCGTGCTCGAGCGCGGAGACCGGCGAAACGCTCTCCACCGCGAAGCCGGAGGCGGCCTGGAAGGCGAGGAACGGCATGCTGTCGCCGACCTTGTAGAACTTGGTGCCGGAACGGCCCGGCATGGCGATCGTGAGCGTGGTGTAGCCCCCGCCAGCTCCGAGGGCAGCGACTATCTCGGGGGCGTTGAGCATGCGGCCCAGCTCGCTGCTGAGCCTGGAGAGCGCGGCCAGGGTCTCCGGGCCGAGCGGGCGGGGAAGATGGGAGAGCCTCCTCACGGTCTCCGCGCTCGCGACGGCGGAGAATGTGGAGCCGCTGCATCCGTCGGCGACAGCCAGCATCGATGGCCCGCCTTCGATGAGGAAACGGTCCTGGTTCAACGAATCGCGCTTCCTTACGCTGATCCCGTAGCCGGCTCCGGGGACGAAGCGCCGGGCCGAGCCAAGGAAAGCGGGCGGGTCGGACGAGGCGTGCGCGACGAGCTCCATGAGCCGCCTGTCGCCGCCGAAGCAGGAGGCGCACCTCTGGCGGTAAAGGATCGAGGCCTCCGTGGCGTCCCTCAGCTCCTCGTCGAGCTCGCCGCTCGAGAGCCACCGCCCGTCGGTGCCGCCCATCAGCTCGTAGGCGGTCTGCACCACCATGGATCTCACGCACTCGAATTCGGCCATCACGTGCACGCGGCAGTCCATCGCCCCGAACGTCTTCCCATACTCATCGAGCAGGATGTCCCTGCCTTTGGCTACGGGGTCGCTGGAATGACGCATGGCCTGGGCGATCTGGCTGAGCTGCGGAGCCATCGCTTTGATATGGATTCATTACTTTAAATACCTTGCTTTACCACTTACCCGAACCTCAGCTTGAGGATTATTATCGAATCCGCGATGACGAACGTCACCGCGTTCGCCGCGATCAGGGGGAGGTCCCCGATCATCAGCCCGTACGAGAGCCAGAGGAACACGCCGAGGGCGAGGATCAGGTAGGTCCAGAGCGACACGTCCCGCGTGGATTTCGTCCTCCAGCACTTGATGAGCTGGGGGATGAGCGAGACTGTGGTGAGCGCGCCTGCCAGCAGGCCGATGGAAGTGGCTAAGGTGTCGGCCATGCGATCAACCGGTGGAGTTGTACAGCGACCGGAGCTGCTCGAAGGTCACGTTCTGGCTGCCGAAGTTGGTCGTCACGGTGCACTGGGCCGAAGCTAGGGTGCAGTCGATGTCCGCGAAATAGGTGCCGGCGTTCACGACCGTGTCGACGGTGCACGTATACTGCTTCTCCTGCTGCGTGGCGGTCTCCGAGCACGTGCAGCCCCTCACCGCCCAGGCGTTGCTCCCCGCCTCCTCCCTTGCTTTCTCGTAGCAGGCGGACTCCACGTTGGTTTTGTCTATGAGGAGCCAGAGCGCATAATCGGCCGGGCTTATGGTCGCATTGCCGCCCTGTTGCGGAGGCGGGGCAGGCTGCGTCGCGTTCGAGCCGTTCTGGGGGGCGCTGACGTTCTGGGCCTGCGGGGTGGCGAGCGTGAACAGCGCCAGGGCCGCGAGGCCGCAAGCCAGGAACAGCACGAGTATTATCACGGCCGCCCCGGCGAGCATCGTCAGTTTGTCCATCCCCTGAACCTCATCGCGTCCATCACGCGCTCCTTGGCTATCTCGAGCGCGGCTTTCCTGGTGTCGTTGTCCTTGGCCCTCTCGAGCATGGTCTTCGTGTTGTTCTTGAGCTTGCCCTCGACGACCTTGAACATGGTCTCCTCGTTCCAGCCCATCGTCTCGCAGTAGCTCGAGATGACACCGCCGGCGTTGGCGACGAAGTCCGGCAGGACGACGACTCCTCTCTTCATGAGCACCTGTTCCACTTCGTACTTGGCCGGAAGGTTGGCGGCCTCGGCGACTATCTTGGCCTTTATCCTGCCGACGTTGTCCTTGTTTATGACGTCAGGCCGCGCGCCGGGGACGACTATGTCCACCGGCAGCTCGAAAAGCTTGGCGGCATCGAGCCTCTCGCCCTTCGCCGCGGTCACCGTGCCTTTGTCCGCCTTGGTCTTCATCAGCGCCTCGTATCCCAGGCCGTCCTTGTTGTATATCGTGCCTTTTGAGTCCGAGACCGCGACCACCTTCGCGCCCCATTCGGTGAGGAACTTCATGGTGAAAGTGCCGACGTTCCCGAAGCCCTCTATGGCCACGGTCATGCCGTTGAGGTCCTTGCCCATGTGGCCTACAGCCACCTTGGCCGCGGTCGCGACGCCGAAGCCGGTCGAGCCGAGCTCGTGCGGCAGGCCGCCGACGCTGAGAGGCTTCCCGGTGCATGCCTTGGGGGTGCCGATCTCGTCGGCGAACTGCGCCATCTCCTTCTCGGTGGTGTTCATGTCGGGGCCGGCTATGTACTCGCCCGGGACGACTTCCCTTATCTTCTTGGCGAAAGCCCTCATCTGGGCTTCCTTCTGCTGGGGCGTGAGCTTGTGCGGGTCGGCCCTTATGCCGCTCTTGGCCCCGCCGAAAGGCAGGTCAGCCATCGCGTTCTTCCATGTCATGGCGCGCGCGAGCCCCATGACCTCCTCGATCGTGACGTCGGGCACCATCCTTATGCCGCCCTTCCCCGGCCCCCTGGCCGTGTTGTGTATCACGCAGACGCCCTGCATGCCAGTCCTCTGGTCGTAGACTTCGATGACTTTCTCGAATCCGTACTCGTCTTCCTTTCGCATGGCATTAGACCTCGCTGGTTGGTTTTGTCCTTCATTATCGCTCAGATATTAAAATATTATGCGAACCCGGACGGAACCTGCGCTTCAGACGGAAAGGAGCGCCAGGCCGACGACGGCAGCGAGGAATCCGGCTATCTGGTTCGGCTCAGGCCGCTCGCCGAGCAGGACGACCGCCAGGATGACCGTGACGATCGGGTGCGTCGCGCTGACCGGCGCGACCACGGCGCTCTCCAGCAAAGATATGCCGCCGCCATAGGCCAGGAATCCGAGGACCTCGAAGACCGCGATGAGGACGATGCTGGGGAAGACGGCGGCCGGGAAGCCGATCCGCCTGCCTGCCGAGAGGCCGAAGAAGGCTGCCGAGGCCACCACCACGAACGCCTTGGTCAGGGCGAGCGCCTCCAGCCAGTCGAGCCTGTGCGAGAGGATGTCGAGGAAGACGAACTGCAGGCCGTAGGCGAGCATCGCCACGGCGGCGAACTCCGCGCCCTTCGATAGGTTCCCCAGGCGCGCTTTCCTTATGTCCCCTATCCTCAGCGATACCAGCGCGGTCCCGCCTATAGCCAGGACGATGCCCAAGGCCTGGATGGCGCTGAGCGTCTCTCCGAGGAAAAGCACGCCGCCGATAGCGGTCACCACCGACCAGGCGGCCACGATCGGAGTTATCACGGAGACGTTGCCGACGCCCATCCCCCGGTAGAAGAACACGCTCCCCAGAATGCCGCACGCGCCGGCCGCGGCTATCAGCGCGATGTCCGCCCAGTCCGGCGACATGGGCCGCCCGAAGATGAGGAAAGCGGCGAGCATCAGGGGGAGGCCGCTGAGCTGGTTCCACAGGAAGGTCCTCTCTATGCCCGCCTCGCGGACAGGCTTGACCACGAAGAAATCCGACAGCCCCCAGCTGGCCATCGCCAAGAGGCCGAAGGCTATGCCATAGCCGATATCCACGGGATAACATGGGCCGGCAAGGATAATAAATGGCTCACCGGAGGGGGCTCACGCACGCCTTCTCGAGCCGGACCAGGCCGGCCGCTTCGGCCTCCCTGAACATCATGAGCGTCCGGCCGCGCGCCGCTTCGGGGACGATGGGCGGGATCTCCTGCCCTCCGAGCGCCCCCTTGAGGAAAGAGAGAAGGCGTTCTTCGCCGACCCCTTCAGCCGGCTTGACGTGATAAGTCGTGCAGACGGCGCCTTCGATGTCCTGGAATCCGCTGGAGAGGAAATGCCGCAGGCGCCAGCGCTCGCAGTCCTCCTGGAATCTCTTCGAGAACGGGTTGGTGGGGAGCGGCGCGGTCCGCCTTTCCGGCTTCATCCTCGCTTCCATGCCTCCGCCCCTCTAGTATCCGTTCCATGTCCGGGGATTCTCGACGTGCTGGACCCCCCTCTTGGAGAGCTCGCCGGACACGTAGTCCCTGCACTCGCTGGCGGCCTCGAGCATGTTGGCCAGCTTTCCCAGCTCGTACGGGTCGCCGCGGCAACGCAAAGGCACCAGGTCGGTCGCCACATCCCGCAGGGACTGCGCCCCGCTGTCTGAGAGGACCTCCTCCAGCCTCCTCTTCATCGCCAGGAGCTCTTCGTCCGTCGGCTTCCTGGCGCTCGCCGCATGCACCTCTGCGACCAGCGCCGAGGCCCTTTCCGAGAGGAGCTTCGCGAGCCCTTGCTCGCCGGCCTTCGCCAGTATCCCGCTGCCGCCGCATCCTGCCAGCATCAGCGGGTCCGGGGATTTCGTCATCTGAGCCATGTCATCGCCTCAAGCCGTCTGCACGGCCCTCCAGATGGTCATCCTCGATACGCCGTATATCCGGCCCAGCTCGCGCAGGGAAATGCGCTGGCTGTAATAGATCTCCAATAGCTCCTCAAGCCGCTCGCCCGCTATGGAGCACGGCCTTCCCATCTTCACAGAATAAGTCCGTTCTCTAACCGCTCTGTTGCCCGAAAAGACAACCCCTTCCGTTCTTGTACACTTACATACACCTCCGAATGCATGGTTGCTTGTGTATCAATGGGATTGAAACCCTTTATAAATGAGTGTCACGGAAGTGCTCCTCTCCTGTTTCCTCATGTTTTCTCATTCACAGTATCGACGTGGTTTAACTCCGCTCTTCCCCTACCACGCGGACTCAGTACAAACTCAGGCCGCGTGAGCCTGGACGTATGGCTTTCGCTCACTTTTTGACGAAATTCTCCCCGCCGATGCTCACCTGAAGCCGCCGCCCCCCGACGAGCCGCTGCTGAAGCCGCCTCCGCCGCCGGAGCTCCAGCCGCCGGACGAGCCCGAAGACACGTTGCCCGCCCGATCGCCGTATGTCGCCAGATTGCTGGCCGCAAGGCTCGAGGTGTAGAACG
>JAWOLP010000009.1:0-30961 GCA_033853355.1 Candidatus Micrarchaeia archaeon | reverse complement strand
TGGACCTTGTCTCGTCGTATGAAATCTATGCCAAGCGTGTAAGTTCGTCGCATTGAGAGGTCGCATAAGGGTCTTGCGGATGGGTTAAGCTGAGTCTGCGTTTCCCGGATCTTTCAACCGAGTCCAGAATAAAGGGAACCCATGGTTCCCTTTCACCTTCTTTTTGTTTAGTGAGTTTCATCCGATTTCCCACTCTTCGTCGATGAGCGTTCCCCTCCGGCCACTGTTTATAATCACTTCTGCCTCCATCATCCTCGATCATTATGGCAAAGAAATCCAAGGCTCAGGACGACTGCTGTTCGGACAAAGAAGGCGAGTGCGGCGGGTGCGGATGCTGCGCCCACGAGGAGATCGACGTCAAGGCCCTGGGGCCGGAAGCCGTCGAGCTGGCGGATCTCTTCGACCAGGTCAACGACAATCTCGTGAGCGCGCTCAAGGCGCGGAAGCAGATACTCGAGATGGTCCACACCAAGGCGAGCCAGTCGCCGGCGATGAAGGAGAAGATCGACAAGGTCCTGGCCTCCAGGCACCCGGTGCTGATGCAGTTCGTTTTTGGTCAATGATTTGCCCTCCTGTGGGCAAATAGGCTCTTCCGGAGACGGGGTATATACGTCTGAAGTTTGATGAAACTTTATCCGGAGTCTGAACGGAGGAAAGTTTCAGAGTGGGAGGGGAGGGACGCTGGAAAAAACGTCCCTGCCAGCCTCATGAGAAGGATTAGAGCCGGCGCGCCCGCCTAAAAAGCGCGCCGGCCGGTTTTCTCCCGATGCAAAAGGTAACCGCATGATCAGGCAGGCGCCCTCCTGTCTATGGTGAGCGCCACCTCGTTCGCATAACTGAGGAGTATGTCGAAGAGCTCCCTTTCGCTTCCGACGAGCGATGCGCGGTACTGCATGAGCGCATCGATCTTTTCCTGCATCTTCTCCATCTCCATCCCATCATCCTCCTGTGAATATGATGAGACCCTTCCGGGTCCCCACCCATTTCCTTGACCGGGGACACGTCCCCGACATAAGTGAAGTAGCTTGGCCTTGGGTTGTTTATAAAGGAAAACCGGCACCTCATTTCCTAGGAAGGGGCCGCTATCTTCGGGGTAAGGCAACGAATTAAATGATTTTGGGGGGATAAATCTACTAATGGCACTTTATATCCAGCTCGGGGCCCTGCTGGCCGCGTTCTTCGTCCTTTATGTCATATACCGTTTCATGAAGGATCCGATGCTGGTCCTGGCCAATTCGGTCCTCGGCCTGATCGTCTTCCTGTTCCTGGATCTTTTCTTCGGACTCGGCATCCCGATCGATTTCTGGTCGGTCGCGATCGTGGCCGTCGGCGGTTTCGGGGGCGTTCTGTTCGTCCTGATATTGCATTTCCTGGGTCTTGGGTTTTGAGGTGTACGAATGGTCACCGTTGAAGATGTTAAGCAATCTATAGGCATGAAGGAGAAGACCGGCGTCGAGAAGGCGAAGGACCAGGCCAAGAGCGCGCTGGGCAAGGTGGGCGACGACGTCCGAGGGGCGCTCGGCCTCAAGCCGAAGGATCCCTACCTGGATTACGGCCTCCTCGCGCTCCGCCTGGCGGTCTCGATGATAGCGCTCCACGGCGTAGCGAAGCTTTCCAACATCGATGGCACCGCTACGTTCTTCGGCCATCTCGGGATCCCGCTCCCGTCCGTCATGGCGATCCTGATCGGCCTGATCGAGGTCGTCGGCGGCATCTGCATCCTGCTCGGCATCGCCACCCGTGTCTTCGGCATCCTGGTCGCATGCGACCTGGCCACGGCGATACTCCTGACGAACCCGCTCAAGGGCATCTCGCCCCACGAGCTCGAGCTCTTCTTCCTCCTGACCGGCCTCGCGGTCGCACTCGCCGGACCAGGAAAGTACAGCCTCCGTGAGGCGCTGGCGGGCAAGCAACAGGAAAGCATGCTCAACAAGATCTGATGCCTTATGCGTGCCCTCATCGTTTATGCCCACCCGGCAGCTTCGGGGAGCCATAACAAGCTCGTGAGGGAGAGGGTCGAGGCCTGGCTCAAGGCAAGGGGGATCCCGTATCGGCTGATCGACCTCTACCGCGACGGGTTCGATCCCAGGCTTCCAGAATCCGAATGGAGAGACCAGCATCACCCCGATCCGAAGGTGAAGGAATACCAGGAGGCGGTGAAAGAAGCCGACGCGCTCATCTTCATCTATCCAGTCTGGTGGTACACATACCCGGCGATCCTCAAGGGATTCTTCGACAGGGTCTTCACCCCCGGCTTCGCATACAACATGCAGAAGGTCCCGGCCTGGATGAGCGCGGCTTCGAGCCTCTTCCGGTGGATGCTGTCGGTGAGGACACTCTACCCCCTCTACCGCGCCATGCTGCCCGTGAAGCAGCATCTGCAGGGGAAGAAAGCCCTGATGATAAACACTTATGGCGGCGACGAATCCGGATTCAGGATATACGGCCACGCGCCCCAATACGCGGCGGACCGCGCGGTGCTGGAATTCTGCGGGATCCAGCCCGTCTACCGGCTGAACTGGTACAACCTTCGCAAGGAGGTGGCCCCGATCCCGCCGGCCTTCGGGAAAAAGATAGACGGCGCCCTGGCGCGGCTCTGCCCATGAGAAGTATTAAATTCCCGATCACCTCTAAGACATGCGAAGGTGTATCCTATGGCTGAAGAGAAGAAATGCCTAGTTTGCGGGACGACTAAATCGAAGAAATGGATAGAGCGCGAGAACATCGCCGGGCAGAAGGCCTTCTTCTGCACGAAAGAGCACTACGACCAGTACAAGAAACAGGGGGAAGATAGCGGCGTCTGCGAGTTCTGTTAATGAAAGGGAACCAAGGTTCCCTTTCGAACCTTCCTTTTATTCTGATCGAGGTCCCCCCGGCCTCCCTTCATTTTCGGACAACCGCCTCTTTCTTCCCGAAAATCCGCGCGCGCTTCAGCAGGGCCGCCGCCACGAAGGCGAGGAAGAGCAGCATGACTATCGCCCCAGAGGGCGGCAGGTCGAAATAGAACGCCGCGATTATGCCGGCCTCCACGCAGACGAGGGCGATCCCCACGGAAAGCAGCAGGGTCTTCCGGAACGAGCCGGCGAGCTGGAACGCCGCCGATGCCGGCATGACTAGGAGGGCGCTCACCAGCAGGATCCCCACCGCCCGCATGCCTACCACCACGGCCATCGCCACGATGATTATCAGCAGCTTGTCCACAAGCTTGACGTCGACGCCGCTCGTGAGCGCGATTTCGGAATTGAAGGCTGTGAAGACGAGCCGGCGGTAGAATATCGAGAGGAAGGCCAGCGTGACGAGCAGCACCCCGACCATGACCGCGAGGTCGAGCGGGCCGAGCGCGAGTATGCTGCCGAAGAGATAGCTCAGCAGGTCTGCGTTGAATCCCCTGGCGAGCCCAATGAGGAGGACGGCCAGCCCGAGGCCCACCGACAGGACTATCGCGGTGGCGGTCTCGCCATAGACCTTCGTCCTGTTTATGATCTCATGGACGCCGAGCGCGCCTGCGACCGTCAGGACGAGCGCGGACAGCACCGCATCGATCCCGGTCAGGAGGCCGACCGCGACGCCTGCGAAGGCGACGTGGGCCAGCCCGTCCCCCAGGAGCGAGAGCCTCTTGAGAACGAGGAAGACCCCCAGCGACGCGCATATGACCGCGACCAGCGCCCCTCCTTCCAGCGCCCGCTGCATGAACTCATAGGATAATATGTCGGCGGCCATAGTCAATCCCTGTGGCGATGCATCCCGAAGCTCTTGCCGTACACCTTCTCGAGCATCTCTTCCATCTCGTCAGCCGGCCCCCTGCAGCTGAAGTCCCGGCTTATGCAGAACACGCTCTTCACATAGCTCTGGATCATGCCGACCTCGTGTGTCACGAGCACGATGGTCACCCCCATCTCGCGGTTGAGCCTCTTGAGGATGGAGTAGAAATTCTGCAGCGCGCTCACGTCCACGCCGACCGTCGGCTCGTCGAGGATGAGCAGCTTGGGCTTCGAGCTGAGGGCGAGGGCGATGAGGACCTTCTGCTGCTGGCCACCGGATAGCTCGGAGAACCTCCGCTCCAGCAGGCGCTCGATGTCGAGGAGCTTCATGAGCTTCCCGTCGGGCTTCCCGCCCTTGAGGGCGAGGGTCTCCCGGACGCTGCCCGGGAAATTCCTGTCGAACTCGCTCTTCTGGGGGATGTAGCCTATCAGCCCCCAGTCCCTGAAATCCCCCACCGGGACGCCGAAAAGCCTGACCGCGCCCTCCTGCGGCCTGATCAGCCCGAGGGCTATCTTCACCAGCGTCGTCTTTCCCGAGCCGTTGGGGCCTATGACCGCGACGAAATCGCCTTCCTCGACCCGGACGTCCACGTCCTTGAACACGATGTTGCCGTCATACGCGAACGACAACCCGTCCATCTCAAGCGCCCTCATCATCCACACTCCAGTGCGACCTTCAGGTTCGCCAGGTTCTTCCTCATGAGCGAGAAATAGTCGTCGCTCTGGTTTTTAGAGCCTTCCAGGGGGCTCAGCTCCATCGTCCTCGCCCCGACTTCGGCGGCTATCGTGTCCGCGATGCGCGGATCCACCAGCTCCTCGTAGAACACCACGGTGATGTTCTGGCTCCGTGCGGTGTCCACCAGCTCTGCGAGCTTCTGCGGGGATGGCTCGGCGTCGGGCGAGAGGCCGGAAATGTATATCTGCTTGAAGCCGTAATCCGATGCGAGGTATCCGAACGCGTCGTGCGTCGTGAGTATCGTGTCCTTGCCGCAGTGCGCGAGGCCGGCGCGGTAGTCGGAGTCGAGCTGCGACAGCTTCGACTTGAAGTCCGCGGCGTTCGCGTCGTATGCCCCGGCGTGGGCCGGGTCGGCCTGGTCGAAGCCCGCCTTTATGCTGTCCGCGATGATCATCATCCTTCTCGGCGACAGCCAGATGTGCGGGTCGGTGGCGAGCGACGAGCCGTTATCCTGCCCGCCACCCAGCAGGCCGACGCCGCGGCTCGCGTTCACGACCACCGTCGAGTTCCCGAAGCCGCCCGAGAGCTTGCCCTCGAGGCCGTCGAACCCGACGCCGTTCTCGATGAAGACGTCGGCGGTCCCCATGCCGGCGATCTGGCTGGGGGTCGGGTCGTAGTCGTGCGGCTCGACCCCGTTGGGGACCACGCTTGAGACGGTCACGTTGTCCCCTCCGACATACCTTGCCGCCTCGTAGAGGGGGAAGAAAGTCGCCACGGCGCTGACGCCGTGCTTCTCGGCTGGCGCTGCGCAGCCGCTGGCCATCAGGGCCGCGAGCACAGAAAGGGCCAATAAGGAGAGGCTTGCCGTACCGTTCATGCTTCCTCGCATTATCGGGCATCCCAATATTATTAAATATTTCCATGCAAATTATTAATCAGGAAGCCTAAATATCCCGAAGTTAATAATACCCATGGGGCGAGCGGATGAAGAAGGAGAACCTTGTCAGGAAAGGCAACGAGAGCCTGGCCATCGGGGCGATGTGGGGGGTGGGAGCGATAGCCCATCCCTGCCCCCTCTGCATAGTCACCACCGCGGCGTTCTTCGCCAACGGCATACGGGAGAAGATCAGCGACAAATGACGCGCCCAGGGGCGCAGCGAAGGCAGGCGATTTTCTGGAAATCATAAGCATCTCATTGGACAAGGACACCCTTGACGAGCTGGACCGGATACAGCAGAGCCTCGGCTTCAAGAGCCGCTCCAAGCTCCTCCGCGCCACCCTCAGCTCCCTCCTCAACGAATACCGCCTGATGGAGTCGCTGAAGGGGCACGTGGACAGCGTGTTCGTGGTCACCTACAAGGAGTCCGAGAAGCACCGGGTATCAGACGTCCTCCACCGCTTCGAGGACTGCATCAAGACGGTGGTCCACCAGCACCACGTGGGCATCTGCCTGGAAGTCCTCATCATATGCGCCGACGCGGAGCGCATCCGCGAGCTGTTCAAGATCCTCAAGAAGGACAAGGGCGTGCGCACTGTCAGCTGCTCGGTCCTCTGACCCGCGCTCACCGGATGGTGCGCGTGCGTTTTTTATTTTCCGCCTGAGCTTCTAAGGGGCATCTAAAGGCGGTCGATACCGATGAAAGCCTCTGATCTGATGGCCAGGTGCATGTCCGACGAAGGCGTGGAATTCATTTTCGGCCTCCCGGGCGAGGAGAACATAGAGCTGCTGGACTCCCTCTCCGGCTCCGGGATACGGTTCGTCACGACCAGGCACGAGCAGGGGGCTTCCTTCATGGCCGACGTCTACGGAAGGATAAGGCACAAGCCCGGAGTGTGCCTCTCGACGCTCGGCCCCGGGGCCATGAACCTCGCCACCGGCATCGCGAATGCGAACCTCGACCATTCGCCGGTGGTGGCGATAACCGGCCAGGCCGACCTTAAGGAGAGCCACCTCTACCACCACCAGATAGTGGACGTGATAAAGGCCTTCGAGCCAATCACCAAATGGAACGCCAGGATAACCACCTCCGACGCGGTGCCCGAGCTGGTCCGCAAGGCCTTCCGCGTCTCCTCCATGGAGAAGCAGGGGGCGACCCACCTCGAGCTTCCCAACGACGTTGCGGCCGATGAGGCCGTGGGGAAGCCCCTCCCGGTCCTCCCTGCGCCGTCGGTGCGGGCGCCTGCCCTCGACATAAGGAAGGCGATCGGGCTGATAAACGCCTCCAGGCATCCTATCCTGCTCTCGGGCAACGGAGTGGCCCGCAACCAGGCTTCGGCGAGCCTCATCGCGATGGCCGAGAAGACCGGGATACCCGTGGCCAAGACCTTCATGTCCAAAGGCAGCATACCCTCGCGCCATCCCATGTCGATAGGCACCCTCGGCCTGCAGGCGAGCGACCTCATAACCTGCGAGTTCGACAAGGCGGACCTGGTCATCACGGTCGGCTACGATGTCGAGGAATATTCGCCCCAGTTCTGGAACCCCGACGGGAGCAAGAGCGTGGTCTCCGTGGACACCGTTCCCGAGCCCTACATCGACCGGTTCTACCGGATCGAGGTCGAGCTGGTCGGCGACATCGCCGAGACGCTTGATGGGCTCTCCTCCTGCAGGAGATTCAGCCACTGGGACAGGAAGACCCAGGAGCGCATCACGGCCGCCAAGAACGATTACACCCCCTCGTTCCCGATAAAGCCGCAGCACATGCTCTCCGAGCTCCGCAAGGCCATGGGGCGCTCCGACATCCTCGTCTCAGACGTGGGGGTGCACAAGCTCTGGATATCCCGCCTTTTCGAGACCTACGAGCCGAACACGGTCGTCATCTCGAACGGCCTTGCCAGCATGGGCATCGCCCTCCCAGGAGCCATCGGAGCCAAGCTCGCCAGGCCGTCCTCGGGGGTCGTGTCGATTTCCGGGGACGGCGGCTTCCTGATGAACTTCCAGGAGCTCGAGACCGCCAAAAGGCTGGGCGTGGGCGGCGTCCACATAGTATGGGTCGACGGCAGCTACGGCCTCATAGAATGGAAGCAGGAGCGCGGCGGAAAGAAGCCGTTCGGCGTCCGCTTCGGGAACCCGAATTATGTGAAGCTGGCCGAGAGCTTCGGCGCGAAAGGATACAAGGTGGAAAAAGCGGGCGAGCTCGCCGAGACCCTCGCCGTTGCGATCCGGTCCGGCGACCTTTGCGTCGTCGAGATACCGGTCGATTACAGCGAGAACTCCAAGCTCGCGACCTACGTTTGCTGAGCCGGGAAGGCGCGGGGCGCATGGCGGACAAACCCGCTCATGGCGCCGTCACGGCCTGGACGATATCCCCGTTGCTGTCGACCACCACGAAATGGTCGTCGAAGAGGGCCCCGTCGCTCGTGTTCGCCAAATCGTCGCCAGGGTTCCCGTCTGAGAAGTACAGCGTCTGAGAACCGGAGAGGGTGAAATTGTACGTGCCCCCGTCCTGGTTGTCGGCGACGGCCACGAGCAGCGAGCCGTCCTGCTGCTGGGTCTGCTGCACGCTGAACACGTTCAACGCGGCCTGCGCGGACGCGTTCACCTGCCCCGGAGCGATCTGCATGGCCATGGGGTAATACTTCCAGTCCGAGAACTTCGTGCCTATGAGGTTCTGCCCTCCTGGGCCTCCGGAGGCCCCGCTGGCCGATGCGATCCCGCCGTTCGGGGCGCTGTACCCGCTGTTCCCAGAATTCCCAGTGCATCCGAAGAGGAGCAGACCCATCAATAATACTGCAGCTATCGATCCTTTCATCACAAAACACCTCGCATCATTCATATCTCAAAGCTTCTACGGGCGGTATCATCGCGGCGTTGCGCGCCGGCGAGATGCCCGCCACGATCCCTATGATCACGGAGAACAGCAGCCCTCCGATGACTAGTTCAGCCGTCATGACGGTCGGGATCCCAACCGAGGACAGTATGAGGGAGACGACGAAGCTGAGCGCCACGCCGAGGAATCCCCCGACGAATCCTATCGTGCCGGCCTCGCAGAGGAACAGGTAGATGATGTCTCGGTTCTTCGCCCCCAGCGACTTGAGGACCCCGATGTCCTTGGTCTGCTCGAGCACGCTCATGAACATCGTGTTGGCGACCCCTATCCCTCCGACTATGAGCGAGATCGAGGCGATGCCCCCGAGGAAGAGGCTTAGGACGTCGGTGATGCCCGAGACCGCGGACTGGATGGACGCCGCGGTTATGACCGTGAAATCCTCGTTCTGCTGCGTCACCTTGTGGAGGCTGTCCAGCTCGGCCTCGACCGTGTCCGCGACGGCCTGCGTGTCATGGTCGGGCGAAACCACGATGACGATATTGCTCACGTCCGTCGTCTGGTTGAACAAATCCTGGGCGGTCTTCTGGGGTATGAATATCTCGTTGTCCGTCCCGCCGAACCCGCCGGACTGGTTGAGTATCCCCACCACCCGGAACGGCGTGCCGCCTATCCTTATCTGCTTGTTCAGGATGCTGAAGTCCTGGAAGGTGTTGTTGGCGACGCCGTAGCCGATCACCGCGGAATACTGGTCGCTGGTGGTGAGGTACCTCCCGTAGAGTATCGGCGTCCCCACGTCGTCCGGGAACGCCGACGGCTCGGTGCCGACGATCTGCGCCGAGGCGTTCTTCGTGCTGTAGTTCACCAGCTCCCTCTTCGTCACCCTAGCATCGAGCTTGTAGACGCCGGGGAGCGTCCGGAGCACGTCTGCCTCCCTGAAGGTTATCTGCGACCCTCCGCCGCCGAACCCGAACCCCCCGCCCTCCGGGGCCCTCAGCGAGAGGCCCCCCCTCGAGGCCTGCTGGCCTCCGGGGCTGATCGTGATTATGTTCGACCCCAGGGTGTTTATCCGGGAGTTTATCTGGGCGCTCACGCCGAGGCTCACCCCGATGAGGCTGATTATCGAGGCGACCCCTATCACTATCCCCAATATGGTCAGCCAGCTCCGCAGGTGGCGATGGCGTATGTTCGTGAGGGCCAGCCCGAATATGTCCTTGATCTTCATTGTCTGCTACCTGAAGGGGCGGTGGCCGGCTTCTTGCCTCCCTTGAACCTCTTGTAGCCGAAGTACGCGAGGACCAGGATGATCACCGCGAGGACGATCTCCTCGAGCAGGTTGAGCCCGAAGAATCCCCCGCCCCCTCCGTTCCGCCCCCGGAAGCCGGTGGCGTTGCCTGCGAAGCCGTTGTTCGCGGCGGCCTCGGAGGGGGAATATATGGTGAGAGGCACCTGCTCCTGGACGTTGTGCAGCTGGTTCGTGCTGTCCTTGAAGCTGACGTTTATGGGTATCGAGTACTCGCCCGGCGGGAGGGAGGGCGGCACGTTGACGGTTATCTGGAAGGCCGCGAAATCGTCGATGTTCAGCGTCCCTATGAACTTGTCGGTCGCCCCGACGACCGGGAGGTCCTTGGTGGAGGAGGTGGTTATGTAGACGCTGCGTATCGGGCCGTTGCCTGTGTTCGCTATCTGGGCCAGGACCATCACCCCCTGCGTCCCGCTCGCCACGAACGCCGGCTGCGTGGAGGAGCTGACCTCGATCCCCGGGGTCGCGCCCACGACTATGCCGAAAGTCTGGTTGTACGACTGGCCGGCGCTCGTCACCGTCATCGGGAGGCTGTAGTAGCCCGCGAGGGTGGAAGAGCCGATCCCTACGTCCACGGTCTGCGTCTGGTTGGCGCCCGGCGGGATGTTGTCGAAGTAGAGCTTCGAGCCGCCTATGAGGGTGAACACTTCGGTCTGGTTGATGTCCACGACAGCCGAAGCCGGGCTGCTGCCGAAGTTCTGGATGCTGACGTCGAAGTTCGTCTGCGAGCCTGCCTCGGCCGGCGTCTCAGGCGTGATGGTTATCCTGAACTGCGCGGAGGACTCGCTCACGCTCACCGGCCCTATGTACACCGTCTGGTTGATCGTGTTCTGCAGGACGTCCTGGTAGCTGATCACGATCGGGACCGTGTACCTGCCGGTCGATGTCGCCGAGGACGAGGAAAGGGTCACGTTGACCGTCTTGCTGCTGTTGAACGGCACCGCCCCGACGCTCTGCTGGCTCGCCCCGGAGAGGGTGAACGTCGAATTGGCCGGCACGCTTATCATGACGTTGTTCATCACGCCGCCGGTGTTCACTATCTGGAGCTGGGCGGTGAGGGAGTCGCCCGGCTGTATGGAAAGGGGCGTGACCGAGATCGTGTTGACCGCGAGTATCTGGTGCTCCGATATGACTATCGGGACGGTGATGGGCGTGTTCTTGGTCGCCGTGTGCGTGTCATCGGCGAAATACACGACGTTCAGGTTCATTATGAAGAACCCGGCCGTCGCGTTCGACGGTATCTGGAACGGTATCGATGCCACGGCGCTCGAGCCGGCGCCGATCTCCCCGACGCTCTGCTGGTATGAGCCGCTCTGGCCCGGGATCTGGTAATTGATCACGACCTGGCTGGCCGGGTCGGTCCCGGAGTTGAGCATGGTTACCTGCAGCTGGCCCACGGTGCCCGAATACACCGTCGACGGTATCGTGCTATAGTTGGTCACCTGCACCGCAGCCGCGTTCGTGCTGTAGCCTATGCCGGCAAGCATCGCGAGCGCGATCAGTCCTATCAGTATGTTCGTCTTCATCATCATCCCTCGTCCTCATTTCAGATCCTTGAGCTTTATCTCTTCCCCGTCTGCTATCTTCGGCCGATGGGTGGTCTCCTTCTCGACCCTCCCATCCCTTATGTGGATGGTCCTTTCGCTGTATGCAGCCACGACCGGCTCGTGGGTGACTATGACCACGGTGAGCCCGTGGTCGCGCCAGAGGCCCGAGAGGAAATCCATCACGTCCTTCCCGGACCTCGAGTCCAGGTTGCCGGTGGGCTCGTCCGCGAGTATCATCTCGGGGCTGTTCGCGATGGCCCTCGCTATGGCGACCCTCTGCCTCTCCCCCCCGCTCAGCTGCGAAGGCAGGTTGTGCACCTTGGAGGTCAGGCCGACTATCGACAGGCACCTCATCACGATCGGCTCGCGCTTCTCCTCGTCCAGCTCGCTTATCATGAGCGGGAGCTCCACGTTCTTGAACACGGTCAGCGTCGGGGCGAGGTTGAACGCCTGGAACACGAAGCCTATCTTGCGGTTCCTCGCCGCTGCGAGCTCGTCCCCGCCCATCTGCGAGACTGCCATGCCGTCGAGAAACACCTCTCCGCTGGTCGGCGTGTCGAGGCAGCCTAAGAGGTGCAGGAGCGTGCTCTTGCCGCTGCCGGAAGGCCCGACGATGGAGACGAACGATCCCTTCATTATCTTGAGGCTGATCCCCTTGAGGGCCTGGAACCTGGTGCCGTCGGTGTCGTACTCCTTCGTGGCATCCTGGATCTCGATTATCGCGTCTCCCATGGTATACCTTTAGGCAGTGTTAATGTAACCTTAAAGCATACTATTTATAAATCTAACCCATCGTTTTCTTTCCAGGTGAACGGATGCCGGAGATCATGGACCTGATATTCCCCCTGCTGCATGTAATAGCTGCCCTGAGCGTGCTGGGGGCGCTCTACCTAGCCTTCAAGCTGTATCGCGAGACCGACAAGGGGTGGTACTGGTTGTCGCTGCTCCTTTCGTCGTTCTTCTTCGCCCTCTCGCAGTGGATCATCGTCTTCTTCCCGGTGATACCTAGCTTCGCCCTCCTGGCGATACTGCGTGAGCTGAGCGAGATCGCGGCGATAATCCTCTTCGCGGTATCCTGCTATGGCATATACAAGGGGATGATGGAGATCCGCAAGATGGTCGGATGAAGACGATAATATTCTACTGGAGCAAGGGCGCGCTGACGAGGATCAAGATAATCAAGGTCATCGCCGAGTGCGAGCGCGAAGGGAAGCCCTGCTACCTGAACGTCATCGCGGAGAAGCTCGACATCAGCCGTGCCGCCCTGAAGAAGCATCTCGACATCCTCCTCAAGTACGGTTACATCCAGATCCTCAACCCCGGCGGCAAGCCGAACTACCTCGCCCTCACCCCGAACGGGGTCGGGGTCCTCCAGGAGTTCTCGAAATGATTTTGTGACGCCGCTTTTTATTTGCCAACCTGCGAACTACCTCTAGGTGAAAACATGACCGGGTGTTTGGAAATCGTGCGCAGATAAATCCAGGGCCAACCGTCTCCTTGAGCGGCCGACCGTCGAGCTGCTCTCGCCGTTCTGCAGGGCGCGGGACTATGCCAGCTCGCGCGGCCTCGGGCTCCTGCCCCATGGCGCCCTTTGCCGCGAGCTCGACGGGCCGCTCGCCGAACCTCTCGCGAGCAGGCTCCGCTCGGTCGCGGGGCCCATGGACGCCGTCGGATTCTGGGCCGGCACCATCGTCGCCTACGAGGCCCGCGGCAAGCCGCTGGGGCGGCTCGTCTCGATGCCAGGCCGTTCCTCAGCCCCATCATGGGAGTTCGAGGTCCCGTCCGGGCTTGTCGGAGAAAAGGACCTGCTCCTGATCGCCGATCCGGGCGAATATGTCATGGAGGTCTCGGACGCGTCGGTCCGCGTCCGCGCGGGCTCTCCGCGTGTCTTGGAGCTGCCCGCAGGCTCGGGCTGGTATCTGGCCACGGATGGGCTGCCCCTGCCGGGCGCCCGCAAACCGGACCAGGGCAGATATTTCTATCTCGCCGCCTCGCACGTGGGCCCGACCGCCTGCATGATGACCTTCAGGACCGACGGCACGGTCGCTTCCTATTCGGTGAGCCTGGAGATGAGGCCGACATATCCGCTCGGCTCGCTCGTGCAGCAGGTTTAATTAAGCCGGGTTGAGCTATCAGCATATGAAGACCGCGTTTGTTTTGGCCATTATGGCATTCCTTCTCCTCTTCGGCTGCGCCGGAGGGGGGACCCAGACTGGCGCATCATCGCCGCAGCCGGCCGCAGGTTCGGGCGGCTCCGGAGCCCAGGTACAGCAAGGCGGAGGCTTCTCGTTCACCGACAATTCGACCCTGCAGAACACGAACGGCTCCGGCTCCACATCAGCGCAGCCGGTCCCGGCGCCCTCGCCATCCCAGAACAACACCACCCAGCCGGTCACGAGCGGGAGCGGCGGGCAGATAGTCGATGTCGGCGGGAGCATCCCGGTGAGCCCCACGCCAAGCGGATCGGGGAACTGAACCTATTTTTTCCGGTAATGCAGCATGACGGCCCCTGAGCGGAGCGTCTTCGTACGGAGCAGTTCGAGCTTGAGCGGCGTGTCGCCGAAAAACGGTTTCCCTCCTCCTAGTATGACCGGATGGACAAGGATCAGGATCTCATCAATGAGCCCATGCTTCATCAGCTGCTGGCCGACATTCGGGCCGCTCACCATGATTGTTTTGCCCGGCTGCGCTTTGATCGACTTGATCTCTTCAGGGTCGATCTCCCTCTTCAAAATCGTGTTCCATCCGACGCTCTTGAGGCTTTTCGAGAAGACGATCTTCTTCATTGGATTAATTGTGTTTGCGAAAGAGAGCATGAATGCCGGAGAAGAGGGGTCTTTAGCCACCAATGGCCATGCATCGACCATCAATTTGTAAGTCTTCCGTCCAAAGACCAGAAGATCCGATTCTTTCATTATCTCTATGAAGGTCTCGTGGAGCTCCGCATCCGCGACGGCGAAATCGAACCTTCCGTCCGGGCCAGATATATAGCCGTCGAGCGAAACGTTGGAACTAAAGATCATTTTCCTCATGCCCAACCACCGGCACCGAATATCTTTTAAAGCCGCCATACCTAATTAGTCTCACCGATTTTTAGTCTCTATACCGATGAGAGAAATCGAGGTGTAAACATGGGTTACGTAGATCTGCAGATACCAGCGGAATTGATCCCACAGATAGTGGAGATGCTCTCTGTCGCCAAAGACGGCGGCAAGGTCAAGAAGGGCGTGAACGAGACGACCAAGTCGATCGAGCGCAAGTCGGCCCAGTTCGTGGTCGTGGCCAGCGACGTCACCCCCGAAGAGGTCGTCATGCACATCCCGATGCTCTGCAAGGAGAACGGCGTGCCCTATGCGTTCGTGCCGACGAAGAAGGAGCTCGGCAGCGCGATAGGCATCGAGGTCGGGACCTCGGCGGTCTCCGTCGAGAACGCCGGCGGGGCGTCCGAGAAGCTCCAGGACATAATCAAGAAGCTGCCCAAGCCTGAAAAGAAGTGATCCAAATGCCAGAAGGATATCCAGCGGAGATCGTGGAGATACGCGCCAAGACCGGAGTGTACGGCGAGATCTACCAGGTCCTCTGCAAGGTACTGGAAGGCCCGGACGCGGGCAGGGTCATACTCAGGAACGTCAAGGGGCCGGTCAAGAAAGGCATGGTCATCGTGCTCCTCGAGACCGACCGCGAAGCCAAGGAGATCAAGGCAAGGTGAAACTATGCCACGATGCTCGTTCTCAGGCAAGGAGATCCCGAAAGGGCAAGGCCTGATGTATGTGAAGAAGGACGGCACGATCCTGTACTTCTACTCCAGCAAGGAGAAGAAGAACTACCTCAGCCTCGGGCGCGAGGGCAGGCGCCAGAAATGGACGCCCTCGGCCAGGGAATTCAAGGAGAGGCAGGCCGTGAAGGCTGCCGCTCCGAAGAGGGAAGAGCCGAAGAAGGCCGAGCCGAGGAGGGAGGAGCCGAAGAAGGCGCCCGTCCCGGCGCAGAAGCCGGCAGAGCACCGGAAGTGATCCGATGAAGGAAAGGACTTTGCTTCTGCTCAAGCCGGACGCCATGCAGCGGGGCCTCATCGGCGAGATACTCGCCCGCTTCGAGAGGAAAGGCTTCAAGATCGTTGGCATGAAGATGCTCCACATGAGCAAGGAGCTGGCCAGGGACCACTACGCGCACCTGGTCAGCAAGCCGTTCTACCCCGATCTGGAGAAGTTCGTGACCTCCCACCCGCTCATAGCGGTCGTCATCGAGGGCAAGGAAGCCGTCGAGGTGACCCGCCTGATCGTAGGGCCGACCAACGCCTCAAAGGCGCCGGGCGGGACGATCCGCGGCGACTTCTCGAACAGCACCTCCAGGAACATAATCCACGCCTCCGACTCGAAGGAGACGGCCGAGAAAGAGGTGCACCGGTTCTTCAAGAAGGAGGAGCTGTTCGATTACAAATTCAACAACGAGCAGTACCTCTACGCTCCTGACGAGTGAATCCCTTTTCATTTTTCTTAAATCTTATTTTCCCCTCTCTACGTTTAAGTCGCCTATCTGCCCGTATCGCCGCTCTGGAACGCCATCGGGTACAGGTAGCCCGTCCGGTCTCCGAAGTCTATCACTGTCCTCCTGCTCAGGTCCACCCTCCTGCTCGATACGACGCGGGGCGGATCCATGTACAGGCGGTAGAGGTTTCCGACGTCGTCTGAGATGAAGTAATAAGGGTGGGGCTCGTCCTTGTCCCTGGTGCACATGTCCATCGAGACGATCCTTTCCGCGAAGGAGGCAGGATCGAACTCCCCTCCGTCGTGCCGGAAAGCGACCGCGGAGCGCAGGAGGGCTTTGAGCTGCGGAAGCCCGGTGATATACCTGAAGCGCTCGGTGTCGGGCTCCTCTCCGGCGTATCCCGGCGGCGGCCTGTATGTCTGCCTGAATGAGGCCTCGAACTCCTCGAAGTCGAGCACCAGCGGCTCGACCTTCCCGATCGGCACGGGCTCGCTCAGCCTCTTGGCCCTGGCGAATTCCCCTGAAGCGGGGGTCGCAGCCGGAGGCAGGATCGCCCGGTTCTTCTTCTCCATCGATTCCCTCTCACGGATAGCATCTGGTGATCGTTCGCGGGAACGGGATCGCGTCCCTGATGTGGTCGAGGTTGAGCATCCATTTCACGAGGCGCTCGACGCCGAGGCCGAAGCCGGAGTGCGGGACGCTCCCGTACCTCCTCAGGTCGAGGTACCACTGGTAGTCCTTGAGGTCGAGCTTCTGCTCGCGCATCCTCTCCACCAGCTCGTCGTACTGCCAGATGCGCTCGCTTCCGCCGATGATCTCCCCGTGGCCGGCCGGGGCCAGCATGTCGGCGTTCAGGACGGTCCCCGGCTTGGCCGGGTCCTCCCTCATGTAGAACGCCTTTATGTCCTTGGGGAAGTTGTGCACGAATATCGGTTTCACGGCAGACTTCGTGAGTATGGCCTCCTCGTCGGCTCCGAAATCCTGGCCCTGCTCCATCTTGCCGCCCAGCTCGTTGACCCGGTCCACGGCCTTGGCGTAGTCCAGCCTCTCGAAGGGGACCTTCACCTTCTCCAGGTCGAGCGGGTCGCGGCCGCACGCCTTCAGCAGCTCCGGGTGGTGCTTCACCATGTTGTCCACCGCGTACTGGAGCATGTTCTCCTGGACCTCCATGTTCATCTTCTGGTCGTGCCAGGCCATCTCCGGCTCCAGGTGCCAGTATTCGGCAAGGTGACGTATGGTCCTGGACTTCTCAGCCCGGAACGATGGGGCCAGGACGAACACCTTGCCCAGCGAGAACACGAACACCTCGGCGTACATCTGCGAGCTCTGGGTCAGGTAAGCCTTCTCCCCGAAATAATCCATCTCGAAAAGGGTGCTGCCGCCCTCGCATCCGGAGCGGGTGATTATGGGCGGGGCTATCTCGTAGAAGCCCTCCTTCTCGAAGAACTCGCGGAGGTAGTTGACTATGTGGTGCCTGGCCTTCATGATAGCGGCCATCTTCTGTGAGCGGAGCCAGAGGTGCCTGATGTCGAGGAGATACTCCTCGCTGAGGTCCTTGGCGATGGGAAACGGCTCCCCGCGGTAGACCAGCTCGAATCCGGTGGCCTGTATCTCGAAGCCGCCCGGCGCCCGCTCGTCCTTCTTCACGACCCCCCTGATGGTGAGCGAGCTCTCGACGTAAGCCTCGTTCGCGTCCTTCCAGTCCTTCTCGGACACGCGGTCCTTCTTCACCGCGACCTGGACGATGCCTGTCGGGTCGCGTATGACCGCGAATACCATGTTGCCGGCCGTCCTGTGCCTGTATATCCAGCCCCTGAGGCTGACCTCCTTGCCTTCGAGAGCGCCGGCAAAAATAGTGCTGATATCGGTAATCATGAGTCCTACTTAGCAGAAATAGTAATTTAAAGAAATGTAAAAAGGAAAATAAAGGGAAGATTACATGGCCTTGGGCTTGACGTCGAGCACGACGCCGGCCGCGACCGTCTGGCCCATGTCCCTGAGCGCGAACCTGCCCAGCGGGGCGAAGTCCGCGAACTTCTCTATGACGATGGGCTTGAGCGGCTGGACCTTCACGATAGCCACGTCGCCGGTCTTGATGAAGTCGGGCTTGGCCTGCGCGGTCTGGCCGGTCTTCGGGTCCTTCTTCTCGACCAGCTCGGTTATCTTGCCGGCGAACTGCGCGGTGTGTATGTGGAACACCGGAGTGTAGCCGACGGATATCGCGGTCGGGTGGTTGAGCACGACTATCTGGGCCGTGAACTCCTCAGCGACCTTGGGCGGGTTCGTCGAGGGGCCGATAACGTCTCCCCTCTTTATGTCCTTCTTGTCGACGCCCTTGAGGTTGAAGCCGACGTTGTCGCCGGGCTGGGCCTCGGGGAGCTCCTGGTGGTGCATCTCGATCTTCTTGCACTCGCCCTTCACGCCCGAAGGCATGACGACGAGCTGGTCTCCGGGCTTCATCTTGCCGGTCTCGACCCTGCCGACGGGCACTGTGCCGTGGCCGGTTATCGTGAAGACATCCTGGACAGGCAGCCTCAGCGGCTTGTCGACGGGCTTCGGCGGCACCTTGAACGAGTCGATCACCTCGAGGATGGTCGGACCGGTGTACCATGGCATGTTCGTCGATTTCTTCGTGAGGTTGTCGCCGGCGTAAGAAGAGCAGGGTACGAAGGCTATGTTGTCGGTCTTGTAGCCGATGCCCTGGAGGAGCTTGACGGCCTCTCCCTTCACCTTCTCGTACTCCTCCTTCTTGTAGCCGACCGCATCCATCTTGTTGCAGTTGAGCGCGATCTGGCTTATGCCGAGCACCTTGGCGAGGAACGCGTGCTCCTTGGTCTGTGGCTGGATGCCGTCCTTGACCGAAACGACCAGGACGGCCGCGTCCGCCTGGCTTGCGCCCGTGATCATGTTCTTGACGAAGTCCCTGTGGCCTGGGGCGTCGATGATCGTGCAGTAGTACTTCGGGGTCTCGAATTCCCTGTGGGCGATGTCTATCGTGACACCCCTCTCCCTCTCCTCCTTCAGCGCGTCCATGACGAACGCGAACTCGAAGGTGGCCTTGCCGAGCTTGGAAGCCTCCTCCTTCAGCTTGTTGAGCGTCTGCTCGGAGACCGCCCCGGTCTCGTAGAGGATCCTGCCGACCGTGGTCGACTTTCCAGCGTCGACGTGCCCAATAAACACCAGATTCAAGTGTTCTTTCTTTGCCATTTCACATTACCTCCTATTTACCATTAATTTCATTTCTTCGACGTTTGCGAAAATCCA
Organism: Candidatus Micrarchaeia archaeon; assembly: GCA_033853355.1. Lineage (GTDB taxonomy): Archaea > Micrarchaeota > Micrarchaeia > Anstonellales > Bilamarchaeaceae > Bilamarchaeum. The sequence continues at coordinate 12,158 of JAWOLP010000009.1, read as the reverse complement.
GCGCAAGCTGGATTTTTAGCAAAACCAAACCAACCCTTTAGAAAAAGGTAATCCTGATTTAATCCGAGATGTTTTTAAATATTTGTCTGAGGGAAAAGACGCATGATAGCAATAAAGAGGGTTTACGAACCCGCGGCGGAGGGGGACGGCTTCCGGGTGCTGGTGGACCGGCTCTGGCCGCGCGGGGTGAGCAAGGAGTCCGCGAAGATAGGCGTCTGGATGAGGGAGATCGGGCCGAGCGACGCCCTGCGGAAGTGGTTCGGGCACGACCCTGCCAGGTGGGAGGAGTTCAGGAAAAGGTACGAGAAGGAGCTCGACGGGAAAGGGGAGCTGGTCGCCGAGCTGGCCGGAATAGCAAGTAAAGGCAAGCTCATGCTCGTCTACGGGGCCAAGGACACCGAGCACAACCAGGCGGTCGTGCTGAAGGGGTATCTCGAGAAGAGGATGAAGTGACTATCCCCCTCAGGGCGTTTCGCGGGCCTTTTTTGGGCAGTCGATCTGCCCTTTTTTGGCTGATGATTTGCCTTCCTGTCGGCAAATAGGTTAGCCTCATGAAGTTTCGCCGGCTTTTAACAAATCCGTTTTGGGGCGCCTCCCGATGGAAGCTTGCTTCCATGGGCACCGCGAACGGAACGCCGTTCGCGATTGTTTCCTAAAAGGCGCAAGGAAAGGCCGACTCAGGAAGTTTTGTCATCTTTTATCCTGGCAAACACTGGAGGAAAAGATAATGAAGGAGGGATGGTACACCCGAAGGCTCCATCCGACCTCCCACTCTTGCTCAATTGAGCAGAATCGTTTGAAAGTCTAAATTTAAATATCTAGATTTTTTCCTCTTGGAACAAAACCCACACAAATCATCTTTTTATCAATAATTTCGCTGCGGTCCGAATGGAGTTTTATAAATTTTGTCCTTTCATTATCCGCATGGCCCAGCCGAAAACCTACCGCTACAACCGGGAAGAGAGGAACAAGACCATCGTGCTGATAGGCGTCCTTCTCGTCCTGATAGTCGTCATCGGAGGGGCCCTGCTGTACATAATCAGCCAGCGAGCCCCCGTCACGCAGGTCGGCCAGAACCAGACCAACCAGTCCGGCCAGGGGCCGCCGGTGATCATAGTCAACGCGTCGAACCAGACCAACGTTACCCCCGCCTGCGACGACCAGTGCATGCTGGCGAAGGCGGTGGCGGACAGGAGCTTCCAGGAATGCCAGCAGATATCAGCCGAAGCGACGAGGCAGGGCTGCTACTCCCAGCTCTCCGGTGTGTCCCTCGACGCATGCAAGGCGCTCTCCAACTCGACCGCCCGCGACAGCTGCGTCACCGCCTTCGCGGTCGCGGAGTCGGATATCAGCATCTGCGACTCGCTCACTGCGGCCAAGGCGTCGTGCCAGCTGGCGGTCGATCCCTGCTTCAACGCCACCGACAAGAAGCTTTGCGCGGCCCTCAGCTCGTCCGATCCGTCCAAGTGCGGCACCGACCAGGACTGCCTGCTCAATTTCAGCCTTACGGCCAAGAACGCCAGCTCCTGCGCGCTGCTCACCGACCAGGTCACGGCCAAGGCATGCGCATCCGGGGTGACCTATTCGGACAAATGCTCGGACCTGCCCCTGCTCGCGCAGCGCGACCTCTGCTACCAGCTCTACGCGACTTATTCCAACGACTATCTCGAATGCACGCAGATAACCCGGGACTCGGATTACGCGACGGCGTGCTTCTCGTATTTCGCCGCCAAGCTCCAGAACATGTCCATCTGCAATTACTTCTCCCTGGACCAGAAATGGGCGTGCCTGCGGCAATACTCCCTCGCATCAGGAGACCTCGGCGGATGCGAAGCGATAGACCCGCTGGCCTCCACCAACCGCTTCCAGTGCGTGTTCAACTACTCGATAAAGTTCGGCGACCCTGCCGCATGCCAGGCTATAACCGAATCGCTCGGCGAAGTGAGCACGTGCTACCAGGGCGCCATCATCTACCAGAACCAGAACCTGAACTGGCAAACCTGCGCCAACGTCACCGACTTCGTGTGGCAGAACGCGTGCTACACCGCGGCGGCCAAGCTGGACAACAACGTCACGCTCTGCAGCTATATCAGCGCGGATTTCGCGAGGCAGTCGTGCCAGGACGCGTACGCGGCCTACCAGAACAAGACTTCCTGAGGGCCGCATGCGGATAGAGGGATTCAGATAGAGAGCCAGAGCTCCAAAGAGATGAAAAGATAAGATAAAAAGATAAGAAAATCAGGAAGACCCTTCCTTCTTCTCCTCTTCGGCCGGCTTCTCGGCTGGCGCCTCCTCCTTGGGCGCCTGCTCCGCCTCCGGCGCTGGGGCCGATTCAGGCTGCGCGGCCGCTTCAGCGCCCTCGGCAGCGGGCGGCTTCTCCTCGCCGCTAGGCGTCTGCTCGAAGTAGCTGATGTCGTAGGTGAACTCGTCGTAGGATTTTATCTTGCCCTGCGCGATCATCACCTCGCGCGAGAGGATGTAGAATATCAGCGCGAGCGACCTCTTGCCCTTGTTGTTGATCGGCACAACGACGTCGATGAACTTGGTCTCGTTGTCCGTGTCGCAGAGGCCGATTATCGGCACGCCGTTCTTGGCCGCCTCGACAAGCGCCTCGTGCTCGCCTTTCGGGTCGCAGACCAGGAGGAGCTTGGGCTCCATGAACCCCGACACGTTCATGTTCGTCATCAGCCCGGGCACGAACCTGCCCTTGACGAGGTTGACGCCTGTGAGCTCGGCGAACCGGCTCGCCGGGTTGCTGGAGTAGACGCGCGATGCGACCACGCAGACCTCCTCGGGCCTGTACTTGGCGATTATCTTCGCCGCGTCCATGAGCCTCTCGGCGCTCTTGCGCAGGTCGAGGATATAGAGGCCGTCGTCCCTCCTCTTGAAGATGAAGTTCCTCATGTCGTTGGTCCTTATCTTCGTGCCGATGTGCACACCGGCCTCCAAAAACACTTCCTGTTTGACAGGCATTCCGGCTTTCTCGGTCATAACAAATCACCCTTTCCTGTTGCGCTTTTTTGGGGAAAAAGCACCCAAAAACCGCCTGCTTGCGAACCCCGCTGGGTTCGCCGACGGACCGTTTTCGGGCGCCTTTTCCTAAAAGGCGCAAAAATGGGGCCGCTGAGATATACTCCTTCCAGCCGCAGGTATTTGTTGCTGGAAAGTTGAACTTCTGAAACTTTTTAGCATTCGGGTTTTTGATAAAACTTTTTCCTAAAAAGTTTTCTCAGATAACAAGCACCCCAAGCTTGCAGGATACCAGGTTACCTCACGGCCCCGAAATTCGTATCGAATGTGTTGTGTAAGCTTTTAATTCATTTGTTATCGCCCTTGCCGGAGCCGCCTCCGGTCTCCAACGTGGCCACGACCGCCAGGTGGTCCGAGACGGGGGTCCCCATGACACGGTAATCGGCGATGCCCAGGCCCCTGCTCACGAATATGTAATCCAGCGTCCGGTCGGGCTCCACGGCCGGATAGGTGTGGTACGGCCTGATGGAGCCGGGATCCCCCGAGCCGAAGAGCTCCGGCACGGTCCTGAGGAGGCCGGACTCCCTTATCAGGTACATCGTCATGTCGCGCCGGTAGTCGTCGGGATCGCCGTTCCTCGACTGGTCGAAGCGCAGCTGCGACTCGCGGGGGACCGTGTTGAAGTCCCCGGCGACCACCAGCTCGCTGGTTCCCCTCGCCAGGTGCTCGCCTGCATGCTCGAGCAGCTTCTCGGCCTGCCAGGCCCTCTCGAACGTCTGCCCCCTCACCTGCTTCCCCAGGTACCTCAGCACCTGGTAGACTATGTCGTTGAGGAGGTGAACGTTCATGATAGCCACCGCCCCTCCCCCCGGGTCGACCTCGGCGAACGTGTAGCCCTTCGCCTCGTTCATGAGCCTCGCGAAATAGTTGACACCCCGATTGTGCCGGAAGCTCTGCCCGAAATCGTAATTCCTCGGGTTGAACAGCGGATACCTTGAGAGTATGACGGTCGCCAGGTCGCGGTTCAGCACGACGTTGTCCGGGAAATCGGTCAGGTCCCTTATGAAAGAAGGTATCGGGCTGCGCAGATGGAGGTGCGAGAAGGAATGCGGCATGCCGCTCCGCTCTGCGATGAAAGCCGCCTGGTCGATGGATTGCGTCCTCTGCCAGCGGATGTCGACCTCCTGCAGGCAGGCGACATCGGCCCCGGAGTCCCTGATCACCTGGCCTATCGCGTCGAGGTTCTCCAGGATCTCCCGCCGTCCCACTCGCTGCCAGAAGTCGCCCCTCGGGCCGTGGCCCGTGTTCACGTTCAGCGTGAGTACCTTCAGCCTGCCCATCTCAATCTGTTATTATTTCTGTAAGAATGTTAATTAAGATTCCCTCCGTCCCCGGCTGCCCGGATCGCATCGGATAGATAGATATTTAAAGGGGAAAATGCATAAAATAGATTACAAAACTGTGACAAATCACAAAAAGAGAGGTATCGGCGGGAGAAATTTGTTACAAGGTTACAATCGGGTGTAACTATGAAGAACAAGGTCGACACTGTGGACTTGATGATACTGAGGGAGCTGCGCACCGACTGCAAGAGGCCCATGAGGGAGCTGGCGCAGAAGCTCCGCATGCATCCCAACACCCTGCTCCAGAGGATCAAGCGCCTGGAGAAATCCAAGCTCATCAGGAAGTATCATGCCGACGTGGACTACAAGGAGCTCGGCTATGACATGCATTCGATCGTCATGATAAAGATCACGAGGCGCGGGCTGGAGCGGGGAGACACCCTCCTGCGCGACGTGGCGGCCCTGCCCGAGGTGGAGTTCCTCTACGCGGTGGCAGGCGGCGCCGACGTCATCGCCAGCGTCAGGGCGCGCGACCGCGACGATCTCGTGCGGATACTCTCGAAGATCCAGAGCGACCAGCAGGTCCTGCGGACCGTCAGCTACCTGGTGCTTGTGACGTACAAGGAGAGCTACCAGTTCAACCCCCTGAGCACGATCATCTCCGAGAAGGAGTGAGGCGCCGGATCAGTCCGGTGGGCCGGTCCCGCCGAGGCTCCGGTCCTATGCGCTCGGGAACTCCATTCCCAAGGCGAGCCCTTCCACTCTTCCCAGGCCCCCTCAGGTCCGCGCCGCCGCTCCCCAAAAAATCAGAACTTCTTCCTGAACATGTAGCCGTAGACGCCGCTGTCGAAACCTGGGAGTATGGTCTCCCTGATGGCGCCCTCGAACATGAGCTTCTGCCGGAACTCCTCGATCACGGTGTCCCTCAGGGTCCTCTTGGCTATCGGGTGGGGGCTCGACACCGGAGGTTCCCACTCATCGATTATCATGAGCGCGCCGCCCCGATTCAGGGAGCTCACGACGTTAGTGAGCATGGTCATCCGCTGCTCGTCGCTCAGGTTGTGGAGGACGCCGGCCACTATGGCGGTGTTGTAGTGCGAACCCATCTCCCCGGCCGTGGAAGGGTCCCTCGAATCGAACACGGAGCCGTCGCAGATCGGCAGGAAATCGGCCCAGTTCGCTATCTCGCCGTTGATCGGCTTGTAGAAGTTCACGAAATGCGGGTCTATGGCCCGGAACGACGCGACGACCCGGTCCACCGCCTCCCTCCGGGCGTGCGCGATGGTGGTGAGGTCCAACTGGGCCCTCGCCGCCTCCTCTTCGCTGTCGGGAAGGAGGCGGTAGCGGTTCTTGATCTTGTCCTCGTCCTTGCGGTATATGAAGATGTACATCGAGTGGTAGCGGTCGATGCGGGCCTTCAGCTCAGCGACGAACCTCGCGCCCGGCACGTTCTTCATCACCTTGTCCCTGAAAGTGGCACGGTTGTCTATCGGCCTGGCGTTCTCGTCGAACATCCTGTGTATCTCGCTCTCGGTGAGGTGGGCGTCGCCCCTGGTCGTGTATTTCGCCGGCCATTCGTCCACCACTATCAGGTGGCCGTTCCAGGGGAGGATGTCCATGACCCTCTTCAGGGTCATCCTCTTGACGTGCCGGTGCTCGTTGTCCTCGTCGTTCGATTTGCCCTCGAGGTTCTCCTGGTACAAAAGCCTCGGGTCGGTCAGGAACGGTATCGTGTTTATGAGCATGGCCGTGTCGAAAGATCCCGGGTTGAACGGAAGCGACCGGACATCATGCTGCGTGTAGTCGATTTTGCAGTCCAGGCCGCCCAGCTTGGCCCTCGCCAGCTCCTGCATCTTGCTGGAGATGTCGTTGGCTATGATCCTCATCTTGCCGAACTCATCCGGGGGGATTATCTGGGACAGGAACATTATGGGGGTGCCGGTCCCGCAGCTCAGCTCAGCGCCTCTCCTGCCGAAGATGGGCCAGCCGTGCGTGTCGCGGCTGAGCTTATGGAGCTCGTGCGCCTGCTTGAGCAGATTCTGGACCGCCGGATCGTGGCCGGTGGAGTCCATGTGATGGTCGTATGACGAGGCCCAGCTGTCGAAAAGCTGGATCACGCTCGCGCTTGAGTACGCCCTCACGAACACTGCCGGGTCCTGGCCGCTCGCGAGCTCGATGACGCGCCTGGACGAGGCCTGCCTCTCCTTCAGGATGGCGGCCCGCAGCTCCTCCTCGCTCTTGACCCCGTTCTTCTTCTTGCCGTTCCCCTTGGTTTTCCCGTTGCCTTTGGAGGGCTTGGGTGCGTTATCAAGCTTGTCTGTCGCTGGCGATGCGCTGGCGAACGGCGACTTCTTCCTCTCGCCGTTTCCCCGCTCCTTCCTTTTCGCGTCTGCGCGCGACTGCTCTTCGGTCTCGCCCTCTTTTGGGCTACCTCCGGAAATCGCCAATCCCTCCTGTCTCATTGTGATCACTGAGCGATGTCAACATCTGACTCCACCCGACTCAAAGGACATAGTCCCCCAGAACTAATGTGGATGGAAACCTTTTAAAATCGTTGTTTCAGTTGATGGACATTTAACGAAATTAACGCCTTTTGGGCAGCGATTAACCCATGCTTCCCCATCAAATATAAAAAGGAAAGGGCAAACGCCCTGTTTCAGACCCTCGGATACCTCAGCACGCTCTGGACGATGTCGACGTGCGAGAGGAACATCCTCCTGCAGCAGAACCTCTCGACGCCCAGCTCGTCGAGCACCACGTCTGGCTTCTTGTCCTTCGGGGCGCTCTTGAACTGCTCGTAGAGGTGGCCGATCACCGATCCGCACGTGAAACATCTCACCGGGAACTCCATGAAACTTTCCTCCTTTTTTACTTCTGATAAAGTTTCATCAAACTTCCTGAGCCTTGGCCCAGGACCTTTGATGAACCTTTGCCCTGCGAAGAACCTCCGCAAAGGTTCTTTTCATCAAACTTCAGCCGGCCTTACTCCGGGCGGCTTTGATGTGATTAAGATAAAAGAAAAATGAAAAAGTCACCTGTATGACTTCTGGAACCTGGCCCTCGCCTTCGGCCCGCGGAACTTCTTCGGCTCCACGCGCCTCGTGTCCTCGACGACCAGCGACCTGTCTATCTCGATGAACTTCTGCTTGAGGTTCATCTGGTCGAAGTACATCACGAGGGCGTTGGCGATCGCCGTGCGAGCCGCCTGCGCCTGCCCCATCGCGCCTCCGCCGCTGACATTTACCGAAATGTCGACGGTGGTGGCCTCGGGGCCGAGGTACCTCAGCGGCTCCCTCACGATCTCGCGGATGTAAGGATTGCTGACTGAAGAGAGGTTCATGCTGTTGAGCCTGATGACGCCCTTGCCCTCGCATATGGTCGCCCTGGCGATGCTCTCCTTCCTCTTGCCCCTGGCGACCATCGTCTTCTTGCCGGCCTTCTTCGCCGGAGCGGCCCTCTTCTTCTTCGCCTTCGGGGCAGCCTCCTTGTGCTCGGCCGGCTTCTCCTTCGGCTCGGCCTTGGCCGGCTGCTCGGCCTTGGGGGCCTCGGCCTTCTCTTCCTTCGGCGCAGCCTCCTCTTTTTTCGGCGCCTTGGGCTTGGCTTTCTTCTTTTTCTCTTCTTCAACCATTGATCTCAACCCGTGTATCCTATGCTCCTGCAGATCTCGTGTATCGTGACGTGCTTCGACATCCCGTCATAGCTGGCGTCCTCCAGCCTGGATGCCTCCAGTTTCTTTGGGTTACCGGTATAGACCCTCAGCCTCTTGAGGGCCGCCCTGCCGCGGGCGCTGTCCCTCGGGAGCATCCCGCGGATCATCCTCTTGACGAGGAGATGCGGCAGCTTCGGCCAGACCGGCGAGCGTTCGGGGGTCCCCTTGTTCCGGATCCCCCTCTTGGTGAGGTATCTCTGGCTTATCTGCTTCGGGTTGCCCACGATCACGAGCTTCTCGGCGTTGACGAGCTGGACCTCCTCGCCCATCATCAGCTTCTTGGCCACCTGGCTGGCGAGCCTCCCAAAAACCATGTCTGTTCCGTCGACTATCATGAGGATCAACTCACTTAAGGATCATGACTCCCCTTCCTTCGGGGTTCGATTTGTGCAGGCTCTCGATGCTCATGGCCTTGCCGCCTGCGGCGCCTATCAGCTCCTTCGCCCTGCCGCTGAAAGCGAACGCGGCGACGTTCACCTTCTTGCTGACGACGCCGGACCCGAGCACCTTCCCAGGCACCACCAGCGTGGTGCCCTCGTCGGCATACTGCTCGAGCTTGCTGAGGTTGACCTCTACCCTATTCCTTCTCGGTCTGGATAGCTCGCTGGCCACTTTCTTCCAGACGGGCTTCGCTTCTTTGTTCAGGCTCTCTATCAGAGAGGCAAGAATCTGGTTGTCCTTCATTTTCGCCACCTTCTAACGCGCTGAGGCGCGTCGGCTCGCTCCCGCAAGGGAACTGCTAGAATTGAGCGGTATAGATAACATTAGATAAGGTTTAAAACGATAGGGGTAAGGAAAAAAAAGAAAAAACCGGATGGCTTCAGCCGGGCTGGGCCATCTGGTATATCGCCTTTAGCGCGACGACGAAGGCCGCCGGCGATATGAACACCGCTATGGCGCTCAGGAAGCCGGTCAGCATGCCGACCGCGCTGGTGCCGACCCCGCCCGCGCTGGCGCTGAGGAGGGACTCGATCGGCGCGAGGGCGCTCGGCACTGCCAGGAGCGCTATCGTCGCGATCAGGAAAGGCGTGACTTCCTTCTCGGTGATGTTGAGCAGACCTACTATCAGGCCGAGCAAGCCCAGGACGCCGAGGACGATCGGAAGCGATCCTCCCAGGAAGCTGGACGCGAGGCCGACTATGATGGCAATGACGACTCCTCCCAGGAAGGCGTACTGCCCGTATTTAGCTTGGTCCTTCATTGATTTTCACCTCAGATATCTGATTACATGGGTATTTTGGGAATGAAAATTCACCTTCCATTTAAAAATTAACTGCTCTGCCAACGGCAACTGTCTAAGTCTCAGAGCACAATCGCCAGCAGGATACCAATCATTCCCACAAAAAAGGCGGCCAGGCTCGCGTTCCTGGCGAACCGGTAATCCTTCTTCCATATCTTGAAACAGATGGCGAGTATGGCGATGTCTGCCGCCGCGACCAGGACGAGCGGGAGGGGCTTGGGGGCGAGCCCCATGAGGAAAGGGAGCGCTGTCAGCGGGATGAAGGCGAGATAGAGCAGGATAGCGATCGCCTCGGACGGCCCTTCGCCTATCAGTATGGGCAAGGTCTTGGCTCCCCTGGCTTTCCGGTCGCCCTCCACATCCTGGACCGTCTTGACTATCTCGCGGGCCAGGCCGGCCACGAAACCCAGCGCGGCGAGCACGAGCGCGACCGGAGCGAGCGCCCCCGACACGACGAAGTCCCCGAAGACGAACGGAACCGCCATCGTCAGGGCGATGTAGGCGTTTCCCACGAGCGGCATGTCCTTCAGCTTCCAGTTGTACAGGACCGCCACCGCGTTGAAGGCGAGCGCTATCAGGAACGCCGGCAGGTTGATGAAGTACGCGAAGATCGTCGAGAGGATGAGCGCGCCCGAGGCGAACCGCATCGCGAAAGCAGGGCTTATGGTGCCTTTGACGAGCGGCCGGTCGGTTTTCTTGTTGAGCCTGTCCGTCTCGACATCCAGGTAATCGTTGAGCGCGAAGGAGCCCATCTCGCTGAACACCGGCACTGCTAGCGAGAGGACGATGGCGAGCGTGGGCGGAGGGAACGCACCGAGCACCGCCGTCTCGGCTATCAGGACGGCCAGGGCGAGCATCAGCGCATGCTCGAACCTCGTCAGCCGGAAGAGCTCCCTCAGGAATCCCATGGCGAATCATCCGTCCTTTTCTTTAAAACCGTTCGCAAAGGCGCCGAGCGTTAGCGTCCCGTATCATGAGTCAAATCCCATCCGTCCGCCCACGCGGCCATAGCAGTATGTCCGTGTCCCCACGCGGCCTTAGTATGTACTGAGTCCGCGTGAATACAGAATACAGAAATGAAACCACGTAATGCATAAGAATGAGAACACCTAAGTCTGTCTGCAATGGTGTGGATAAAGAACGTCGGCATGAAACCCTGCTACATATGCGGGGAATGCGGCCTGGGCTTCCGGGATCCCAAGACCGCCCTCCTCTGCGAGGAATACTGCCGTTCCCACAAAGCATGCTCGCCAGAGATAGCGAAAAAAGCAATCTATCAGCCTTAGAATGTGGCTACCCACATTTTTTTGAGACCAAACTATTAAAATCTCATATATGAAAAAATATTCATGGAAGTCGACCATCTCGATCGTAAGATACTGTCCGCATTGATTGACAATTCGCGCGTCATGTCGAAGGAGCTCTCCCGCAAGCTCCGCATACATCCCAACACCCTGCTCCAGCGCCTCAAGAAGCTGGAGAAAGAGAAGGTCATCCTCCAGTACCAGGCGGTCGTGGACTTCCCCAAGATAGACCGCAACATGCAGGTCCTCATGTTCCTCAAGGTAAACATGGAGAAGGCATGGGAGGATGCGCTCAGGCCGGCCGCGCGCTTCCCTGAGATCGTCTCCTTCATCCTCATCACGGGCGAATACGACGTCGTGGCCATAGCCCGGGTCCGCGACGAGCATCATCTTGCCGACCTGATGCGCCGCATCCAGGCGACGAAGGTCGTCAACAAGACCACCACCCACCTCATAGTGGATTTCTACAGGCAGCCGTTCGAGTACAACCCGCTCAAGTTCGAGATGGACCTCTGAAGCCGGCCTGATCACCCGAAGCCCCAGCCCCTGGACGGATATGCCTGCTTCCTGAAGCTCTCCACGATCCTCGACCGCACGTCCTCGAAGACCGCCCTGAAGCAGTCCGATCCAAGGTCCTTCATCGGGTCGTCCGCGAGCAGGTCGTGCAGCCCGAGCAGCTCCTCCGGCCCGGCGCTCTCGGCGAGCTTCCTGGCGAGCGCCACCGCTTTCCGGTATGATGCGCACGCGCGCAGCGTCGGCACGGCACGCTCACTGGTCTCGGACTCGTTCGCCCACGCCCCCAACGACACCTGCTCCGTTTCCCTCTCCCGCTCGCGCGCTGAGAGTATCAGGATCCTCAGTTCGCAGATGTCCGGCTTCTTTATGCTCTCCGCAAGAGGCGCCTTAAGATTCGACGGTGCAGCGCCAAAGCGGATCCCTTTCCTTCATCTTCATGGCTACACCTCCATTTTCAGGGATTCCGGCTTTCGGAATTTTTAATCCTGTGTAACAGATTTGCGGAAAAGATGGAGCCTCATCACATGCTCGGAATCTATCGGAACAACCGCTCGGTCTTCTAACTTAACAAAGCCATTCGTCGTGAAATACCCAATCAATTTCCCAGGATGTTTTATCGGTCTCACAATCGCCCTCAGGAACAAGCTCACAGCCTCGATCGGCTCGGTCTGGGAAATCCTGAAAGGGTCCTCTTCAATGATGATCGCGATCCCGCCGGGCAGGAGCGAGCCGTGGATGGAGCGCACCAGCCTGACCTTGTCCTCGTCCGCGATGAGATGGAACGTCTGCGAGCAGAGCACCGTGCTGAACCTCTCCCCGAACGGAAGCTCGTAGGCGCTGTGCGACACGAACTCCACCCCGCTCAATTTCGCTCTCGCCCGCTCGAGCATTTTCGGGGATATCTCGTTAGCGATGGCGAGTCCGGAATCCTGAAGCGGCATGTCTGTCGGGAGCGAAACCTCCCTCATCTTTTTTCCCAAAGCGACTCGCTCGAGCGCGTACCTGAGGGGCTCGCCTGTTCCCGCCGTGATATCCAGAAGAGGAAGCCGCAGGTGGGGATCGGCGAAGCCCATGAG
>JAWOLP010000008.1:0-5803 GCA_033853355.1 Candidatus Micrarchaeia archaeon | reverse complement strand
TATGGGTCCTATATCGAAAGAGCAGCTCACGCTCCATTTCGATTTCGGCAGGCACTTCTGTGCCACTGACGCCGAAAGCCTGCGCGAGCGCATCAAGAGAGTGAAGCCCTCGCTCCTGGTCCTCGAGAGCGCCTTCATCCCAGAGGACGAGCGGAAGCGGACGGTCGCCGAGATGAACGGGAAGATAGAATCCGCCCGGGGCGACGAGATCAGCAGGAATACGCTCTTCCGCGAGCTTTTCGACCATTGCGGCCTCTTCGAGTGGCCTGATTTCGGCAGATCGGTCCTAAGCATGATCCTGGCCGAGCCGGGCCTGCGGATGCACCTCGTCGAGTCCTCCCCCCCGGATGAATCCGCGGGGGACATGTTCATCCTGCCGTTCATGATGAACGCTCCTATCCAGGCGCTGCGCTCGCTGTATGGAGGGGATGCGGAAGCGGCGCTCCTCGCGGCCGAGAAAGGCTTCAGGAGCTTCAACGATTTCGTGATCGTCCGGAGGAACGAGCAGGCCCTGGAGGGCTTCAGGAGGCTGGCCGGCGAGATCCCGGAGCTGCACCCTTCCGTTTCCGCGGCCGAGCCGATAGCGGTGCTGAGCCGGTTCGGGCTCGCGCATGCCGGGATGGCCGACCAGCTCAAGGACGAGGGGTTCAGGGTCGACAGCGTCATCCTCCCCGCGATGGACCACTCCACGGAGCTCACCGTCAGGTACAGCAAGGATCCTTCGATGGGATTCAGCCCAGACGAGCGGAAGCGCATCCTCTTCGATTATGCGCTCTGCAGCGCTTTCGACGGGACCGACAAGAGCCAGGAGGAGGATGCGATATGGAGCCGGGCCCTCTTCGCCTCGCTCGGCGGGGGAGACGGCTTCATGCGCCTCGCGCTCGCCCTCGCGGAAGCCAGCGCGTCCTTCGAGGATTTCCAGCTGCGCCTCAGAAATTTTCTCGAAAACGCCCAGAAAGGTATTTATTCCACCCAATCGCATTGAGTGGCGGGGGTGGACGGTCAAGGGTTAGATTGCGCACATATCCGTAAGGATTTCCTGTGGCAAACTGTATGTGTGGCCCTTGTGCACCGCGCTTCGGCGATGCCACCCCCACTTCTTCTCAAAGCCGCTTGGAATAGCGCAGCCTCGTCCTCCTGAAACCCGCCTTCTCATACAAAGAGATCGCCCCGCGGTTGCCCGGCTCGACCGTGAGCGACAGCGACCTGCACCCCGCCTTCCTCGCCGCTGAGACCGCCCGAAAGAGCAGCGCCTTGCCGATGCCCTCGCCGCGTCGGCTTCCGGCGACGAACAGCGAGCGGATGTGCGCGCCGGGACCCTGGAAAGTGATCTCCCTGCTGGTTATCACCGCCCCCGCTATCCCGCCATCCTCGACTGCGACGAGGCACCCGCCCGCTATCGCGCGCGAGAGGCTGTCACGGAAGACCGAGGCGGCCATCGCCGGGGTGGTGTCGCCGAAGATCTCGGAATTCAGCTTGGCGAGCGCCCTCACGTCCTCGGGCCGGATCCTCCGGAAGCGCATGCGATCACTCGAAATGCTGGAGGTTGAGGCCGGTCTTCTCATCGTGCTTCCTGACGACCTTCGCCTTGTAGGGGAGCAGGAATATCTCGCACTGCGGCGACACCTCCGCGCTCATGAGGTGCCCCGAGAGCGTGGAATAGTCGTGCCGGCTGATGCAGACATGGAGGTGCGCGGCCGGCTCGCCATCCAGGACGGCCATGTTGCCGTTCAGGGAGACGATCTCGAGCATGCCCTCGAACTTCTTCACGTTGTACTTCTTCTCCTTCGTGTCGTAGTGCGCGATCTCGGCCTTGCGGGCGGCGCCTATGCCGCTCACGAATGCGCTCGCTATGGCCTCCTTCTTGCACAGCGCCTTGAGCGACGCTATCACTTCGTCGCCTTCGTCCAGCCTCACCAGTATCTCGCGCTCGTTCCTCTTGTATTCCATTCAGACCAGCTCGTCCGCCTTGAACAGCCTCTCGCAGTAGTGGCAGCGGTAGCCTCCCTTGTCCTTCCGGAAGGACCGCCGGGCCCCCTCGCCGCTGATGCAGTTCGGGTTCGGGCACTTCCCGTATCCGGAGATCTCCTCCGGCATCCGCACCTCGCGCTTGCTCTCGAGCTTGCCGCTCTTGATTATGTTTATCGTCGCCCCGGGCGAGACGAGCGCTATCAGGTTGGCGGTCTCGGGGGAGACCAGCTTGCCCTCTATCTTCACGATGTCCTTGGTGCCCATCTTCTTGCTCGGGACGTTCAGCACGACGGCCACGCGGTGCGGGTAGTTCTCGCCTATCTCGAGGAGCTTCATCACCTTCGCGGCCTTGCCGGCCTTTATGTGGTCCACGACCGTGCCTATCTCTATGTTGTCGACCTGCATAGCATCACCCGGAAAGGACGTAATCCAGCACCGCCTGCCTCACAGGTATGCCGAAGTGCGCCTGCTGGAAATACCTCGCCTGCTTCATCTCGTCTATCGCCGGCTCGATCTCGTTTATCTTCGGGAGCGGGTGGAGTATCACGAGGTCCTCCTTCGCGTCCTTGAGATCCTCCTTCCTCACCATGAACTTCTCGGTTATCCTCTTCGCTTCGTACGGGTCGGCGAACCTCTCCTGCTGTATCCTGCACACGTACAGGACGTCGGCGTCCGAGAACTCGGGCTCGTTCTTTATCCTCACCTTGAAGTCGAACGACCGTTTCACCTCGTCGAGGTAGTCCTCGTCCATGCCCAGCCCCTCCGGAGAGACGAGGGTGACATCGGCGCCGTACATCGCAAGCCCGTAGACCAGGGAGCGCATGGCGCGGGCGTATTTCAGGTCGCCGAGGAGGGTCACCTTGAGGCCGCCGATGCGGCCCTTGTTCTTCCTTATCGAGAAGAGGTCTATGAGCGTCTGCGAGGGGTGCTGGTTGGCCCCGTCGCCGGCGTTGATCACCGGCTTGTCGGTCAGGTCGGCCGCCAGCCTGGCCGCGCCCTCCTTGGGGTGCCTCACGGCCAGGACGTCCGCATAGCCCGACACTATCTTTATGGTGTCGCTGAAGCTCTCGCCCTTCTTGAGCGAGCTCATCTCGGGATGGAAGTCCAGGTACCCCATGCCGCAGCGGAGCGATGCCGACTGGAACGACAGCTTGGTGCGTGTGGATGGCTCGAAGAAGAGCGTGGCGAGTATCTTGCCGCCCAGGCGCGGGGTCTCCTTGCCCGCGAGTATGGAATCGGCGGAGTCGAGGATTCCGTCTATGGTTCTCTTGTCCAGGTCCCTGATGGAGATTAGGTCCATTTTCGCACCGCACCATTATCACCTGAATATCAATAAAAGCTTTCATCGCTATCTTCCCGCATGGTCCTCGTTGTTTTCGAAGGCATAGACGGCAGCGGCAAGGAGACGCAGATCCGGCTCCTGCGGGAATGGCTGGCGAATAAGGGGAAGAAGTCGGCCGTCCTGAAATACCCGACCCGCAACACCCAGATACTCAACGACTACCTGGAGAAGAAAGCCGTCGTGGACCCCAAGGCGCTCTTCCTCTTCTTCCTGGCCGACATCGCCGCCGACCGGCCGAACGTGGAGAAGGCGCTCGCATCGAACGACGTGGTCATCCTGGACCGCTACGTGTTCTCCACGATAGCTTACGAGGTGGATTCCCTCGACCACGAGCGCGGCTCGAAGATCGTCGAGAGCGTCGGATATCCCAAGCCGGACCATGTGATACTGCTCGACGTGGACCCGAAAGTGTCGCAGGAGCGCAAGAAAAAGCAGAAGGAGCTCGACCGCTACGAGGAGAACGTCGCCTATCTCGGCCGCGTGCGGTCCAACTACCTGAGGCTGCTCGGAGAAAGATTTTTAACACCGGCATGGCACAAGGTTGATGCGGGCAGGCCGATAGAATCGGTCCATGCGGAAATAGTCAAGCTGTTCGCTCCGCTCGTCTAGTCCGGTCAAGGATATTGGACTTTCAGCGCTTCCCTATTGTTCTTTGAACAATGGGGCACAGGGAACAATGTTCCCTGTTGTTTGGAAAAAAGCGCCCAAAAACTGGCTGTTGAAAAACCCTCACGGGTTTTTCGTTCCGATGAAGGACCATTTTCGCATAGCGAAAATTAGCAAGTCGGTTTTGGGCCGCCTTTTCCTAAAAGGCGGAAGGACTCCAACGACCTGGGTTCAAATCCCAGGCGGAGCATTTTTCTGCTAAAAATTTCCTGCGGGAAATTCTTGCAAACTCACACCTCGCTCTTTTCCCGCCAGCCAGCATTTCCGTATGCCTTTATTAAAACCCACTTCCATATCCATTCAACGACACCCAGCTGATACTCTATGAATCTCACGACGCTCCGTCGCGGCACGCAGACCTTCGAGTCGGCCCATGGCATCGGCGAAGGGAGGAGGAAGCCGATCACCAACCTGATGGCGGACCGGCTGCTCCTGGAAGCTCCCGAGGCTTTCAGGGCCTCGGGTCCGGTCTGGACCAGCACGATCGTCGCCTACCCGGATGCAGGCGCGGCATTCGGCCATGACCTCGAATACACCTGCAGGCCGGTCCGGTACGTCCTGGATACCTCCGACTTCCGGGGGATACGGGGGGTCGCGCTCATGTTCGAGGATTTCGAGCTCAGGGCTGATAGCGGCACGTCGCTCTTCCTCCCCAAAGGGAAGCCGCTGATCCTGGAGGGCTTCCCGCAGGAATCCGGTTGGTCCCCGATGCACAAGGCATCGGGCATCCCCCTGATGAAGGGGGACGGCGGGCCGCGCTTCCTTTTCCGCCTCGCCGGGGCCAGGATCGGCCCCGCCGTGCGCGATCTCGGGCCCGATGGCAAGAGCAAGCTGGACGTCTATCTCCATCACCGGCTTTCCCAGAAGCTCGGCGCCCTCATAATGGACGAGGACGTCCCAGGATCGCTCCAGACGAACGTGGTGAGGCTGCCGGTGTCCGGCCGGAAATGATTTTGTTCCTTCTTCCCCATTAACTAGCCATGCGTTTGATCCTTTTCCTGCTCGTCCTCGCTGCCGTCTCGTTCGCGGACGACCTGACGGTGGTCCGCTTCATGAACGTCAGCACGGGCACCTCCTGCCCGGGCGACTGGCTGTACATGAACGCCACCGACTCTCAGGGCATGCCCGTCCCTGACGTCGAGCTACGGCTCGTCCTCTACGATCCCTACCAGGGCCTCCGGGCGCTCGAGCACACGGACCAGAACGGCCTCGCCTCCGTCCAGCTGACAAGGGCCGGCCAGTACCGCCTCTACATCTACACGAACGACAGCTATAACCACGACCAGTACGTGGTGTTCGACTACCAGGCCATGTGCCCGCCCCCTCCCCCCAAGGACATGGACGTCTCCGTGTCGGTGGACTGCAACGACAGCACCGTCTCGATATCGGCCGCTTCGGGCGGGGCGCCGCTCTCCGGCGTATTCATCAGCGCGCAGGACTGGTCTTCCATGACCGGCGACAGCGGGCAGGTCACGATGCCCCTCCAGGAGGGCGACATCTTCCTCAACGCGACGAAGCAGGGCTACGCCAGCCAGGCTTTCTATTACACGGTGAGCTGCGGCCCCCCGCCGCAATGCACCGACTCCTCCCAGTGCGCGGACGACCAGGCCTGCCGGGCGCAGGAGTGCGTGGACCTGAACGGCACCTGCGGATACGCATCCAACCACGCCTGGGTTAGCTACGCCTGCTGCTCGGATTCGGATTGCGGGAATCTCTCCATGTGCGTGAGCAATTCCTGCGTCCCGAAGGAGATGCCGCCTTTCATCCATGCCGGGAACAACACGGCACCCCAACCCCCGTCTTCGAACAACTCGGCAATTTCGG
>JAWOLP010000007.1:0-7726 GCA_033853355.1 Candidatus Micrarchaeia archaeon | reverse complement strand
CGGATGATGACCAAGGTGATCACTGAGCAGGTCCCTAAGCCAGCGTCCGATGCGGCGCGTCAACTCCGCATCGGGACAGGGGAAACCCGGCCACGGATTCTAGCGATGACGATTGACGTGCGGTCTGACCAACCTTTTTGGAAAAAGGTTGGACCAAAAACCGGGGATAATGATGGGTTGCCCCGTCCGAGGCAAATGCATCTGCCATGGTGAAGAGATCTTCAGCGCCCGCTTTTGCAGGCAAGCCTTTTATTCGTCGCAAGCGTATGCCAAGCATGGATAAAGCCGCGCTGAAGATGAAGATCCTGCTCATCGCCATAGCCGCCCCCATCTGCATCGGCCTCGCGCTCTTCGTGCCGGCAGGCACGCTCGGTTACTGGCAGGCCTGGGCGTACATCGCCACGCTCATCATCCCCATGTGCGTCGTCGTCACGTACTTCTGGAGGAAGGACCCGGCTTTCCTCGAGAGGCGCCTGCGCCTCGGCGAGAAAGAGGTCAGGATTGGGCTCTGGACCAAGCTGGGATACGTCGTGTTCCTCATCGGCTTTCTCGTCCCTGGCCTGGACCAGAGGTTCGGCTGGTCGCAGGTCCCTCCGGCCGTCTCCATAGCGGCCGATGCGGTCGTCTTCATCAGCTATCTCTCCATCTTCCTGGTCTTCAGGGAGAACAGCTATGCGAGCCGCACGATACAGGTGGAGAAGGGGCAGAAGGTGATCTCGAGCGGGCCGTATTCCATCGTCCGGCATCCGATGTATATCGCCTCGCTGGTCCTCTATGCGGCCACCCCGATAGCGCTCGGCTCTTACGTCGCCATACCACCGTTCCTCCTCCTCATCCCGATAATCGTGCAGAGGCTGCTCGGCGAGGAGGAGATGCTGAAGCGCGAGCTTCCCGGATATGTCGAGTACTGCGGGAAGGTGAGGTACCGGCTCGTCCCGTACATATGGTGAGCGCACCGCCGCCCTCGGACGCATTTAAATTTTTTTTCACGCATTTTATATCGTGGTATTCGACCTAGTGCCAGCTGTTGTCATTCTCGCAGTTTCCGCCCTCGCAGGAGTCATCGGGGCTCTCGTCGGCATCGGCGGAGGCGTCATCCTCATCCCGTTCCTGGTCCTTTTCGAGGGCGTGCCGATGCATTACGCGATCGGAGCTTCCATCGTGGCGGTCGTCGCGACTTCGAGCGCCAGCGCGGCGGCTTATGTCAAGAAGCGCCTGTCCAATCCGCGCCTGGGGATGTTCCTGGAGGTCGGGACCAGCATAGGCGCCCTAGCCGGCGCGCTGGTGTCGGTCCTCCTGCCTGTCAACGTCCTTGAGATCCTCTTCGCCCTGACGGCGTTCTACGTCTGCTTCTCCATGCTCTCAGCCGCTAAGGAGGCGGGGCGCCCGGAAGACCGGAAGCCGGACAGCCTCTCTGACCGGCTCTGCCTGCACTCGAGCTACGAGCACGACGGCCGGAAACACGAATACGAGGTGCGCTCTTCCTGGATGGGCCTTGCCGGCAGCGCCGTCGCGGGCGTCCTCTCCGGCCTTTTCGGGATCGGGGGCGGGGTCATCAAGGTGCCGCTCATGAACCTGGGGATGGGGGTCCCGATGCGGCCGGCCGCGGCCACCAGCAACTTCATGATAGGCGTGACTGCCGCGACCGGGGCCGCGGTGTTCTTCAGCAAAGGGTACATAGTCCCGGAGCTAGCCGCCCCGATAGTCGTCGGGATCGCGGCCGGCTCGATGATAGGGAGCAGGCTCTCCCACAAGGTCGACACGGCGCACCTCAAGGTGCTTTTCGTGGCCGTGCTCTCCTTCACCGCGCTGCGCATGCTGCTGCAGGCGATGGGTGTTTCGCTTGGCTTCTGAGGACGAGATAGAGGACCGGATCAGCCGGCTGCTTTGGCTGGGGGTGGCGACGGCAGGAGGCCTGTGCCTCCTGGGCATGATGCTCTATGCGGTCAGCACGCCTTCGAGCCAGGCCTATTCGCTCGGCGGCTGGTCGGTCATGGCAGGCATCGCCATCCTGCTCCTGACGCCGGCGGCGAGGGTGGCCATGATGCTTATGCACTACGTGCGCCTCCGCGACCGCGATTTCATCCTCATAACGCTATTCGTGCTAGCCATGATGGCCTTCGGCTACTTCTTCGGGGCGGGATGATCCTAGCGGGCCGCCTTGGAGGAGAGCGTTAAAATATCCTACTTGCGGGAGCCTTTCCGATGGGAAAGAGAGAGGAGCTGAGGCGGATAGCGGCGGAGATAGCCCGCTGCAGGGAGTGCAGGGCAGGGAAGAGCGGGCTGCCGGTGCCGGGCGAAGGCAGCGAAGGCGCCCGCATGCTTTTCGTCGGCATGGCGCCCGGGAGGGAGGAAGCGAAGACCGGCCGGCCTTTCGTGGGCCGCTCCGGAAGGCTGCTCACCCAAATGCTGCTGGATATCGGGATCAGGCGGGAGGAGGTCTACATCACCTCGCCGGTGAAATATTACCCTGGGAAAAGGGCCCTGCGGCGGGAGGAGATAGAGCACGGCGCGACGCATCTGCAGCGGCAGGCGGACGTCCTTTCCCCGAGGCTGGTCGTGCTGCTCGGGGCGGTGGCTGCGGCTGCGATGATCCCGGAGGAGAAGGTGATGGTGTCGGCGAGCCATGGGACCGCGGTCGAGCGGGGAGGGCGGATATATTTCATAACCTTCCACCCTTCCGCGGCACTGCGTTTCAAGCGCATCCATGCGCTCATGAGGGAGGATATGACCAGGCTGAAGGCGCTGAAGGGACGGCTCGGATGCTGAGGATAAGCGGTTATATTCCTTCGCCGGAAAAAGCCCTCCATGGACATCAAGGGAAAGGTCGTGATAGTCACGGGGGCTTCATCAGGCATCGGGCTGGCGACCGCCCGCCACCTCGCTTCGTTGGGAGCGAAGGTCGTGCTCGCGGCGAGGTCTAAGGAGCGGCTTCTCGCGCTCGAGAAGGAGCTGCCGGGGTCGCTGGCCGTCGTCACCGACATGCGGGAGCCTGATGATATCAGGAGCCTGGTGAAGAAGACCGTCGAGCGATATGGGAGGGTCGATGTCCTCATCAACAATGCCGGCCAGGGGCTGCTCGGAAACGTCGAGAATTTCGACGTGGAGCAGTTCCGGCAGATAATGGAGCTGAACCTCTTCGCGGTGGTGCGCGCGATGCAGGAGGTGATACCGCTCATGCGCAAGCAGGGCGGGGGGATGATAATAAACATCAGCTCGCAGGTAACCCGGACGCACATCCCAGGCCTCGCGGCCTACTCGGCCACCAAATACGCGCTCAACTCGATCTCCCTCACTGCCCGGCAGGAGCTGGAGGGAGATGGTATAAAGGTCGGCATAGTCCTCCCCACCGGGACCGACACGGATTTCATGAAGAACTCGCTGGGGCAGGCTCCGGGCTGGGGCAAGGGGGGCAGGATGGGAGGCGACCCGCCGGAGAAGGTCGCGAGAAAGGTGGCCGAGATGATAAGGAGCGGGAAGGCCGAGCTCCTGGTCTGATTCACTCGGAAGAGCGGCCGTCGGTTATGTGCGCCGTGTGGTTCAGGTTGATGGCCTGCCCGTCGAGTATCAGCCGGTTCGTGCTGCTCGGCACCACGTCCGTTATGTAGAGCTTGTATATCTCTAGCCCCCATCTCTCCGTCACGAGCGTGCGCAGGTCCGACTCCACCTTCTTCTCCAGCTCGGCCAGGATGGCCGGGTCCTGGTAGTCCTTCAGCTTCCTGCCGCGGCTCGCCGTCGAGAGTATCGCGAGGGTGTAGTCCTTGAGGGAGGCCTCGTAATCATGGACGGCCGTGTAGGCCTTGTAGAAGTCCACGATCCGGTAGCGCAGGTTGCAGCTGACGCTTATCGGCACCGGGCTCGACTCGTCTGACGTTATCACGTTGATGTTGGCGAGGTTGAGCACCCGCTCCTGCTGCGAGTCCACCACTATGCTGTCGAGGATCGGGATGTGGAAATAGAGCCCGGCCCCGAGCACTTTCGAGCGGCGGCTCTCGTGCCTGGGGAACCCGCTGAGCGGGCTCCTGTAGAACCCCTCCGGCATCTCCGGCCTCCGGAACGGCAGGAACGCCGAGCGGCCCATCTCGCGCACGACCTTGCTCTCCTCGCTCCGCGCCGCGGCGAGCGAGTCCGGCTCCAGCTTCTTCCTGCGCCAGAGCGCCTTGCCGTTCCTGAAATAGAGCCCCTGCTGGTACTCGTACACCACCTTGTGGAAATCCAGCTTGGAGAGCAGGTCGACGATCTCCTGCACGAACGCCATGGAAGGGACGAGCGGCCGGTGGATAAATAATGTGGCCGCCGGATCTTGAATTTCCGGCGCGTTTCCGGAGCCGGATCGGGAGGAAAGATGAACCCTTATATATGGCCCCTGCCTTGATTCCCCGGTGCGTCGGATGAGGATGCCTGTGCTTTTCGTCGGGCACGGATCGCCCGAGAACGCGGTCGAGGACAACGAGTACACCAGGAACTGGAAGATCCTCGCCGCCGGCCTTCCGAGGCCCAAGGCGATACTGTGCGTCTCGGCGCACTGGGTGGACGAGGGCGGCACTTTCGTCACCGGACAGAAGGAGCCGAGGACCATCCACGATTTTTACGGGTTCCCGCAGGAGCTCTACAGGATCCGGTACGCCGCCCCTGGATCCCCGGCCCATGCGGATGCGGTGAGGAAGGCGGTCAAGACGGCCCGCGTGCGCCTCGACAACGCATGGGGACTCGACCACGGCGCCTGGTCGGTGCTCGTGAACATGTACCCGAAGGCGGACATCCCGGTCCTCCAGCTGAGCCTGGATTACGGCCTGCCTCCGGAGAAGCACCTGGCCATAGGCCGGGAGCTGGCCGGCCTGAGGGAGAAAGGCGTGCTGATCATTGGGAGCGGGAACCTCGTCCACAACCTGAGGAAGGCCTCCTTCGGCGCCGGGCCTTACGACTGGGCCGTCGCCTTCGACAGGTTCGTCGCGCAGAGCATGAGGAAGGGCGACCTCGACGCGCTGGTCAATTTCAACGAGAACCGCTACGCTTCCATCGCCCACCCGACGATCGAGCATTACCTCCCTCTCCTCTACGCGCTCGGGGCGGCCGGGGAGGAGGAGCCGGTTTTCTTCAACGAGGGCATATTCGCCTCCTCCATCGGGATGAGATGCGCCGTCTTCGGCGCGAAGGGGGTCGCTTTCGGCCCGTGCGGGGCGGAGAAGGCGGACGATACGGATTTCGAGGGGATGGCCTCGAAGGTCCAGAAGCCGCTCATATGAGGTGCGCCATGAGGAAGATCACGCTGTTCATCGCATGCAGCCTCGATGGGTACATAGCCAGGGAAGACGGGGGCGTGGACTGGCTTTTCACCGACGCCGATTACGGGTACCGCAGGTTCTTCTCCTCGATAGGCACGATGCTGATGGGTAGGAAGACATTCGAGAAGGCGCTCTCCCTCGGCGACCGCTCCTACCGGGAGAAGGAGTGGATAGTGTTCAGCAGGAAGGGCCGGAGCGGGCCCCGGGGCGTCGTTTTCGCCGATGACCCGGCCGCGACAGCGCGGAGGCTGAGGCGCGGGAAGGGGAAGGGCATCTGGCTGGTCGGCGGCTCGGAGATGGTGGCCGAGCTGCTCGCGGCTGGGCTGATAGATAGGATGGTGATATCGGTGCATCCGATGATCCTGGGCGGCGGGATTCCGCTCTTCAGGAAGGGCATCCCGGAGACGAGGATGAGGCTTGTGCGGAGCAAGGCGTTCCGGAGCGGCCTCGTGCAGATGGTCTTCACGAGGCGGTGAATATGCCCAGCAGCGCGCAGGCGGTGAACCGGGGGAGGAACTTCTTCGTGGTCGCGATACTGTCGATGCTCGCGCTGGCGGCGGTGTCCGAGCTTTTCGAGGAGAGCGGGCTGGTCGATCGGCTGGACGACTATGCTTTGCTGGTCCTGGGGATCGCGGGGGCGGCCTGGTACCTCCGCGGGCAGGACCGGTTCGCCTATTCGCTCGCGCCGCTCTCCTTCGCGGCTGCCGGGCTGGCTGTCAAGCTGGCGGGCCTCTATCTCGAGATCGACGACCCGAAGGCTTATGGGGAGGACGTCTGCATCGTCCTCCTCCTCTCGCTGACGCTGATGCTCGGGGCCTGGCAGTACCTGAAGTGGGGTGGCGGGCGATGACGATAGTTCCCGTGGTCGCGGCCATCATAACCAAGGGCGGAAAGGTGCTGATCGCGCAGAGGAAGCCCGGCTGCGCGCGCGAGCCGCTCAAGTGGGAGTTCCCCGGCGGCAAGGTGGAGGAAGGGGAGACGCCGCAGCAGGCCCTCGCGCGGGAGATCATGGAGGAACTGGGGGTGCGCATCGAGGTCGGCGAGCCGTTCTCGGTCACATCGGCCTTTGGCGGGGGGATGCACATAGTGCTAATAGCATTCATGGCAAGGCTGAGGGGCGGCGAGCCTAAGGCCATAGACGTCAACGACTGGCGCTGGGTGCGGAGGAGCGAGCTGGCCGGCTACGACTGGGCGCACGCGGACCGGCCGATTGCATCGAAGCTGGCCGGAAAGGGGAGGATTAAAACGGAGAGGGGGGAGGATTAGCCATGGGACTGATGGACGGCATCACGAAAAACGTCGTCATACTTGGCGTCGTGAGCTTCCTCACCGACGTCTCCAGCGAGATGATCTTCCCGATCCTGCCGCTTTTCCTGAGCATCGTGCTCGGAGCCGGCAAGGAGGCGATCGGTCTGATCGAGGGGGTCGCCGACAGCATAGCCAGCCTCCTGGACATCGCTTTCGGCTATTGGTCGGATCGGCTCGGCAAGCGGAAGGAGTTCGCCGTGGCAGGATACGGCTTCTCATCGGTCCTCAAGGCGGGCCTGGTGTTCGTCAATTCCTGGCCGCAGGTCCTCGTCATCCGGGGGCTGGAGCGGGTCGGGAAGAGCATCCGGACCTCGCCGCGTGACGCGATAATCGCCGCCTCCACCGACGAATCGGCGCGGGGGAAGGCGTTCGGGTTCCACAGGATGATGGACACCTTCGGCGCGATAGCGGGGCCCATCGTGGCGTACTTCGTGCTGTCGGCCCTGGGGAACACCGAGGCGGGATTCAGGACGGTCTTCATCGCCGCGATAATCCCAGCCTTCCTGGCGGTCGCGGTGATAGCGCTCCTGGTGAGGGGGCCCAGGATACAGGAGACGGCGCGCGCCGCCCGGCCTCCGTTCTGGCGCTCGCTCTCCTCCCTTGACCGCAGGTACAAGAGCTTCCTGGGGATATCCTGCCTCTTCTCGCTAGCCTACTTCAGCTTCGCGCTCCTGATACTGCGCGCGAACGACATAGGCCTCTCGCCGGAGACGATACTCCTCGTGTACGCCCTCTACAACGTGGTCTACGCCCTCTCTTCGATGCCGATCGGCATGCTCTCCGACCGGATGCCCAGGCGCTTCGTCATAGCGGGCTCGTTCATCCTTTATGCGGCGATATGCGTCGGGTTCATATTCGCCTCCTCCCTCTGGCAGGTAGTGGCGCTCTTCGCGCTCTACGGCGTGTTCGTCGCGACGGACGAGTCCGTGAACAAGGCGTACATCTCCGACCTCACCGAGGACCGGGTCAGGGGGACGGCGCTGGGCGCGTACAACACGGCGGTGGGCGCGGTCTACCTGCCCGCCAACGCCCTCTTCGGCTTCCTCTGGGCGGCGATGGGAGCGGCATGGGCCTTCGGTGCGGCGGCCGCCTTCGCCGTCGCCGCCGGGGCGCTCATGGCCGCGCGCAGCGAT
>JAWOLP010000006.1:0-21339 GCA_033853355.1 Candidatus Micrarchaeia archaeon | reverse complement strand
TACCACTAGTTATAAAAGGCCTTCCGTTCCGTATTCTACCACTTTGTGATACATATGCTCCAGAAAAATTTGCTTCAGAAAACTCCGGGATGGAGCGGGCAGGCGGACCGGCTCGGCAAGAAGGTGGTGCTGAACGCCGACAGCGAGACTTTCGGCTCGATATGCGAAAGCGGCAACCTTAAGCTCAGGCTCTTCTGCGCCGACGGGAGCGCCGTCATCCTCTCCCTGGTGAACAAGGACGACAATCTCGCCGGCACCGGCTATGGGGCCATAGGCGTCATCAGCGTCACCATGTCGAAGGCGCAGCTCCTCGACACAATCCAGCACGGCCTGGAAGTGATCTTCTACGACAAGGAGGGAGAACGGTCCGTGCCGTTCGGCCTTGTCGCCGTATCGCACAATGACTGGCTTGGCGACGTCAAGCCGCTGTGCGAGCACATACAATAGCGGGATGCCTCAGGCGCCGGAATCATTGCCTGCGTGGAATACCGCCCAGACAGGGTAGTGGTCCGACACGGCTTCCGTCTCGGTTTGGTTCAGGCCATAGGTCTGGTCGAAGCGGAAGACGCCCCACTCGCCGCTGAACGCCCCCTTGTCCTCTGACGGGATGATAATCCGATCGTAAGTGCAGTTCGTCGATTTTGTCGTGGTATCGGTGCCGTCCGGGATCAGCCAAAGGAATGACGCGTTCCGCAGTGAGATGTTGTCGGAAGGCTTGAGATAGCTGCAGTCGGCGTTCATGTCTCCCAGGATGATGAAATCCTTCTCGTCTGGAAAGCGGCTCCTGGCGTCCGAGAGGACGAGGGGCAGATCGCCCAGCTCCTGAGGGGTGGTGTCGGGGTCGGTATGGATGTCTATGAGGACGAACGTTGAATTCCCGGAGAGCGAGCGGAAGCGGGCGATGAAGGGCTCGCGCTGGAACAGGTCCGTCGTCGTCCCGGCAGGGGGATCCTGGAAGGTGTAGGCCGAGCCGGGGACGAGGGAGAGGGTCGCGGTGTCGTAGATGAAAGCGTAGTTCTCCTTGCTGGAGGTCCTGCCGAGGCGCGGGCTTGAGACCGCAGCGTAAGCTGGCCCAGGCAGCGAATTTATCGCAGCGAGGTAAGCGGGAAGGGTCGTCTCGTTCTCGTCGCGGAGCTCCTGGATGGCCATGACATCGAAATTCCTCGCGATCCTTGAGAGGACGG
Source organism: Candidatus Micrarchaeia archaeon (assembly GCA_033853355.1). Lineage (GTDB taxonomy): Archaea > Micrarchaeota > Micrarchaeia > Anstonellales > Bilamarchaeaceae > Bilamarchaeum. The sequence goes on along the minus strand of JAWOLP010000006.1, from coordinate 20,155 downwards.
ACATGACATCCGGCTTCGCCGCCTTGGCCTGGCCGAACACCTGGATGTTGAAGGTGGCGACCGTGAGATTGGAGACGTTGCCTCCCTGGATAGGGGTGATGTTGGAAGCGCTTGGCGGCCCGGAAGCGGGGGACCGGCTCGCCAAGTAGATCGCGAGGACCGAGAGGGAGAGGATGACGAGTATGAAGAGTAAGCTGCGCTTCCGCATGAGAAGGGGGAACGCGTTCCGGCTATAAAAGGGTAGGCATTGGAAGATTTCCATCCTCCGGCACGGAGAACAGCAAATTTTCCGTTATAATTCCAGGAAAAAACCGCGAACGTATTTAAAGCCGGGCCAAGCGAGCGGAACGTGAGAGGATGCTTGCCAAGAAACTGGAACAGAGCGGAGGAGGGAAGTTCGACGAGCCCCTGGACAAGCTCATGCTGAGGCTCGATGCGGCGACGTTCAGCAGGGCGCAGTCGGCTAACAACGTGACCCTGCGGGTCTATTGCCCGGCCAACAACGCCTCGCTGAATTTCACGCTCGCCAACATGGACAAGAGGAAGAAGGAGGGGTGGATGACCCTGGACCTCCAGCTCGACGAGAAGACGTTCATGGACATCTACAACCCCAAGCTGAAGGTGATCTTCCAGTACGAGAACGTCCTGGCGCCCTTCGCCGCGGTGTCAGTCGCCAGGGGATGCCTCTTCTCCGACCACCCGCCGCTGGTGGACCTGCGGAACTAGACGCTTCCGGCTCCCCTCTGCACGACCTCGCTCAGCGATGGGTGGATGTGCACCGTGTTGACTATGTCCTTCACGTGCGAGTTCCCGGCCTTCATGGACACAAGGACCTCATGGAGCAGGGTCGCGGCGTCCGGGCCCATGATGTGGCAGCCAAGGATCTTGCCCTCATAATCCGTGATGAATTTCACGAAGCCGTCTTTCTCGGCCATCGCCTCGCCCATGCCGGTGTCGCTGTACTTGTAATAGCCGACCAAAAAGTCCTCGCCTTTGAGCTCCTGGGAAGTGGCGCCGACGCCTGCGACCTGCGGGTCGGAGAAGACGGCATGCGGCATGGCCGTGTAATCGACCGGATGCCGGTGGCCGAGAAGCCCCAGCGTAACGTACTCGGCCTCCAGGTTGGCCGAGTGCTTGAAAAGGTATTTCCCTGCGATGTCGCCTAATGCCCACACGCCGGGGACGCTCGTCTCCATGAACTCGTTCGTCTCGATGTAGCCGTACTTGTTCGTCTTCACGCCGCATTTGCCGACGTCGAGTATGTCGGTGTTCGGGACCCGGCCGGTGGCAACAAGGAGGTCGGTGCCTTCGACGGCGCCGCCGTCCGGCCCGTAGACGAGCACCTTCCCGCCTTTCTTCTCGACCCTCTTCGCGCTGAAGCCCAGCAGCACATTGCACTTCTTCGAGAACAGCTCGGTGAATTTCTGGCCGATCTCCTCGTCCTCGTCCGGAAGAAGCCGGACGTTCCTCTGGAGTATCGTTATGTCCGAGCCCATCGAGCCGAAGAAGTGGGCGAGCTCGCAGGCGATGTAGCCGCCTCCGATTATCAGCAGCTTCTCCGGCAGCTTCTCGACCCTCAGGGCCTCGTCGCTTGTCATGTGGGGGACCTTGTCCAGCCCTTCGACCGGAGGGAGCGACGGCCGGGTGCCTGCTGCGATGACGATCTTGTCGGCGGTGATCTCCCCGCCTTTCAGCCGCAGGGTCTTGGGGCCGCTGAACATACCCCGCTCCTTGAAGAGCGTGATGTTCTTGGCTTTCCGGATGCTCTCTTCTATGCCGCGGGCCTCCTCGTCCACCATCCTCCCGCGCGCCATGACCTTCTTGAAATCGACCGAGACCTTCCCGACGTTTATCCCGAACTCGGAGGCCCTTTTTATCGTCTGCATCACGTCCGCGCTGTGTATGAGTATCTTGGACGGTATGCATCCTCGGTTGAGGCAGGTGCCTCCCATGGGCCCTTCCTCCACGAGGGCGACCTTCATGCCGCGCGATGCCGCTGCGCTCATGACATCCAACCCTGAACCGGCTCCGATGACTATGAGATCGAATTTCTGCATGTGGTTCGTATGCACGACAACGATAATAAGAGTGCCGGACCGAGAGGGAAGCTGATGGGGTTTTTGATATTGAAGCGAGATGTGCCGGATCGGGACGGGTTTGGAGAAGTCGCGTTTTGTTTCGGTGCGAGAGGATGAAGGGAGTTTCCGGCGAGGGATTATCCGTAGACCGCCGGAGCGGTCTAAGTCAAACCTGGGTCAGCGACGGCACTGAGCATAGGCTGAGCGGAAAGGAATGCAGAAGAAAGAGAGGAAAACAGAAGATACCTAGGCGAACAATGCCTTCAGAAGGAACACCGGGTCGGCGATCCTGCCATGCGAGTCCGGGTTGATGAGCGCGTTCGATATCATCTCCTGGATGTCCTTGCTCCGGGAGGCCTTGTCTATTATCAGGTTCATCTTCCAGCGGCTTTTCGCGTTCTCCTGCAGGGCGAAGTTGCCCTTGACCTCCTTGCCGATGCGGTCCCAGAGCGCCTTCGGGTATGCCGAGAGCGAAGCCTCGGAGAAGTCGCCCCGATCGAGGGCCTCCCCGATGACCTTGGCGGCGATCTTGCCGCTCGTGAGCGCGTTCCCGATACCCTCGCCGGTGAACGGGTCTATGAGCGAGGCGGCGTCGCCGATGAGGACGTAGCCGTCGCCGCAAAGCTTGAGCGATGGGGTCTTGGATGCGAGCGGAAGCAGCCAGCTCTTCACGTCGCTGACGCGCTTGGCCTTGGCGAAGCGCTCCTTGAAGAGCGGGTTCTTCTCGATTATCTCGGCCATGGCCTTCTGGAGGTTGACCTTGCTCTTCTTCATGTCGCTGACTATCATGCCCAGCCCGACGTTGGCGCGCTTGCCGGGAAGCGGGAATATCCAGAAGTAGCCGGGGATGACGCTGTCGACGAAATGGAGCTCGATCTGGTCGCGCATCCCCTCGACGTTCTCGTAATAGCAGCGGATTGCGGCGCACTGGTGGTCCTCGTCCGTGTTCACCGGGCCCAGCTTCCTGGCCACGACGCCTCCGGCTCCGTCCGCCCCCACCACGACCTTGGCGCGGAACTCCATCTCTTTCCCGGCCAGCGTGCCTTTGACGCCGACGACCCTTCCGCCGTCCTTGATGACGTCAGTGACCGTGAAGCCCTCGATCGTCTTGTCGGCGAGCGACTTGGCGTTCTGGAAAAGCATGTTGTCGAAGACCTCGCGCCTGCACACGAATCCGGGCGGCATCCCGTTCGCGTCCTTGGGTGCCGCGATGGGCACCACCTTCCCTTTGGGCGAGGAGAAGGTCACGCCGAACATGTCCTCGTGCTCGATCCTGGAGACCTGGCCCATGAGGCCGAGTTCGCTGAGCACGGCCACCGAGCGGCCGCTGATGCCGTCCCCGCAGGTCTTGTCGCGGGGGAAGGTCGCCCGGTCCAGCAGCAGCACCTTGCGCTTCTGCTTCGCCAGGAACGCGGCGCAGCTCGAGCCGGACGGCCCGCCGCCTACGATGATGACGTCAAAATCTGCCATGGTTCCACCATCAAAAGTCGTTTTAAGATTTGTTAAGGTATCTGGACACATGCTTATAATCGTTTGCGGCCTCCCCGGAAGCGGCAAGAGCACGCTCGCCCGTGCACTGGCCAGGCGCATGGGAGCCGCGGTCATCAGCAGCGACGTTGTGCGGAAGAGGCTGTTCCCCAGGCCGGCCTACTCCGAGGAGGAGAAGAAAATGGTGTACGACGAGATGGCCCGCCTCTGCGGCGCGGCGCTCGCCAAAGGGCGCTATGTCGTCGCCGACGCGACTTTCTACAGGAGGGGCGAGAGGGAGAGGTTCGCCGCGATCGCGGAGAGGGAAGGGACGGCCGCGCGGTTCATCCTGTGCACGCTCCCGCAGGAGGAGACCGAGAGGAGGCTGAGGAGACGGAGGAAAGGGGGGCCGAGCGACGCCGACTTCGCGATATATCTGAAGCTGAAGGCCGGGTTCGATGAGATGGAGGGCGGGCACCTCGAACTGGACTCGAGGCTGCCGATGCGGAAGAGGCTGGAGATGTGCCGGAAGTTCATCGGTGAGGCCGATGGATAGCGCGCAGATACGGTCGATGATGGAGGCCGGCGGATACGAGCTCCGCGAGACGCACATCTCCTGGGTCCTCATGGGCAGGGAGCGCGTCTACAAGATAAAGAAGCCGGTGCGGTTCTCGTTCCTGGACTTCTCGACTTTCGAGCGCAGGAGGTTCTTCTGCGGCGAGGAGGTCAGGCTGAACCGGAGGCTTTCGCCGGACGTGTATCTCGGGGTCGTCCGGATCACGGAGGGCACGGGCGGGCCGGAGATAGGAGGGGAGGGGAGGACGATAGAGCACGCGGTCGAGATGAGGCGGCTGGACGAATCGAAGAAGATGGACGCCCTGCTGAAAGAGGGGAAGGTCGATGAGGGGGACATCGGCAGGCTGGCCGGCGCCGTCGCCGATTTCCACAGGAAGGCGGAGCCCGCCGCCGGGTACGGCTCGCCGGAGACTGCGCTCGCGCAGGCCGCCGACCTGGGGAATTTCAGGGAGACGATAGAGAAGGCCACGGGCCTCGGCGCATGGGTCGACCGGCTGCTATCGCGCTCGGCCGCCTTCGTGAAGAGGAACCGGGGGCTCATGAAGAGGCGGATGGAGGAAGGGCACGTCCGCGACTGCCACGGCGACCTGCATTCAGGCAACGTGTTCCTGCAGGAGGGCATAAGGATAATCGACTGCATAGAGTTCAGCCCTGATTTCCGCTGCATAGACGTGGCGAGCGACCTGGCCTTCATGGCCATGGACCTCGACTATGCGGGAAGGGACGACCTCTCGGGCCGCCTCGTGGAGGAGTACCTGCGGCACAAGCCGGACGAGGGGCTCGAGCAGCTCCTGCCGTTCTACAAGTGCTACCGGGCCAACGTCCGGGCGAAGATCGCGGCCATAGATTTCCAGGCGGCCCCGGGCGCCGAGACGAGGGGGCGCATCGACAGGTACGTTCTGCTGGCCGAGAGGTATTCGAGGGGATTGTGATGGAAGGCATGGAAGAGCTCGGGAAGGCGTTCGCCGTGAGCATGATAGTGCTGGTCGTCCAGCTAGCCGGCGTGTATTACTCCAACAGCCTCTCGCTCCTCGGCGACACCGCCCACGTGTTCTCGGACATCCTGGCCATAGGGGCGTCCATCTCCGCGCTGTGGCTCGCCTCCAGGAACGCGGGCTCGCGGAGGACCTTCGGCTTCCACAGGCTCGAGGTGTTCGCCGCGCTGTTCAACGGCGCCCTCCTCGCGGTCATGTCCGCAGCCATCGCGTACGAGGCTTTCATGAGGCTGTCGGGGAGCTATGCGATAAACGGGTTCCCGATGCTGGTGACCTCGCTGGTGGGGCTCGCCGGCAACCTCTACGTCGCATACAGCCTGCAGCACGAGGAGAACCTCAACATCCGGAGCGCGTTCATGCACGCGGCCGGGGACGCGCTCTCGTCGGTCGGCGTCTTCATCGGGGCGCTCGTGATCATCTTCACGGGCCAGCACGTAGCCGACGTCGCGGTGAGCCTGGCGATATCGGCGATGATACTTTTCAGCGCCTACACGATCCTACGCGGCTCGCTCTCGATACTCCTCGAATCCGCGCCGTACGGCGTCAGCACCGAGCGGGTGGAGAGGATCGTCAAGTCGGTCGAGGGGGTCAGGGGCGTCCATGACGTCCACGTGTGGCGCACCTGCTCGGAATTCGTCTTCGCCATGATGCACGTGGAGGCCGACGACATACGGCTCATCGACGCCCGCGGGCTGGGCCTGAAGATAGAGGAGAGGCTCAGCCGCGAGTGCGGCATCACGCACTCGACGATCCAGTTCGAGCCCTACGGCTGCTCATGCGAGAACCAGAACATGTGCAGCATGCTCGAGCACAGGAGGCACCGGCACTGAAGGGCGCACCCGCCACCGGCGGCCTCACTTCCTCGTCCTCCGGACATAATCGAATATCAGGAGCACCCCGGTGGTCATGCCAAGCAGGAGCAGCGGGGACTGCAGGACCTGGACCCCTTCCAGCTTATCCTGCCTGAATGCGATCTTCGCTTCCCTCGTGCCTTCTGAGACGTTCCCGAGGGAGTGCCACGCGTAGCCGCTACCCGCTGCGGGCGGGCTGCTGACCCCGACGTCATAGAGCCTTCCGCAGAGCACGCCCATCGGCCTGCAGGCGCCATCGGCTCCGGTCGTGCAGTTGTTGGCCGGCGCGCAGGCGAATTCCGAATCGGCGGGCCGCGCCTCCGCGGCGCAGCTGGTTGGCGACGTCCAGTCGAACACCTGCACATCAGCCCCGGGCAGGGGCCTCTGGCCGGAGCCGTTGTTGGCCGTGACGGTCACGTTGACGCCGCACGGGCAGCCCTGGAGCGTTTCCGGCCCGGCGACGAGCGGGCATGCGTCCCCTTCGTCCACCTGGCTGTGCACCGATTCCGTCTCACCCAAGGTATCCACAGAGTAGTATCTTATCGTATGGAAGCCCGCCGGTATCTTCACCTCGCCGCCCGGGTAGAGGATGAATGGCCCCGCATCCATCGCATAGAACGTCTGGCTCACCCCGTCCGGATCGGTGGCGCTGAGGGTGAAAGCGTCCGGCAACCCATCGCCGTCCGAATCCACGAGCGTCTTGACGGTCACCGGAGGAGCCGGGCAGGCGGACGAGCATCCGCTGGCCCCTGCGTCGTTCCAGCTGTCCGGCTTGTCGCAGGTGTTGCCCGAGCCGGCGTTGGAGCTGTTCTGGGAAAGGATGTCGTACGCGACGTTCGTGCAGAGGAAGTTTCCGCTGAGGGAGTTGCCGCTGACGTAGGGATCCAGGAAGATCCCGGCGTTCGAGTTCCGCAACGCCTTGTTCCCAACCAGCGTGTTGCCCGAGCTGCGGTAATATATCGCTATCCCGTTCACGTTGTCGGTCGCGTTGTTGTCATGGATGCTGTTATTGTTCGCGAAGTAGACCGAGATCCCGCCGTAATTGTTCGCGAGCGAGTTTCCCGATATGTCGTTGCCGCTCGGATATGAGACCACGTATATGCCGTACAGCCTGTTGCCGGTCACGGTGTTGTTCACGATGGTGTCCGAGTTCGAGTAGTATACGAGCACGATGCCGTTGTTGAAGTTGCTCACCTTGCAGTTCCTTATCGTCGTCCCGGACCTGGAATTCAGGTAGATGCCGCTGCTGAAGAAGGCGCCGATGCCCGAGATCGAGTGCCCGGCGCAGTCGAGCGTGATGTTGTCGGAGCCGATGTTCAGGCCGTTCCCGGAGCATCCGCTTATGTCCTGGCCAAGAGTGATGATTTCTCCGGGGCTGCCGGTGACGACCGAGCCGCATGCGAGCGAGACGGCCTGGGCATTCGCCGTGAAAGAGAAGGCCGTGAAGAACAAGGCGGCGAAAAGCAGGGTCCGGACGGACGGAAAGGCGATGGACGACATGTGAAATAATATTCGCTATAATTTTTATATATGATGAAAAAGGGGGGATCAGCGGAATGAGAGGAAGAGCCAGTAAACCAGCACGTTCAGAATCGTGAGAGGGATCCCGACCCTGGCGAATTCGCCGAAGGTGATCGTGTGGCCTTTCTTCTCGGCATTCTGGATGACGATGACGTTGCTCGCCGCGCCAAGTATCGTGAGGTTGCCCGCGATCGTGCTCCCGGCGGCGAGCGCGACGAGGCCGGCGGTCGAGACCCCGGCGCGTATCAGGAGAGGCATGTAGAGCGCGACAAGCGGCACGTTGGAGATGAGCTGGCTCATGAGGACGCTGATAGCGAGTATCGCGCCGCTGGAAACGACGCCCGCAGATGCCGCGCCGATGAGAGACTGGAAGAAGCCGCTCTCCCAGACGCTCTCCATCAGGACGAACATGGATGCGAAGAACACCAGCGTGCGCCAGTCGATCGCCCGCAGTATCTTCACGCGGGAGGGGCTGAGCGCCAGCACCGGAAGGGCGGCCGCGAGAGCGATGTATGTCAGCTTGAAATCCCACCCGAGGCCGGCGAGGGCCGCGGCGAGCTTCATCCCGACCATGACCCCGATGATGATCAGGGAGACCTTCGAGAGCGAGGCGAGGCCCACGTCCCTTATCGGCTCCTCCTCATGGTCGAGCTGGGCGGTCCCGAAATCGTCCTTGTAGCACATCCTGAGGAGGAGGAAGCAGAGGATGAGATTTAGGAGCGTGGGCACGAGGAGGGCCGTGAAGAAGGCCGAGAAAGGGACGGGCGAGCCGGTGTTGGAGGCGATGAGGAGGTTCTGCGGGTTGCCTATCGGGCTCATCACGCTTCCGATGGTGACCGCGAAGCAGAGCGCGAGCAGCAGGACCTTCGGGTTCAGCCCGTGCTTGCTTGAGAGGTGCAGGGCTACCGGCGTGCCGATGATCGCGAGCGTGTCGTTCATGAGGAACGCCGCCGCGATGCCCGCGCCGATCAGGACCATCAGCACCAGGGACTCGTGGCTGCGCGCCGTCCTGAAAAGGCGGTAGGAGAGATGGGACAGGTAGCCGCTCTCCTCCAGGGCGGCCCCGACGGTGAACATCCCGAAAAGGAAGAGCATGACGTCGGGGTTGATCGAGGCCAGCGCCGCTGCCGGGGTTATCTGGCCGCTGAGGAGGGCCAAGGCCGCGCCCCCAAGCATGACCTGCCAGATCCCGAGCCGCACCCCGCCCACCTGGCGGATGGCGATGAGGATGAAGACGACGGCGAGGATGGCGACCGAGAGCATGGGCGCCGCCTAGTGCCTGAAGTGCCGTATGCCCGTGAAGGCCATCGCCATGCCGTGCTCGTCTGCGGCCGCTATGACCTCCGAATCGCGGATGGAGCCGCCGGGCTGGATTATCGCGCTGATGCCCAGCTTGGCCGCATAATCGATGCCGTCCCGGAACGGGAAGAAGGCGTCGCTCGCCATCGCGCAGCCCTTCACATCCTCCCCGTAGTCCTTGGCGATCATCGCCGCGAGCTTGGCCGCGTCCACGCGCTTCATCTGCCCGGCCCCTATGCCCACGGCGCGGTTCGGCCGGGCGTACACGATAGCGTTAGATTTGACGTACTTGACGATCTTCCAGGCGTAGAGCATGGCCTTCATCTCCTCGTCCGTGGGCTTGCGCTTGCTCACCACGCGGATGTCGTCGAGGAGCTTGACGTTGGCGTCCTGGGCGAGCAGGCCGCCGAGTATGGAGCGGTACTTGCGGTAAGGCACGCGCTTCTTCGTGATCGACGGGTTCTCCATGACGCGCATGTTCTTCTTCGTGCGGAGCACCTCGAGCGCCTTCTCCTCGAACGAGGGGGCCATCACTATATCCACGAACTTGGTGGTTATCTCCTTGGCTATCCCATCGTCCACCCGCCTGTTGAGGGCGACGACGCCGCCGAAAGAGGCCTCCGGGTCCACGGCCTTGGCCATCTTGAAGGCCTTGAGGATGTCCGGATCGGACGCCACGCCGCAGGGGTTGTTGTGCTTGACTATGACGCCGGTCGGCTCCTCGAACTCGCGGATCAGCTTGAAGGCCGCGTTGCAGTCCAGCACGTTGTTGTATGACAGCTCCTTGCCCTGGAGCTGCCTGGCGTCGAGGAACGAGGGGTCCTTGTACAGCTCATCCCGGTATACGGAGGCGCGCTGGTGCGGGTTCTCCCCGTAGCGGAGGTCCTGCTTCTTGCGGAATGTGAGGTTGAGGTACTCCGGGAACTCGTCCTGGAATCCGAAGGCCTTCCTGAAATAGCGCTCTATGAACACGTCGTAATGCGCGACATGCTCCCAGGTGTCCAGCGCGAGGCGCTCGAGGGTCTTCTCCGAGAGCCATCCGCCCGAGCGCTCCATCTCCTCGAGCAGGGGCTGGTAGCGGGAAGGGTCGCAGACGACAGCCACGTTCCGGTAGTTCTTGGCGGCCGCCCGGAGGAGCGCGGGGCCTCCGATGTCGATGTTCTCGATGACCTCGGCCCTCGATGCCCCTTTCTCGACCGTCTCCTCGAACGGGTAGAGGTTGACGACGACCAGGTCGATGAGCTCGATGCCGTGCTTCTTGGCTTCGGCCATGTGGGCGGGGTTGTTGCGGTCGGCGAGGATCGCCGCGTGTATCCTGGGATGGAGGGTCTTGACGCGCCCGCCCATCATCTCCGGCGAGCCGGTGAACTTCGAGACTTCTGTGACCTCCACGCCGTTCTCCGAGAGGAGCCGGGACGTGCCGCCGCTCGAAAGTATCTCGATGCCTATCTTGCGGAGCGAACGCGCGAATTCGACTATGCCTTCCTTGTTGTGCACGCTTATGAGCGCTCTCCGGATTTTCATGCGAACCCTCCACGACGACGGAGACGGACTCCAGAGGCTGGGCCGTTTCCTGCTTGCAGAACCAGTTAAAGAATATGAATTATGCTTGTTAAAAAGGTTTTCCTCCGGCTGATTCCAGCGTGGCCAGGAGCGCGTCCGGAGCCCCGAAGCTTCCCAAGCTCGTGCCCTTGTTGGCCCCGTGGAAATCGCTCCCGCCGCTCTCCAGCAGGCCGAGATCGCAGGCGAGGGCGCGATAGCGGCGGATGATCCTGTCGTTTTCGCCCTTCGTCATCTTGACCGCCGGCCGGTTGCCCACATAATCGTAGTAGGTCTCGACCCCGTCGCCTCCGGCCTCCTTGAAGTCCGCCAAAAGCTCCTCGCTGTCGTAGGGGTAGAGGAGGGGGTGCGCCACGAAGGAGAGGCCCCCGGCCCCCTTGACCAGGGCGGCCGCCTCGCGGAGGCTGAACCCGGTCTCCCGCCCGATGTACGCCTTCCTCCCCCTCGCCAGAAGCTTGTCGAAGGCCGAGGCGACCGAGGGGAACTCGCCGGGATACTTCCTCATGAGCACGCGCGCTATGTGCGGCCGGCCGACCGAGCCCGCGGCTTCGGCCTTCACCTCGGCGAAAGTGATCGAGTAGCCAAGCTCCCGGAGCAGCCTGACGGTGTCCTTCTTCTGCCTCTCGCGCGCCTTCTCCAGGGAGGAGAGCTTCGCCGCGAGCCGCTTCTCGGCAGGGTCTATGGACAGGCCCAGCACATGGACATCCTCGTAGCCCAGCCGCTCGTCGAAGACGGTCAGCTCGACGCCCCGTATGAGGCGGATGCCCCGCACGGGCCGCATCCTCGCCGCGCTCTGGATTGTGTCGTGGTCGGTGACCGCGAGCGCCTTGAGCCCTGCACGCCGGGCTTCCGCGACCAGCTCCTCGAGGCCGAGCGTCCCGTCGCTCGCCGACGTGTGGGTATGGAGGTCGATCATCATTGGGGTTTTGGGAGGGTGAACATTAATAGCCCGCTCTTGCGCAACGATGCGTTTTTAAAATTAAGTCAGCAAGGTTGATTGACTATTTGTGCCTTGATAGTGTAGAGTCCGGGCCTTGCAGAAAGGCTTAGGGCGCTCTATGGTCTAGCATACGAGACTGTCACTCTCGCGACCCGGGTTCGAATCCCGGTCAAGGCGTCCTTTTTTGCTAAAGATATGCCTACGGGCAGATTTTGCCGAAACCGGCAAGACAAAACCTTCCGGCTCGGCATGGACAGTCCCCGAGGACGAAAACGCCTGCAGCGACCAAACAGCCCCGGTGCGAAGGTTCAAGAAAGTTGGCCGGCCAGTATCCTGAGCCATCGGGAGGGGAACTATGCAGTTTGACGTGAAGAAAGCTTTGCTGGCCGTTTCCGCGGTCTCCCTGGCGGCGTTCGCTTACGTTTCGGTCATCCAGATGATCCTGGGCCTGCCGGAGCTCCCCGGCGGGAGGATAACCATGACCACCCTCACCCTCCTGGTCTTCAGCCTCGCCCATTCCTCGTACATGCTCGGCTGGAGGCGGACTGGCGTCTTCTTCGCCCTGAGCGCGGCCGTGTCCTGGATATTCGAGCAGGCGGGCGTCATGAGCGGCCTCATCTTCGGGGCATACCATTACACGGACGTCATAGGATTCAAGGTCGGGGCCGTCCCGCTGCTGGTCCCGCTGGCCTGGTTCATGATGATGTACCCGAGCTATGTGATAGCGAACATCATCCTTGCCAGGAAGGCTGACCCGGCATTCAGGGACGCCGCGGGGATGGCCGGCGCCTCGCTCCTGGGCGCGGCGGTCATGACCGCGTGGGACCTCGGCCTCGACCCGAGGATGTCCGGACCGCAGGTGCTGGCGTGGGTGTGGGAGAATGGCGGCGCCTATTTCGGCATCCCATACCAGAACTTCATCGGATGGATGGCCACCACTTTCACGGTCTATCTCGCGGTCAGGTGGGCCGAAGCCGCGCGGAAGGATGGCCCTGAGCCGTCCGGGGCGGTGGTCGCGTTGCCGCTGGCGGCGTACGGGCTGATGGCGCTTCGGTACGTCCTGTTCCCGGAACCGCCGGAGGTCGCCGTCATAACGGCATTCGCCATGGGCATCCCCCTGCTCGCTGCCACTGCCATCTTTTGGAAGGCGCGGAAGGATAAGGCCGGATGAGCGGGCGGCGGAACGCGGTTTCTTGTCGTCATCTATAAAATAGTTTCCCCCGAGTTAAATCCATGCGGTACTTGCCTCTAGCGGCGCTAGCGTTCCTCTTCGCATCCGCCCACGCGGCCGTCACCGCATCCGACAACTGGGCCATCCTCGGCCTCCCCGATCCCTTCTACGCCATACTGGCCGCGGCGCTGATCGCCGGCCTCGGGATATTCTACTCCGTATTCATCAAGGCCGTCTCGGAGAGGGGCAAGAAGCTCGCGTTCGTGGTGATATCCGCCCCGATCCTGCTATCGACCATGTATCTCGTCGCCGCCACGGTCTACCTGGACTACCGCTCCTGGAGCGGCGGGCCCGTCCACTGGCATGCGGATTATGAGATATGGGCGTGCGGGCAAGAGTACGTGCTCGCGCACTCGCAGGGCCTGGACAACAAGGTGGGGACGCCCCTGGTCCACACGCATGACGACAAGCGGATCCACGTGGAAGGGGTCCTGCTGGAACCGGAGCAGGCGAGCCTCGGGTATTACTTCTCGCAGGTGGGCGGGCAGTTCAACGATACGACGCTGACCCTCCCGACGGACAACGGGACATTGACATGGCAGGACGGGGACCCTTGCGACGGGAGGCCGGCGCAGTGGCACGTCTTCATCGACGGCAGGCTGATAGGGAACGCCAGCGCCTACCGGATCTCCCCGTACACCCTCGTGCCCCCGGGCGACCAGATAAAGTTCGTGTTCAGCCCGCTGAGCCCGTCCCTCATCAACGGGACCATAGGAGGGCCGCCCTGAATGGTAGTCGCCGCGTCAGTGCCTGAGGTCGGGACGATAGTGGTCACCGCTGCGATCGACTCGCTCAACCCGTGCGCCATAGGCGTGCTGATCATGCTCATCGGCCTGCTGGTATCGAGCAAGGACAAGAAGGAAAAGCTCCTCTATTTCGGCGGCATCTACATCCTCGCGGCGTTCTCCGCCTACCTGCTGGCCGGCCTCGGCCTGCTCGCCTTCATGGCGTACATCCCGCTCTGGACCACGCAGGCCATCTCGGTCGTCGTCGGCGGCTTCGTCGTCGTCGCGGGGATCATAGAGATAAAGGATTACTTCTGGTACGGGGTGGGGATCTCGCTCGCCATAGCCCCTGACCGCGCCAAGGACATAAAGAGGATGATGCAGCAGCAGATAAACGCCAAGACGATAGTCGCGCTCGGGATATTCGTCGCGGGGGTCGAGCTGCCCTGCACCGGCGGGCCTTACCTGGCGATAACCGTCCTTCTTTCCCAGAACTTCAACCTCGTGGCGTTCGCGCTGCTCGTGCTCTACAATATCATATTCGTGATGCCGCTCCTGATAATACTCGGAGCGGTCATGGTCGGGATGAAGGTGAGCGACATCCAGATGTGGAAGCAGCAGCACCGGGCGACGATGAGGCTCGCGATAGGCATCATCCTGGTGTTCCTCGGATGGCTGCTGCTGATGATTGCGAGCGGGGCGCTCAACCTGGGGTGATTGCATGGTGGCGATAGTCAAGAGGAGGGGGCAGAAGCAGGAATTCGACGAGAAGAAGGTTTACGGCTCGGTCTACGCGGCCTGCATGGCGTGCCAGCTGCACGAGAATGAGTGCGAGAGGATATCCGATTCGATGGTCTCGGAGGTCAAGAAGTTCGTCAAGGGAAAGAAGGAGGTCAATTCGACCGAGATTTTCGGCCTGGTGGTGCAGAAGCTGGCCAAGATTCGGGAGGACGCGGCGTTCATGTACCAGACGCACCGCGAGCTGTCATGATTTTAGGATGGGAGCCCCAGCGCCTTCGGCAGGGAGGAGGCGGCATCGCCTTCCTTGACAAGGACGTCGTAGAGGCGGAGGGCGACGCTGAGCCGCTCGAGCGTGTTCGGCTCCTGCGGCAGCACCAGCACGCCGCGCGCGCATCCGAGCATCTCGAGGGCGTCGAGGAGGTCGTTCGATATCACGGCCGTGCGGGAAGGGTCGAGCTTCCTTCCTGAGGCTTCGAGCGCCCTGGCCGCGGCGGTGAGCTTCGTGATGGTGCCGTTTCCGTCGTCATGCGCCCCGATCATCGTCTCGAACCCCGCGAAGGAGCCGTTCACGCGCTCGACGCTCCCTATCGCGTGGTGGAAGCCGTAGCGGGCCGAGAGCCACCGGGCCGACTCGCGCGAGGCGCGCGTGGCGAGCACCAGCGTGAGGCCGTTCTCCTCCGACATCCGCAGGAGCAGGTCGATGAGCGGCTTCTTGAGGCCGCCGGTCCGCTCGAGGTCCTCCATCACCCCGACCCAGTCCTGTGTGCGGAAGCCGCGGGAGTACAGCTCTCCGAAGACGGCGGCGTGGAGGTCCTGGAGACCGAGCCTGCCCAGGATGACCCGCTTGAGGAACGAATCGAAGATCTCGCGCGTCTTCTCTTTGCCCACGAGCCTCTCGAGCGCCAGCTTCGGCGAGTCCTCGGCGGTCAGCGTCCGATCCACGTCGATTATGAGCGTGTCTATGGTCGGCTCGGATGAGAAGCGGCTGCAGGCGCGCCTCCTGGCGAATCGCGCGCTCGAGACGGCGGCCTGGAGGAGTGGGTTCTGGATGGACATAATGTTATAACCTCTGCAACATCTTTAAAACTTATTTTCCCGCGTCCATGCAGCAGCGGAAGCCGGTGGAATAATCGAAGTGGCTGAATGGGTGGGCGATGATGCGGTAGCGGCAGGCGGGGTCGAGGGAGTAGAAGCCTCCGAGGAACATGCCGTTGCCTGCCTTGATGTACAGGCCTGGGATGTTCGTCTTGCCCGAGCCGACCATGTCCTGCGTCACGACCGTGCTGACCCACTCGTGGAGGTTGCCCACCATGTCGTACACGCGGTGGTCGCTGACGCACCCCTCGAACTGGCCGGTCCGGGCGAGGGAGCCGGGCAGGAGGTTGAGCCGGGAGTCGTTGAGGTCGAATGGCCCGCGCCCGAAAAGGACGCCCGGGCCCCAGGTCTTGCCGGTGTTGCATTTCGAGGGATCGGGCTGGTCCCCGTAGGGATACCTGTAGCCATGGCTGCCCATGCACGCGCTCTCCCATTCCTCGTATGTGCATAGGCGCTTGCCGGAGTTCCTGCACGCCGCCTCGGCCTGCTCGCCGCTTATGTGCGCCTGGGGGAAGACGTCGGGGGCCGTCCGGGCGGAATAGGGGCCGCCCTTGAGGGGCTCGTTGAACGGGTGCACTGCCTCCGAGCCGTCCTTCTCCTCGACTACATACGCCTCGTACTGGTCTATGCAGAAAGGGCCTATCCTGGACATGTTCTCCAGGCAGCCCGGCGCGAGGTCGGCCCTGGCCGGAGCCTCTCCGGCGTCGGCGGCTCCGGCGTCCCGGGGCCTGCCCTCCTGGGGCGGCAGCTCCGTCACGGAGTAGAGCGGGACGTAGGCCTCCCTGGAGGAGAGGCACTTGTCGAGCTCGTCGAGGCCCATGCCGAGGTCCGAGCACGCCTTCTCCGGGTAGCGCACGATGGGCTCGTCCCTGGGGAGGTTGCAGGAGCCGAGGAGCCCGGCGGCGAGGACCGCCGCGGCAGCGAAGCCGCCCGCGCTCCGATTCCTCTGCTGGCGAAGCCTTTGTGAATGCAGCATATGATGCCCTCGTCCGTCTCATGCTCAATTGTGTTAGAAAGTTGTATATTGGATATATTTAAAAGCTTTGGGCGAGAGATACTAGCAAGATATTTAAATGAAAATTGAGCGAAAGGGTGGAGGGGATCCAGAAGCATGACCGAGATACTTGAGAGGCTGCTGCGCAACCGGAATTCGAGCAGCACCAAGTCGTACTTCATAGGCCTCGAGAGGGGCAGGATCTGGGCCGAGGACCAGGCGGACTACTTCGAGATGAGGCAGTGGGGCGAGATGGACGCGAAGGAATTCGACGACCTCGTCCTCCCGCAGAACGAGGAGAGGCACTTCAGGATCCTCCGCTCGGAGACTCCGCTCGAATGGGAGGACTACCTCCGCGGCTGGCTCGACGGCGTCCGCGAGATTGTCAGAAAGTACTGATTTTATAGCTTTTCCCCGGAATACCCACAGGGAGGTATTCCAATGAGATACATAGCTTTCGTGATATTGGCCGCCGTGCTGCTCTTCGGCTGCACCGGCGGCGGACAGCAGCCGGCCGCACAGGGCGGCAACGGCTCTCCGGCCGGAGGCGGGACCGCAGGGCCGCAGCCCTCGGGCGGCGAGGCCTGCGCGCCGTCGTATTCGTTCTCCGACCTGCAGGACGGCGTGCTGTCGCAGACAAGCACCCTGGTGGCGACGGTCACCTGCGCGGCGGGCAAGAAGCTCACCGTGAAGCTGGACGGCAACGACGTGGCTGACCAGAGCGTGGACACCAACGCCACGACCCCGGTCAAGCTGGGATTCTACCCCAGGTACGAGGGCACCGAGAAGCTCACCGTCGAGAGCGACGGCGAGGTCGTGTTCTCGAGGGACTGGAACGTCACGCCTCTCGGCAACGGCGACACCTCGGGCCTCGACTACGACTCGGTATCGTTCAAGGAATGGAGGGCGATGGCCTTCGACGTCGGCAACCCGATAGCCCTGGACAAGATCAAGATATTCATGAAGAGGATCGACTTCAGGACCCAGTCGGACACCAAGATAGACATACAGGTGCGCGATGCCAGCGGGCCGGGCGGGATGCCTGGGAACGTGCTGGCGTCTTCGATCAGCCCGATAAACGTTACGACGCTGAGCGACAACTGGGTGACCTTCAGCTTCCCGAACAAGCCGGCCCTACAGAGCGGCAGGTACTGGGTCGTCATGAAGATCGACCAGAGCCAGGACGTGAACCTGGTCAGCGACACCGTGACGGTGCACTACTCGACGATAGACAAGACCGCGCCGGGCAACAACTACACGGCGCAGATGTACCTGAACGTCGACACCCACACCGGCATGGCGTCCGAGAGCCAGTGGCAGCCGCTGACATATGACCGGGCTTACGACGTCATCCTCTCCGGGGCGAAATGAGCCCGGGACGATTTTCTTTTTTTCTTTCCTTTCCCCTTTTTCGTTTCCCGTTCGCCGTTACGGATCAGGGCTCTCTTGCCGCCTCTTCAAGCTTCTTCGCCACGGCCCGGAGGTGCTGGAAGCGCCGCACCACGTCGTTCTCCATCTCCTCGAGGGTCTGCTCGAGGGTGGGCGCCCGCAGGAAGTAGTTGCGCCCGTCCTTGACGACGAGGCCCGAGCGCTGGAAGAGGTTGAGGTGGTAGATGACCGCGGCCTGGCTCACCTCGTTGAGCTCCATCAGGTCGCGCGAGGAGATGCCGCTGCCCCTCATGCTCGATTTCACGAGCGCCCGGAAGACGGCCTTCCCCACATCGTCGCGCTCGTCGCCGAGGCCCAGGCATTGGTAGACGTAGTCGATGTCATCGTCGATGCTCTCCTCCTTGGAGGGCACCGAGATGTACCGGATGATTATCTGACGATAGTACCGGCGTTGGGCCATGATAAATTTTTGGCGCAAATATTTAAAAATATTTCTAAATATTAAACAATTTGTTAAAAAAGAGTGATCGGATGGGCACGAACGAGAGCGAGGAAACGAAAAGGGCCGAAACGGCCGCTGCCCCCCATGAAGAGAAGGGAGCCGGGGGGGTGGAGGAAAGGCTCGCCGAGAGCGAGAGGAAGCAGCGGGAGCTCGAGGACCGCCTCATGCGCCTCGCGGCGGAGTTCGAGAACTACAAGAAGAGGGCCGCGCGCGAGAACGAGATGATGAGGGAGGCCGCCAGCGCCGACATGATGCTCAAGGTCCTGCCCATAGTGGACGAGTTCGAGATAGCGCTGACGCACATGGGCCACGCCCCGGCCAAGGAGTTCAAGCACGGGATGGAGCTGATATACTCCAAGCTGAAGGACCTGTTGAGGAAGGAGGGGGTCGAGGAGATGAAGGCCGCGGGGGAGAGGTTCGATCCCTACAAGCATGACGCGCTCCGGCAGGATGAGGGGGAAGACGGCAAGGTCATCGAGGTCATAGTGAAGGGGTATACGATGCGTGGCAAGGTGCTGCGGCACGCGAAAGTGGTGGTAGGGAAGGCGAAGGAGGGAGGTAAGGATGCAGGCGGATGAGATCAGCCGGAAGGCTCCGGCGGACAGAGAAGGGGAGAAGGTCGCGCTCGAGGCGCGGTCGTTGTTGAGGAGGATGGCACGCGATAGGGTGCCGGTGGGCATAGCTTCATGATCATCCCGCGCATGCGGGGAGAGACAATACGATGAGGTGTTTATGATGGGCAGGATAATAGGAATAGACCTTGGAACGAGCAATTCGGCTGCCGCGTTCCTGGAAGGCGGGAGGCCGAAGATAATCCCGAGCAGCGAGGGGATAACGCAGTACGGCAAGGCGTTCCCTAGCTACGTCGCCTTCACGCGGGACGGGCAGAGGATAATAGGGGAGCCGGCAAGGAGGCAGGCCGTCACGAACCCGGAGGGGACGGTATCGGCTTTCAAGAGGAAGATGGGGACCGACTACCGGTACAAGATATTCGGCAAGGATTACCGGCCGCAGGAGCTCTCGGCTTTCCTGCTCCAGAAGATAAGGAAGGACGCCGAGGAGTTCCTCGGCGAGAAGGTGACCGATGCCGTAATAACTGTGCCCGCCTACTTCAACGACAACCAGCGCCAGGCCACCAAGGACGCGGCGGAGATCGCCGGCCTCTCGACAGCACGGCTGGTCAACGAGCCGACCGCGGCATGCCTCGCCTACGGGCTGGACAAGGCCGGCAAGGAGATGAAGATACTGGTCTTCGACTTCGGCGGCGGGACGCTGGACGTCACGATCATGGACTTCGGGGGCGGGGTCTTCGAGGTCAAGTCGACCAGCGGCGACACGCAGCTCGGCGGGACCGACATGGACCGCATACTGGCCGAGTACCTCTCGGACCAGTTCCGCAAGGAGAGCGGGGTGGACGTGACGAAGGACAAGCAGGCGCAGCAGAGGATCCTGGAGGCGGCCGAGAAGGCGAAGATAGAGCTTTCGACCACGCTGGAGAGCGAGGTCAACCTGCCGTTCCTGGCCTCGGTGGAAAACCAGCCCAAGCATTTCGTGCACAAGCTGACCAGGGCCAAGCTGGAGGACCTGCTCCGGCCCATCATAGAGAGGTGCAGGGGGCCGGTCGAGCAGGCCCTGCGCGACGCCAAGCTGTCTCCGGCCGAGATCGACAAGATAATCCTGGTCGGCGGCCCGACGAGGATGCCGATAGTTCAGAAGTTCGTGGAGGACACGATAGGCAAGAAGGTGGAGCGCGGCATCGACCCGATGGAGTGCGTCGCGATGGGCGCGGCGATCCAGGGGGGCGTGCTGTCCGGAGAGGTGAAGGACATCCTCCTCCTCGACGTGACCCCGCTCTCGCTCGGCATCGAGACCATGGGGGGCGTGATGACCAGGCTGATAGAGAGGAACACCACCATCCCCACGAAGAAGAGCCAGGTGTTCTCGACCGCGAGCGACATGCAGCCGGCCGTGGACATACACATCCTGCAGGGCGAGAGGCCGATGGCCAAGGACAACGTGTCGCTGGGCAAGTTCACCCTCACCGGGATACCGCCGGCGATGAGGGGCATGCCGCAGATAGAGGTGACCTTCGACATCGACGCGAACGGCATACTGCATGTCGGCGCCAAGGACAGGGCGACCGGCAAGGAGCAGAGCATGAAGGTCATCGCGCCGCTCAAGATGCAGGATG
>JAWOLP010000005.1:0-4584 GCA_033853355.1 Candidatus Micrarchaeia archaeon | reverse complement strand
TCGGATTGCGGGAATCTCTCCATGTGCGTGAGCAATTCCTGCGTCCCGAAGGAGATGCCGCCTTTCATCCATGCCGGGAACAACACGGCACCCCAACCCCCGTCTTCGAACAACTCGGCAATTTCGGGCGGAAACACACCCTCCAACAAACCGACTCCCTGCCTCGGGGCGCTATTGTTTTTTTTCGGTTTGTTAATTTTGTCCAAAGGACTCGAACGATGAGTAAGCTGTCTTCTATCAAAACCCGCAGGGTTTTGCAATAGCCGGTTTTGATCCAACTTTTCCCAAAAGTTGGTGGGCACCCGGTTGGCCTTGGCAGGGATGCAAGGAGCCTACGCCGTCCACTCGATCCTGTATCCCACAAGCACGGTACAAAACGCTTAGGGCTGCTCCTTTCGGCCTGACCCGGTTCACATGTTGCGCCGCCATATGAGGCAGGACGTCAACGCTTGAGGCGGAGGGCATGCATACAAGACAAAACGCCCCGGGCATTCGAGCCGCCTAAGGGGATGTGCGGTGCCGGGGCCCCTAGCCCCGCTCTAGCCCGAAAAGATAGTGCCGGGTCGGTTTTTTAAATCGCACCCTTGAGGATGCGCATCAGCCCTTCATGGAGACGGGGGTTGGCGGCCAGCACGCTGTCCGACTCGAGCGTGAACTCCTTCCCCTGCCCGTCGGTCAGCCTGGCCCCCGCCTCCTGCATGATCAAGTAGCCGGCGGCGTGGGCGGCGTCGCGCAGCGGGGAGACGAACCCGTCTGTCATGCCGGCCGCGACGGAAGCGTAAGCGTCGGCCGGCGAGCCGGTGTTCCTCCACTGGACCGCGTTCCTCGAGAGGGCCTCGAGCATCGAAAGGAAAATCGGCATGAGCCCCTTGCCGTTCTGGACGAACGCCGTGCAGTCGCAGCATATGATGGCGCGGGAGGCATCCTCCTTCCCGCCGACCGACAGCTTCCTGCCGTTGATCCTCGCCCCCTTTCCTCTCTCGGCGGTCATCAGCAGGTCCTCTTCAGGCAGGTTGAGCGCGCCATAGACCGGCGCTCCGCCCTCTATATACGCGGCCATGACTCCGTATCGCCCGAACCCGGAGGTGTAGTTCGGCGCCGAGTCGAGCGGGCATATCGAGAAGCACCTCCCACTGTCTTCGCCCCATGCGCTGAGCGAAGGGTCGGCGGACCGGAACGCGCTCCTCATCCTCTCCGCGCCTTTCCTCTCGAGCAGGTAAATCTCCCTCTTCCCGCCGCACTTGAGCAGCTCCCCGCCCTCCTGGACCGCCTTCACGACCGCTCCCTTGACCCTCTCATCCATATGACCATCTCAGAACGCGTACCTCACCCGCTTCTCGACGTCCTTCACCCTCTCGAGCACGGCCTTCGATTTCGCATAAGCCGAATAACCTTCGATGAACGCTCCCTTTTTCGTCTCGTCCTGGAGCGAGCGGAGCATCGTGAACACGTCCACCGCCTTGTCCTCTATGTCGTTGGAGACGAA
Organism: Candidatus Micrarchaeia archaeon; assembly: GCA_033853355.1. Classification (GTDB taxonomy): domain Archaea; phylum Micrarchaeota; class Micrarchaeia; order Anstonellales; family Bilamarchaeaceae; genus Bilamarchaeum. Next base: position 3,098 of record JAWOLP010000005.1, on the reverse strand, counting down.
TCCGAGGCCGAAATCGATCACCCAGAGCCCCTCACCACGTATGAGGTTCGCGGGCGTGTAGTCGCCGTGTATGATGTCGGCCGAATGAAGCTTCGCCAGGAGCGCGCCGGCCTCGCGCGCCTCCGCCGGTTCCATCTCCGGCCTCTCCCCTTCGATGAAGCTCATCACTATCTCGAATTCGCCGACCTCCAGGACGGTCGGGCACCCCACTCCGGCGAGCTTCGCCCGATGGAGGAGCCGCGCCTCGCCCCTCGTCCGCTCGGCCCTGAGCCTCTCGTCGAGGCGCGCGACCCGATAAGCCTTGGGGACCCTGCTCTTCACGACCACCTCGCGCCCGAGCAGCCTCCTCCTCTCCAGAACCGCCTCGGCCCCCCTCATCCGCTCACCCGAATATCATCTTCGAAATGAACATCATTATCGCGGCGATGAAGACCCAGGTGAAGACGATGGCCGGGCTTATTATGGCCGAGCCGAGGGCCAGCATGCCGAGGGTGACCGCGACCCAGAGCCATGCCTTCCACCTCAGCACCTTGCTGCCGTCGAGCGGGAACGCAGGGATTATGTTGAAGAGCGCGAGCCAGAGGTTCATGGCCGCCCCGAACCTCCACACGTCCAGCACGCCGCCGGAGATGCCGAAGCCATCGAGGCCCGAGAGGGACGGGTATAGGAAGCTGTAATACTGCCTCACCGGGGCGATGTACGAGAGGGCCAGGAAAAGGAACACGAGGGCGATGTTGAGCATCGGCCCGGCGAGCGATATCACGCCGTTCTCCTTCTTCGTTATCTGGTCCGAGAATATGTAAGTGGCGCCGGGCAGGGCCAGAAGGAATCCGAAGAGCGATGTCAAGATCATGAGGGCGACTCCCTGGACGGACATTATGAACCTGGCCTGGGCGCCGTAATACATGGCGCTGAGCTTGTGGCACATCTCATGGAGTATGAATCCGCTGCCGACCGTCACGAACACTGCGGCGATGAAGAAGATGAACTCGACTGGGGCCTGGACCGCCGCGCCGGGGCCGGCGAAGACCAGCGTGAGGGCCACCGAGAGGGCGATCACGCTGATGGTTATGTGTAGCGCTTCGTCGAATCCGATGTCTATGCCGTCCAACTAGTCCACCAGTCTCTCTTCGTAGAGGAGCCTGATCCTCGGCGGGCTGATTATGCCCGTGTAGCTCTCGATCACGCCGAACGCCTCGTTGCCGTTCTGGAGCGTTATCTTTATCCTCTGGTTCTTCTTCCCGCTCATGGCCGCCGTCCCCAGCCTGCCGATGATGGCCGGGATGCCCGAGTCGGCGACGACCGAGACGGTGTCCCCGGCCTTTATGCCCCTCACTTCAGGATAGAACGCGGTCACCCCTATCGAGAGGACGGTGCCCACGGCCATTATCTTCAGGGTGCCGATCATGGACGAATCCGGGAGGAGGGCGAAGGCGAGGAGGCTGGCGCAGAGGGAGATCACCATCAGCTTGAAGAACATCATTATCCTCATGTCCACACCCCTTTGGCCGCTCAGCGGTACATCGTGGCCGCCGCCGCCTCGAACCTCTGGACGCTCTCGACGTCCTCCTTCTTTATGCTGGGCACGACCGACTTGAACGAAAGCTCGAAATGGCGCGCGACGACCTTCCTGGAGCCCTCGCGGATCGCGGCCATGCCGGCCTCGCGGACCAGGTTGTCTATGTCCGCTCCGGTATAGCCGTCGGTGAGCCTGGCCAGGTCCTTGAGGCTCACGTCCTTGTCCATCGGCATCTTCGCCGTCGCGATCTTGAATATCTCCAGCCTGGCGATCTCGTCCGGCGCCACTATCTTCATGAGGCGGTCGAACCTGCCCGCCCTCATCAGGGCCGGGTCCAGCATGTCGGGCCTGTTCGTCGCGGCTATCACCACCACGTTCTTGAGGCTCCGGAGTCCGTCCATCTCTGTCAGCAGGGTGTCCACGATGCGCTCGGTCACCATGGTCCCGGTCTCGCCGTGCCCGCCGCGGCGGGTCGCTATCGCGTCTATCTCGTCTATGAAAAGGATGCAGGGGGCGGCCATGCGCGCCTTCTTGAATATCTCGCGGACCGACTTCTCGGACTCGCCGACGTATTTCGTGAGCACCTGCGCCCCGCTTATGGATATGAAGTTGGCCTCGCTCTCGTTGGCGACCGCCTTGGCCAGCAGCGTCTTGCCGGTGCCGGGCGGGCCGTAGAGCAGGATGCCTTTTATCGGGCGGATGCCCATCTTCTCGAAGATCTCCGGCTTCTTGAGCGGAAGCTCCACCGCTTCCTGTATCTCCCTCTTTATCTCGCCCATGCCTCCGATGTCGCTCCACTTGGTCGTCGGGCGCTCCACGTACACCTCGCGCAGGGCCGAGGGCTGGATCTCGTGCATCGCGTCGAAGAAGTCGTCCCTCGTCACGATTATCGTCTCTAGCACCTGCGGCGAGAGCGTCTCCTCCTCGATGTTGATGAGCGGGAGCACGCGGCGGAGCGCCTTTATCGCGGCCTCCTTGGTGAGCAGGCTCAGGTCGGCTCCCGTGTAGCCATGTGTCACATTGGCTATCTCCGAGATGTCTATGTCCTTGGCGAGCGGCATCACCCTCGTGTGGATGCTGAGGATCTCCCTCCTCCCGCGCTTGTCCGGCACGCCGATCTCTATCTCGCGGTCGAAGCGCCCGGGCCTCCGCAGCGCCTGGTCTATCGAGTCGGGCCTGTTCGTGGCGCCGATGACTATGACCTCGCCCCTGGCCTTGAGGCCGTCCATTATCGTGAGGAGCTGGGAGACCATCCTCTTCTCGACCTCTCCCATCACCTCCTCGCGCTTGGGGGCTATAGCGTCTATCTCGTCGATGAATATTATCGAGGGCGCGTTCTCCTGGGCCTCGGCGAACAGCTTCCGCAGCCTCTCCTCGCTCTCGCCCACGTACTTGCTGATTATCTCAGGACCGCCGACGTAGAAGAAGTTGGCGTCCGACTCGTTCGCGACAGCCTTGGCGAGCAGGGTCTTGCCCGTCCCCGGCGCCCCGTAGAGCAGGATGCCTTTCGGCGGGTCTATGCCCAGACGCTCGAATATCTCCGGGTGCCGGAGCGGGAGCTCGATCATCTCGCGGACCT
>JAWOLP010000004.1:0-7073 GCA_033853355.1 Candidatus Micrarchaeia archaeon | reverse complement strand
TCCTTGGCCGCCTCCTCCTCCTTGGGCTTCTCGGCCCCGACCCTGCGCTCGAAGTCGAGCTTGAACGACTCGTATGTGTCGAGCTGGGCCAGGCCTGTGCTTGGTTTGACGTAACTGATCACCTGGATCAGGTTGGCCATAGATAGGGGGACGACGACCCCCTTCACCGTGGCCTCTTTTGCCGCAAGCCTTTTCGCTTCCTGGACGATGTTCTTGATGTCAGCGCCTGAGAACCTATCGGTCTTCCTCGCCAGGACATCATAATCTATGTCGGTCGCCAGGGGCAACCCACGGAGATCGACCTTCAGGATGGCTTTCCTGGCCTCCGGGTCCGGGAGGTGCATATATATGATCTTGTCCAGCCTGCCCGGCCTCAGCATAGCCGGGTCGAGGGCATCCGGCCTGTTCGTCGCCCCTACGATCATGACCACGGCCTTGGACTTGCTCGCGCCGTCGACCTGCTGGAGCAGCTCGCTCATCACCCTCTGGCCCACCTCATCGAGGCTATCGGAGCTGCGCTTCTTGGCGATGGCATCTATCTCGTCGAAGAAAAGCACCGTGGGCGCGTTCTTCCGCGCGTTGTCGAAGACCTCGGCCACGTTCTTCTCCGACTCGCCGTACCATTGCGAGAGTATCTGCGAGCACTTCACCTCTATGAAGTTGTACTTCAGCTCCTTGGCCAGCGCGCGCATCAGCATAGTCTTTCCGGTTCCAGGCGGGCCGAGGAGCAGTATGCCGGTCGGGGGCTTTATGCCGTAGGCGAAGGCGATCTCCTTCTTCTCCAGCGGGAGCATGATGGCGTCGCGCAGCTCCTGCTTGACGTCCTCGTATCCGCCCACGTCCCCCATGCCCTTCTCCTCGCCGCCAGCGGACATGTCGGTCATGCCGAACTTGCCGTACGCCTTCATCTTCTCCTTGCGCTCGATCTCGGACTCCCTGCTGATGTTGACCCCCAGCTCCTCCAGGCCGCCCAAGACCGCGATCGAGATGATGATCCCGGCGGCGAACTCGAGGATGAAGCCCGTGTTGTAGATGAAGCCGATAGCAAGGTAGAACGGTATCGTTATGAGCAGGGCCAGGGCCGACTTGAGCTGCGGCCTCGGCTTGAGGCGGCTCGAGAGGTACCCGACCAGGTAGAGGGATATCCCCCAGGCTATCACCTGCAGGACCAGCGAGTCGTTGGTTATGAGGGTCACGAGGTTCTCCGCGACCAGTATGACGGAATCCCAGATCTTGGAGAGGTTCCCCAGGTCCACGAAAGCGGCGAAAGCGTTTCCCAGCTCGCCGGAGAGGGCGCCTATGTCCACCGGTTTCTTGAGGAACTGGAGCTCTGGGTTCGGCGGATAATTCTGCATCTTTATGGGCAGGTACGCGGTGTTCGGTATCACCCAGACGGAAGAGAGGAGCAGGATGAGGACGATCGACGAGAGCGATATTGCGAGGCTCTTCCTCGAGCCGAAATAGAGCGCGCTCATGCCCATGCCCACGAGGGTTATGTAGCCCGAGAACGGCAGGCCGCCGAACACGAACGGGGCAAGCACCAGTATCTCGAGCACGGCGATGATCATCCATTCCTCGAACGCCTCGAAGAGTATGACCACCAGGATGAGGATGTAGAACCAGGCGAAGACCGCCGACTGGTATATCACGGCTATGAGGCCCAGGACCACCCCTGCGATCAGGCCGACCGGCGGGAGCTTGTAGGCGATGCCGCCGCATATGGCCGCGAGCACGAACGCCAGGTAGATCGGGAAGAACGGGACGGCGGAGAGGAGCAGGAATGTCCCGAGGAAGACCAGCACCCCGTTCCAGAGCTTCTCGTTCTTCTGCGCCTGGGCGACATACGACCTGACCTTGGTCTCGGCCATGGACTGTTGGGCTGGGGGTTGCGTCTGCGCCGCCTGGGACATGCTACTCACTCGCCGCTTGCGTTTTTTAAACTAACGCATGAGGCGCGAGAACGCGGCCCCGCAGAGCGCATAGACCGCCAGCGCCTCCAGAGCCCAGCTGAAGAGGAGGAGCGGAGGCACCGCGAGCAGGAGGTATGTCGTCAGGGTGAACGGGACCCCGGCGACGAGGAAAAGCAAGAGGCCGAAGTTGATCCCCTTCCCGGTCCCTTCCCCCGGGATGCTGCCTTCCACGAGCGAGTAGCACCAGGCGAATATCAGGCCGGTGGCGAGGTTGAAGAGGATCGAGAGCGCGAAGAACTCGGGGCCGGGCGGGCCGGCCGTGCTCATCATGAACTTGCTCCACAACGGGAAGTAGGCCGGGTCGGTGTAATAGCCCATCGTCGCTATCGCTCCGGCCGTGTTGACGGCCTGCGCCACGATGACGAAGACTATCGCGGATAGGACGACCCCCTTCCATCTCCTCTCGGTCCCGGCGCCCCTTTTCAGGCCGGTTTTCGGCTGCATGGACCCTCACCCCACCCTTATGTCCGGCTCCACGCGCCGCCAGTCCCCGTTCATGAACTGCCAGAGCGTCTTCACCGTGGAGTCGTAGACCAAGTCGTTCTTCGACGCGACCTCCTTGGGCCGGTCTATGTCTATCAGCGGGAACCTCCTCATCCAGTCTATGTCGTCGCGGAACGGGTTGCGCTCGATGACATAAGCGCGGTTGCGCTCGGACTTGACCTTCTCGCACCAGGCTATGACCTTCTCTATCTCGTCCTTCGTGACCATGACCCCCCTTCTCTAAAGACGTTTAAATGCTTTGTAGGACTATCTTTTCATGTTCCATCTCCTCTTATCGTCCTCCGCCGGAAGCGGAGCCGCCGCGCTGGGCATCTTCGGCGCCTTCTGGGGGGCCCTGATGCTCTTCTATTGCCTCTTCTTCATCGTGGGCGCCGTCTTCTTCGTGATCTGGCTCTGGATGCTCATCGACTGCCTCAAGAGGGACGACTACGAGGGGCCGAACGACAAGCTGCTCTGGGCCCTAATCATCATCTTCGCCGGCATTCTGGGCGCGGCCATATACTATTTCGTGGTGAAGGCGAAGAAGGACTCGCAGGCGAAACCGCCCAAACCCAAGGACGTGAAATCCGCTTAAAAGCGTTTTCCCTCACAAATATCCTGATGGATGGGGAAACGGGCAAGGGAGGGGCCGCCGAGGACGCTCTCGAGGAGAGAGTGGACGAGGAGGAAGAGGTGCTGGTCTCCGCGGTGCCCGGCCTCGACGCCATCTCGATCGCGGGCAACACGAAGAAGGTAGCCGCGTTCATATTCCTCCGCATCGCTTTCTTCTCGCTCTCGCTCTTCGTCTTCAAGGGAGCTTTCGTGGTCACCCTGACCAATCCGTACTTCCTCGTCCTCTGCTCGTCGGTCTTCCTCGCCTCGTTCCACATCCTCAAGATGGCGTCCGACCGCTTCGGGCTGTTCGAGCGGACCGGGGAGGCCCTGAAGGCGGCCTCGGAGAGCAGGACGCCCGCCGGCCTCTTCGTCAGCATGTTCGGGATGGTGGGGGCGGGTCTGTTCATCTTCCTGATAGTGGGCCCGCTCCTGCTCTTCGAGCTCCTGCTGGCCGCCTCGAATGTCCTTTTCATGCTGCTGGACCTGACGCTCGCTGCGGTCGCGCTGATAGTGATAGAGCGCGGCGACCCCGGCGAATTCGGCAAGCTCCTGCAGCCGTTCGAATGAGCTCTTCAGCGCTTGAGCGCGGCCTTGTAGTTCCTCTCGACCTCGTCCCAGTTGATGATGCTGAAGAACGCGTCCACGTACTCGGCTCTTCGGTTCTGGTATTTGAGGTAATAAGCGTGCTCCCAGATGTCGATTGCCAGCAGCGGCGCCTTGCCCACGCTCAGAGGGCTGTCCTGGTTCGGCAGGCTCATAATCTCCAGCGCTCCGCCCTTTCCGGCCACCAGCCATGCCCAGCCGGAACCGAAATGGGACTTGGCGGCGGAGCCGAACTTGTCCTTGAAGGCGGCATACCCGCCGAACGACTTGCCGATGGCAGCGCCGACCTCGCCGTGCGCCTCTCCGGCGTCCTTCTTGAGGAGCTTCCAGAACATCGCGTGGTTCACGTATCCCCCTCCGTGGTTCCTCACCGCGGTCCGTATGTCTTCCGGCACCGAGTTGAGGTCCTTGAGGTAGTCCTCGGCGGCCTTCTTCTTCAGCTCCGGGTGCTTATCGAGAGCGGCGTTGAAGTTGGTCGCGTATGCCTGGTGGTGCTTGGTGAAATGGATCTCCATCGTCTTGGCGTCTATGTACGGCTCCAGCGCGTCATATGAATACGGCAGCTTCCCTATCTCGAAAACCATAGTCTACACCTCACATCTCTTACGAATTAGGCGAGCCTAAATCCCCCTAAAAAGTTAAATATCTTATCTCCGTGAAAATTTCCACAAACAATAGAGGTGGGATCTTGCCCGTCAGCGTAGACAACATAATCGTAGGCGTAGTATTCACGGTCGTGGGGATCGTGGTCGGTTTCGTCGCATTGACCCTCACGGCGGTGCTCGTCCCGAGGCTCGTGGACCTCCTGACCCCGAATATCGACGAGGAGAAGGAGATCCTGAAAGGCAACATGGCGGTCGCCAGGTACTTCGGCGGCATCGTCAACGCCATCATCATCGGCATGGCGATAATCATAGCCGCGTCGATACTCGCCGGCATAATCGGTTGAACGATGAGACGCACCCTTTTGCTCCTGCTGCTCGCCGCCTCGGTCCTCAGCGCCAGAGGCGGCGGAGGCTGCTTCCTCGCCGGCACGCAGATCCAGGCTCCGGGCGGCTCCGTGAGCGTCGAGAACGTCAGCCTCGGCCAGCTCGTCCTCGGCTTCTATGACGGGGAGGTGGTCGAGGACGTCGTGACCGGCGTCGTGGCGGTGCAGAGGGACCACTACCTGCGCATAGACACCAATGATTCCGAGGTCAACGTGACCGACGAGCACCCCTTCTACATAGGGCTCGGCCGCTTCAGGGAGGCCTCCGACCTCTCAGTGGGCGACACCGTCTATCTCCTCAGGGACGGGAGCCTCGCCCCGCAGGCAATCCAGCGCATCGAGCGCGTGAACGCTTCGGTGACCGCGTACAACCTGAGGGTGGACGGCACGCACACCTTCTTCGCGAACGGGTTCGCCGTGCACAACAAGGGCGGATGCTTCCCGGGCGACACGGAGATATCCTGCCCTGGGGGCAACCGCAACATAAGCTCCATCCTCCCCGGCGACACGGTCTATTCGTTCTACCACGGCTCGGTCGTGGAGACGACAGTCTCGGACGTCTACTCCCTCGAGGCCTACGAATACTACGACATCAAGGCCGGAGCTGGGGAGGTCAACGTCACCGCCGAGCATCCGTTCTACACTGATTCGGGGTTCGTGATGGCCCAGGACCTCCATGTGGGCGACCGGGTCTACATGGACGAGGACGGCACGCTGGTGCTGGAGAACGTCACCGGCAAGACGCTGGTCCAGCAGCCCCTGGAGGTGTATAACCTCCACGTCTCGGGGCCCCACACCTTCTTCGCGAACGATTTCGCCGTGCACAACAAGGGAGGATGCTTCCTCCCCGGCACGAAGGTCCAGACCGAGGATGGCACGATCGACATCGAGGACCTCAAGCCGGGGCAGACGGTCCTCTCTTTCCAGGACGGGGGCGTGCTGCCTGCCCCGGTCGTCGACATGTACGAGGTCGAGCGCGACTATTACTATGAGATCAGTGCCGGGCCGGACACGGTAAACGTCACCGCCGAGCACCCGTTCTACGTGGGCGGCGGCGATTATGCAGAGGCCCAGGACCTCAAGCCGGGGGACACGGTCTATGCGCTCAGGAACGGCTCGCTTTCGCCGGTCCTGGTCACCTCGGTGAGCCGCATAAACCAGAGCACGGTCGCCTACAACCTACAGGTCGGCGGCTCGCACACCTTCTTCGCCAACGGCTTCGCAGTGCACAACAAGGGAGGCGGAGGCGGCAGCCATTCCTCCGGCCCTCCCCCGAACACGTTCTACTACGACTGCTCGGGGAATTTCAATGACAGCGGCACGGTGAAACAGTGCTGCCGGCAGGCCAGCAGCGTTTACCTCTCCTCCGGCGCCACGATAAAGAACGGCCAGTACCAGTTCTGCAGCTGCACGACGTCCTCGGGCAACTCCATCACGGCCGTCAGCGCGTTCAACAGCAGCCTCCGGAGCTGCACATGCACCAACAGCGCGCAGTCGCTGGCCGATTTCGCGGTCATCGCACGGTGCCCGCCCACCCTCCTGGACACGGTGTGCGCTTGCCTGCCGGTGCTCCTCCTCGCCGGGGTATTCATCTACGGAATCGCGACGAAATTCAAGACCCCGGGGGTGGGATTCAAGGCGAACAGCGAGTGGAGCAGCACCGTCTCGGTCCCGAAGGGCAAGGTGATGGACAAGGCCAAGAAGGTATCGGCGCTGCTCTCCATGTGGGGCCGGGTCGACCCGGCATGGAAGGAGGAAGCCATGAAGTCGACGGCTTCGGGCACATTCCTCAAGCTCCAGCAGTGCTGGGAAGCACGCGATTACACGGAGATGACGGACCTGATGGAGCCGGACCTCTACAGCCAGCATGTGGCGCAGCTCGAGGCGATGAAAGCGCGCCACGAGATAAACCGGCTGGCCGGCCTGAAGCTGCTCGACCTCCAGCTCGTGCAGGTCAATAACTTCCACGACCCGCAGAAGGACACTTTCACGGCGTGGGTCGACGCGACGGCGCAGGACGTCATCGTCGACGACCGCACGAACGCGAGGATACGCGGGGACGACGGGATGGGGGTCTTCGAGGAGTTCTGGACCTTCCAGAGGGACGGGGAGAGCTGGAAGCTGAAGCAGATCGACCAGCCCGAGGAAGGGATGGACGTGATCACTAAGGAGAACTTCGACTCCCTCTCGACCGCGCAGGGCGTCGAGCGCATGTACGAGAAGGCCGGCGGCCCGAAGATAAAGGACCTGGGCGTGAGCGCGACCCGCGAGCGCGAGGAGGGCGCCGTGGAGGCGGGCATGGGCACGATAAAGCAGAAGGCCGGCAAGGTGCACCGCCTGCTCAATTTCCTCGCCGACCAGGACAAGATATGGGACGAGGCGAAGATGGTGTCCTTCACCCGGAGCCTCTTCAT
>JAWOLP010000003.1:0-62010 GCA_033853355.1 Candidatus Micrarchaeia archaeon | reverse complement strand
TGGCTCTCCATGTAGCGGAGGACGTCGGGATGGTCCGCCATGCTCCTCCGCACGCTGTCCCTGAAGCCCGGGAGGTCCTGCCGCAGCGAGACCCTTCCGCCCCGGTAGTCTTCCATGGTCCCTATCGCCTGCCGGGCGATGCGGATGATTTCGCCATATGTCTGGTCGATCTTGCTGTTCGAGATCTGGCTGACCGTGACGTTGACATTGAAGTACACCCTGCCGCCGACGTCGAAATTGATGGGGATCACGACTTCGCTGCCGCTCATGTCGTTCCGGTTCGAGCGGTCCCGGAGGACGTAGGCCCGGAACGGGCTCGCCCTCGTCCCGCTGCCTCCGCGGATCTCGCGGTCCTCCTCCCTCTGCTGGGGAGGCGGCGACGGCACGGGCCTCTCGCGGGGCTCCGGGAGCGGGCCGGGGATTTGAGGCGCCTGCATCTGCGCCGGAGCGCGCTCCGCCTGCACGAATACCGTTATGGCCTCGTGTGTAGGGGCCGGGACCGTGTGATAGCAGCTGAGGTAAAGATATCTCCTCCCGTTGAACTCCTCGATCCTGCCGTCGCCGAGCGGGACCTGGCCCGGACCCGTCCTCGGCCGCAGGACGTTCGCGCGGGTCCGCACTTCCTGTGGCAGCTCGTTGGCCCCTGGGGAGCGCCAGCCGTCCGGCGTCGCGCCGAGCCATCCTCTGGGCACCTCGCCCTGCGTAGGGTTCCAGACATGTATGACCTCGATGAGCCGGTGCGGGGATTGCTCTTCCCTCCGCGGCACCGCATTGGCCACCGGCGGGGCCTGGGGAGGCTCCACCCTCCTCGGGACGGTCTCTCCCACTCCCGGCTCTATCCTGGAAGGGACGACGTCGTACCTGAAGGGCCTGGACGTGCGGCCGCTGCGGATGTATGAATCGAGCACCGATTGCTGGTTCCTGATTATCCATTCGGAGAGATAGTTGCGGCGCTGCTCCTCCGGAAGCGTCTGGACATGCGTGAGCAGGTCCTGGACGACATTCGCCGGCAGGCGGACCACGAGGTAGCTGTTCCTCTCGGTGATGAGCGGGACTGTTATGGTGAGGCCCTGCACCTCTCCCCTCCGGGAAGTGGTGAGGGGGTTCTGCATCTGGTCCCTGGCCGCTGCCGGTGTGAGTGTGGCCCTGTGTGCTTCGACCTGGAAAAGAGGAGTCTGTCCCATGGAGAAAATTAGTAGGGGAAAGTATATAAAGGCATTAAAGGGCTCATGGGGTAATCGTCCTTCCGCGGTCCTGTCTCTGCGGGGCGGCGCTGGCATCCGGCTGGGCCGTCGCGGACGGGACAGCAGAGGGGGCGGGCCTTGCGCTGGATGCGGGGCGGGCCGATTGGGCCGGGCGGGCGCTCGGAGCTGCCGAGGCCTGGGGCCGGGCCGGGATCGTCCCGTCCAGGGGCGCGCAGGAGAACGTCGCGCGGGTGCCTGAGCCGATCACCGAAAGCGCGATCTGGATATTGTTCTGCAGCAGGTCGGCCACGAGGCCCTGCCTCTCCGCTTCGGGCCTGGCCATCGCGGTGGAGCGCACCTGGCCGAGATAGCTCTCCGGAAGGGTGAGGGATAGATAGGAGTTATCGCGGAGCAGTGGGGTGTTGAAGACCGTCGCCCGGGCGCCCCTCGAGACGCCGGAAGGGATCTGGCCGGTCTGCACGCTCGCGGAGCACTGGGCCGGCCTGGAAGGGCGCCTCCCTTCTGCCGTGCCGCTCATAGGCGAAAGGGCGATCGCCACCGTCGCGACCAGCGGGAGGTACCTCGTCAGCGGGTTCCTCGTCGCGGCGTAGCGCCTCTCATTCTGCTCCCCGGGCTTCTTCTGGTGAAATTGATTCATAATAATCCACGTTTTATAATAGGAAGAACGTTTTTTAAAGAATGGCGATGCCAACCTCAGATATGGCATCCGGACCAGACAGAGTCTATTCAGACCACCCCTACCCGGAGAGGAACCCCGAGGACGAGAGGGCCCGCCTCGTTGAGACGGACCTCAGCCAGCTCCGGCTCATAAGCAGCGTGTTCTGGGGGGGCCGGAGGCCCCTGGGGAAGGGGTTCCGCGTCCTGGACGCTGGCTGCGGGACCGGAGACGCGTGCATCCATCTCGCCGAGCAGCTGCGGGGGAGCGGCGCCGAGGTCGTGGGGCTCGACTTCTCGGAGAAAGCCCTGGGGGTGGCCTCCGAAAGGGCGCGCATCCGCGGCCTGGACGGATTGACTTTCGTCAGGCGCTCCATCCTAGACATAGGGCCCGACCTGGGCGATTTCGATTACATAGTCTGCAGCGGGGTGCTGCCGAACCTGGAGGACCCGGAGGGCGGCCTGAAGGCCCTCAGCGCCCGCCTGAAGGACGACGGGGGGATGGGGATATCCGTCTATGCGAGATACGGCAGGCTGCCGATCCCGATAATGCAGAAGCTCGTGAGGATCATCGGGAAAGGGAAGGGGATGGATGCGGCGCGCATCGAGGAGGTGAGGGCGAGCCTCCCGGATTTCAACTGGGTCAAGCTGCTCGGCTCATACCCGGAGCTGAGGTACGACGCCATGCTCCCGCCATCCGGCACAGGCTCGTTCGACGTGCCCGGCCTCCGCAGCTTCCTGGCCGGCGCCGGCCTGCGGCTGCTGAGGTTCAGGGACAGGGTGCTTTATGATCCTGGATTCTACCTGGGTGGCAGGGAAGGGTGGGCTACGGGCCTCTCAGGCTCGGAGAAGGAGGAGCTGGCCGAGCTGCTGAACAGCAGGATAATGAACCATTCCTTCTTCGCGGTGAAGGCCTCGAACAAGGCCGAGCCTCCGGATCCTTACGATGGGGCCAGCGTCCCCATCTTCATCGGCCAGAAGCCGCGGATAGGCGACATCCCGGAGGGGATGTACGCGGAGCTCACGGTGCAGGGCATGATGTACCGGCGCCCGCTGCGCATCGACCGGCGCCACAAGGCCGTCCTCGACCGGATAGACGGCAAGGCCACAGTGCGGCAGATACTCGATTCCGTTTCGTCCTCTTTCGCCATATCGGATGACGAGGCGATGGCCCTCTGGAGGCATATATACGAGACCTCCAAGAGCTCGGATATGATAGTCATATACCGCAAAAGCTGAGCGCCGTTTCCGCCTCCCGCCGCCCGGAAGATCCACGGCTTCGATCGTTTCTTCAGCCCCAGCCATGGCTCGGGCTGATGCGAGATTTCACATGGAAAAGATTAGGGGTTTTTTGGATAAAAAAGAGAAAAAGGAAAATAAAAAATTAAATTCAGACGTGCTTGACCTGCGAGACGAAGGTCTGGGCCGCAGCGAGGGTGTCGGACGCTTCCTTCCCTGCCACGACGATCTTCGATCCCTGCACGACTTCGCGGACGACCTGCGGGGTCGCGGTCCAGTCGACGGCCGAGCCCTGGAGCAGGTCTGCGGTCACCGAGTTGACCTTGTCGCCACCCACCGAAATGAGGGTGTTGACGCCCACGGCATCCGTGTCGAGGATGACCAGGTTGCCATAGGTGCCCGTGTAGGGCATCGCGACAGTCACGGACGGCGCGTTGTTCGGCATTATGACAGCCGAAACGCCGCTCATGTCAGCCGTGCACGAAACCGCACCGGTGCCGGCGCTGCAGGCACCGACATCTTCGGTGATCTGCAGGACCTTCACGGTCACGCCGTTGATGGTCGTCTGGTCGCCCTCGCCGAGGGTAACCACGGTCGTGTCACCGCTCGAGGTGTTCGTCGCCGTCGGGGCCAGGAACCACTGCGCGTGGCCGAGCTTCTCAGCCATGTTGAAGGTCACGTCGCTCTTGTCCCTAGTCCTGAAGGACGAGCCCCTCTCGGTGATGTGTCCATCATCGACGAGTTCCAGGCCGGAGTCCACAGGACCGGTCTTCACGAACGTCGGACCAGCGCACACGGCAGATGCCGCACTGCAGTAGTACGGGGTGCCTGAACCAGCTCCCTGCGAGGTCGCGTGGCCGTAGAGAACCTTCGTGTTCGAAGAGTCGAAGGTTATCGTGCCGAGCGTACCCATGACCTGGTTGTCGATGTCGAAGGTCGCGTCGCTTACGGACGAGGTGCTGGTTCCACCCATGCCGAACATGTAGTAGTCGACGAACGGGTTGGCGGTGTCGGAGCCAGCCTTCTCACCGATGCCGAACAGCACCGAAGGCACGTTGTTGCCGGTTCCCACGAATGTGGGGGTCGGACCAACCTGCGAGCTCGACGCGAGCAGGGTACCGATCAGCAGGTCAGTCTGGGTAACATCGTTGCCCCAGACCGAGTTCTGGGCCCTCTGCACCACGATCGCGCCTCCTTCAGGGGGCGAGAAGTGGTTGTTCCCATCGCCGATCTTCTGGAAGCCGATCTCAGTGCCCGGGCTGGCGTAGTTCGCCATGCCGTAGTTCGTGCCTGAGGCAGACTCCTTCATGAAGATCGTGCCAGACAGGAATGCCACATCAGCACCGGTGTTGGCGATGATGCCGTTCCCGTTCACGACGACTCCACCGTCCGTGTCGCAGATTGCTGCGGCCGGCTGGGCAGCGACCACGTTGTTGCCGAGGTTGTTGCTCGTGGCTTCGGAGTTCGACGTGTCCCCGGTCCTCGTACCTTCATTCAGGGCAACGAGGAATTCGTTGTCGGAGATCGTTCCTCCGCCGTCGGTCCTGGTGACCTCGAACACGCCGCTCGAGTCGCCCGAGGTGACCTTCACGTACGGGGCGTATATCCTGCACGCGACCCTCGAGTTGCTCATGCCCAGGATCGGGCCTGAGGACTGCGGGATGGTCATGTCGGTGGACTTCAGCTCGAACTTGAGCTGGCTCATGTCGTTCGACGTGAGGTCAAGCCCTTTGTAGCTGAGCTGCCAGGCGGTCGGGTCCTGCACTATCTGCAGGTAGTCGCCCTCCCTGAGCCTGCTGTCGCCGCTGCTGGAGATCTGCTCCGGGCTGTCCGAGTAGAGGACGATCGTCCTCAGGGTATCGGGGTTCTCCGGGTTTGCAGGGTCCGAGGTGCCTGCGACGCCGCTCTGGGCATCCTTGTTCTTCCAGCCGAGGGACACCTTCCAGCCGTTGTTGTGGCCGTTGTCGGAGTCGAGCTTCTGGCCATCGTCGAGCTTCAGCTCTTCAGAGAAGATGGCTACATCAGCCCACTTCGCACCGAAGGTATAACCAGGAGCCACCTTGTACACGTGGAACCTGTAGTCCTTCCCGTTCACGTTGAACTCCTTCGTCTCGCCCGGGTTGACCTTGTCCTTCTTCAGGATGTTGCCATTCGCATCCAGGATGGATATAATGGCCGAGGTCACGTCACCGTGGGCTTCGAGGTCGTCCAGCTGGAACTTCAGGTTGTCAGCCGGGAGCGATTCGCCCTGGTTCAGGATGCCTGCGACGGCTTCCTTGGCCAGCTTCACCTCACCGCCGTGGGCGAGGAGGTTCTCGTTGGTCAGGTCGCCAGGCTGGCTAGCCAAGCCGGGGTTCGGGTCCAGCGGAGCGTTCATCTCGCTGATGATCCACTGGTCGCCGAGGAACCACACCTTCACGCGGTGCGTCTCCGTCGCGTCATCGATGTTGGTCTGCGAGCCGGTCTCCTTGCACACCGAGAAGTCAAGGTTGTCCGCCTTGGTACATTCCGGTATACCGAGCTGGTCGCTGCCAGGCCCATCGAACTTCAGCGTGTACGCGAGGAAGTCGACGTTGCCGACGACGTCCTTCGGGTCGCTGTCGTACCTGTTGTTGCCCTTTATCCACATGTCCTGGTGCTCGACATAGGTGTTGCCCGAGTCGGCATCGGTTATGGTCTGGTCGGCGAACGTCGAGTAGACGGTGCCGCTGATCCTGTACATGAACTCTTCCGTCGGGCCGATGCTGCCTGAGGCAGTGCCGTCAGTGAAGGGGTTGGCGTTGTCCGAGGTGTCGGAGCCGCCGATCGCGTAGCCTTCATTGGCGTTGTTCGGGTCGACGTTGTCTTCCCTGTCCAGGAGTCTCCTGTTCAGCCAGTCGCCGATCAGGTTGTTGAAGGAATAAGTCCCTGCCGCGGTCGCGCCCGGTACGGTTATCTGGAGCTGCGCTTTCTTGTTGCTCACAGTGCACGTGCCAGTCGCATTCCCGGTAGCGTTACCAGGGGTGCAAGCGGCGGTGCCCGAAACCTGGGCAGTCAGGGTCTGGCTCTTGTAAGCCTCGCTGACTATCTTGCCCGCGATCAAAGCTGCTGCGACACCGTCGCTCGGGGCAGCCTTGCTTCCCACAACGACCTTCGCTACTGGCGCTCCATTGGCATCAACCAGCGTCGTCGAACCGAACATGAGTCCGGCAAACGCCGCAGAGCTGGCCAGGATAGTCGCACCGGCGACAATCGCGCCCATCTTCTTCAGATTCACTTTCATTTCTTCACCTCTAGGTTTTTCACCGCCTACTCTCAACTTTTATGGGCCGTCTAAAAACAATTACCGGCGGTGATTCCGTGCTTTCGGCCCAAAAACCGAAAGGAAATACCTTTCGGACAATCGATAGGGAGGACCCTATCTCGATTCTGAGGTAGTCTCTTGCAAAATATTTATAAAGATTAGCCCCTAACCTAAAGTCCAGTTTATAAATTCTAGTTTTCGGTTAGTCAATAAACGTATAGCACCTACGATTATTGGCGATTGAGCCCTTTTTCACGTCGTAAGATATGATATTTCCGACATATGACGTTGGAAAGGGACCCCGAACCGCAAATCGTCTTACGCTCCGCCATATTATATATCTATTGCGAGCCCGTCCTCAGCCACTGAGGTGTTCGGGAATATGGCCCTCGCCTGCTCCAGCAGGAGGGTCGGATCGGAATAGCGCGGGCTTATGTGGGTGAGGAGGAGCATCTTGGCTCCGGCTTCCTTGGCCACCGTCGCCGCATCGGCGGCGGTGCTGTGCATCCTTTCGGCGGCTTCGTCTTTCATCGAAGAATCGAATGTCGACTCGTGGATCAGCAGGTCCGCCCCCCGGGCCGCTTCCACCAGCCCCTCGTCCGGCGCGCAGTCGCCGGTGTAGACGATCTTCCTCCCTTTCTTGGTCCATGTTACATCTTCCAGGCGGACCTCCCCGCGTGGGGTGCTGACCTTGCCTTTCTGCTGGATGTCGCGGAAAAGCCTGCCGCTCAGGCCGAGCGAATGGGCCTTCTCCTCGTGGAATTTGACCCGGTCGTCTTCCTGGAACACGAATCCGTGCGCGCCGCGGCAGTGCTTCACCGAAAAAGCGCTGACCGAGAACTCGCGGCCGCGGTAGATCTCGCCCGCCTTCATCTTCTCGACGGATGCGAACGGGTAGCCTTCTATGTCGAGGCCTCGCGGCAGGAATATGCGCAGCGGGCGCGGCGAGGGCGAGGAGAGCTTCAGCGTCTCGAGGAGGCCGAATATGCCGAGGTAATGGTCGAGATGGGGGTGGGTGATGAAGACAGAGTCGATGCTTCCGTAGCCGACCTTGTAGCGCATGAGCTGTCGCTGCGTGCCCTCGCCGCAGTCCCAGAGCATCAGCTCGCTCTCGTATTTTATCGAGATCCCAGGCATCCCGCGCTCGACGGTCGGGATGCTTCCGGAAGTGCCGAGGAATGTCACGCGGAGCATGGAGAGGATAGGAAGCGGCGGGTTTTTAAGTTAGTTGAGGGTGGCGGCCGCCGCGCGATCAGGAACGGAGGGAAGGAGCCGGAAGAGAGCGGTGCGGTGAGGCGGTCGCGCATGGCCGGGCTGAGAATCCTAAGAAAAATCATGATAGGGAGCCCGACAAAATCGAGGAGCCCGAGAGAAGCTGGAGTCCCGCTTTTGTCAACCGCTCTGGAAGGAAGAGACGAACCGGTCCCGGAGAGCCTTCGTCTGGTTGGGGTCGGACGAGATGATCCGGGTCGGGTACGAAGCCTTGTCCTGGACGCTGAGGAGCTCCAGCGCGAATCCGTAGAGCGTCACGTTCCCCTCGGTCATCACGAAAGGCATCTCGGCAACGGCCAGGCCGTTCGGCGAGGTATAGTTGGAGATGCTTCCGGTCGCGGACGCCTGGCTCAGCATGGCGTCGGAGCCGGAGCTGTTCTCATAGTCTATTATGCCCGTGGCCAGCGAAAGGGGGTCTTCGGTCCCTGTGAGCGCGCCCGAGACATTTGCGAAGTTCACCACTATCGCGCCCTGCGAGGCATCGCTGCTCTGGACGAGCACGGTGCCTGAGCTGGGCATCGAGGAATTGGAGACCGTGACCTTCATGCCGTGCGGGTAATCGAAGGCCATCGCGACGCCGCTGAAATGATCCCAGGACGGCTGGGGAGGGAGCGGCGGGGCCGATTGGTTCTGCACGGTCTGGTTGTATGCGGCTGGCGGAGCCTGCGAGAGGCATCCGAAGATGAGGCTGACCAAGGCAAGGGCTAGGAGAGCGCGCATGCTAGACTAAGCCGAACGCAGCTTTATAATGCTTGGTTCAGGGATAGATTCCATGCCGAGGAACTTCTTCATCACTGGACAACCGAAATCCGGGAAGACGACCCTGCTCAAGGAACTTGTTGCAGAGCTCAAGAAAGGCGGGCTCAGGGTGGGCGGGTTCGTGTCGCCAGAGGAACGCCACCATGGCACCAGGACCGCTTTCCGCGTCATGGACGTCCAGAGCGGGAAGGTGGCGGAGCTGGCTAATGTTAAGGGCGACGGGCCCAAGGTCAGCAAATACCATGTCGACGTACGCTCGTTCGAGAGCATAGCGGTCCCGGCCATGGAGGGCTTCGACCAGTACGACGTCTTCGTCATCGACGAGATCGGCGTGATGGAGATGAAGAGCAGGCAGTTCGCGAGGCTCCTCGACCGCATAATCGAGTCCGACACCCCGCTCATCGCCGCGCTGCACGAGCAGTTCGTGGACAAGTTCGGGAACAGCGGCGAGATACTCGAGCTGGACCCGGACAGCAGGGGCGAGGTGTTCGAAAAGCTCCTCGAAGAGGCGCGCGGATCGATAACGAAGAAGGAGAGGAAAGCCGTTGAGAAGGAGCCGGAAGCGAAGAAGCCCCCAATGAAGGCTCCGGCCAAGGAGAAGGCCCCGAAGAAAGAGGCCAAGAAGGCGGCCCCGAAAAAAGCCGCGAAGAAAGAAGCGAAAGCTGTTCCTGCGAAAGAGGAGAAAAAACCGGCGAAAAAGGAAGAGGCGCCTCCCCAAAAGAAAGAGGAACCGGCCGGGAAGGAAACGGAGGAGCGCGGGAAAGCGGCTGAAGAGAAAGAAGAGGGCCGCGGAAAGGAAGAGGAACCCAAGAAGGAAGGGATCCTCGGAAGGCTCAAGAAGCTGTTCGGGGGCTAGAGCGCCTGCGGCGTGATGTCTTTCCTGCCCGACACGTAGTCGGCCCTCAGGGTGGCCATCACCGCTTCCAGCTGCCCGGCCGGCAACCCCAGCGAATTGACAACGTCCCTCAGCTCGTGCAGGTGCTCCCGTGAATCAGGCGAGAGCGGCAGCGGGATGAGGGGGACGACGCTTTTCGACGAGAACTCGCCGATATGAGCGTCGAGGTCGAGTTCCCCGAATATCTTCAGCTTCTCGAGTATCGCAGCTATCTCAGGGCCGCTCGAAATCGGGTCGAGCTCCTTGCGCATGCGCCGCACGAAGATGAGGTGGGTGGTCTTGAGCGGTATCGCCGACATCCCCATCCCGCGTCCGAATAGTATCAGCCTGCCGGCGGTGTCGATGGAGAAATCGCCGAGCTTCGTGTATGTAACGACGAAGGAAGGATTCCTGCCGGCGAGCGCAGCCGCGTAGAGAAGTATGTGCAGCTCCCTCGTCTTCGTCGAGGCTGAGAACGAGCGGCCTATCACAAGCGTGTCTCCGAGGGCGTGGCCGTCCATCGCCCCGACGATCTTCCCTGAGCGGTCTTTCGCGCAGATGAGGAGATAGTCGTGGAGGTCCGAGTGCGCCGTCTTGTGGCTCTGGTTGAGCATGATATAGGCTTCGTTGGCTTCGGCCGATCCCTTGCCCGCCTCGAAGAATTCAAGGCCGTCCTCGAAGATCGTCCTCCGGAGGCGCAGGCGGTCCTCCCAGTCCGGAAGCATGTCCAGGGCCGGCGAGAGCGGGTGCAGGCCATTGATAGGCGCTTTTGGAACCGGCGGCGGAGAGGGCGTTGCTTCGGAAGGCTTGGGAAGCGCCGCTTGCGCTGGCACGGGCGGTTTCGGAGCTTCTATCTTCTCCGGCGCGGCCTTCTCTTCGGGCGGCTTAGGCGGCGGTTGTGCCGCCGAAGGAGGAGCGGGTTTCAGCGCTTCCGGCCGTGCTTCCTTTTCCGCAGGCGCTGGCGGCGTTTTTGGGGGTGGAGGTTTTGGAGCTTCCGTCTTCTCCGGCGCGGTTTTCTGCTGCGGAGGAGGGACAGGAACCGCTTTCAACGCCTCTGGAGGCGCTTTCTTCGCCGGGACCGCCGGTTCGGGTTTCGGGGGCAGCGTTTTCGGGGGCGCGGCTTTCTCCTCTGAAGGGAATATCGGCTCTATCGCTTCCGGGGGAGGCTGCTCTTTTTTCGGTGAAGGAGGCGCTTTCACGGGCGTGATCGGCTTGGGAGCTTCCGCCTTCGCCGGTTGCGCAGGGGCCTGAACCGGCCTCGGGGCGGGCGAAGGTCCCTCTTTCGGGGGAGGCGGCAGGAGCGGTACGGACGGCGCCTGCTGGAGGAGGATGGGTTTGGCTGCTTCTTTGATTAGCGCCTTGGGCTGCAGCGCGGGCGGCTTTGTTATTTTCGGCGCTGGCGCTTTTTTCGGGGCTTTTTTAGCGGCAGGTTTTTTTGGGGCGGTCTTCTTCGGAGCGGGCTTCTTCAAAACGAGTTTCTTCGCGGCCATCGTAGGCTTCGCGATTTTCGCTCTTGCTTTTTTAAGCGGGACCGTTTTCTTCGCTTTCGCCTTGGCCGGCGCGGGCTTTCTCGCTTTCTTAGGGGCGGATTTCTTCGCGGACGCCTTCCCTTTCGCTTTGGCCATGAGAGGACAACAAGGTCAAGGCATTAAAATTTAACAGAATAGCCTTTTGGGCACTCGATTTGCCTTCCTATAGACAAATCGGTTTACCTCAGGACGTTTCGCCGGCTTTTAACCTTAGAGAAGCAGTAGGAAAAGCTGAAAAAAATAGCCCCGACCGGATTCGAACCGGTGTCAAGGGATGGCTTCGGAGCCCTCTGATCTCCTCAAGGCTTTTCGCGGGCGTTTTGCCCAAGAGCCCATAGAGGTCAAAAGGCCCCACCAAAGTCCCCTATCCTTGACCGTTTTCCGCCGCCTTGACGACCCGGTTTTGGGCCGCCTTTTACCAAAAGGCGGACTAGACGACGGGGCTATGGAGAAGGAGTGCCTCGTTATATTAAAAAAGCCTATCTGCAAATTCAGAATGTCTTTTCTTAGAGGGCCCGTAGTCGAATGGTTAAGACGCCACTCTCACACAGTGGAGATTCGCGGTTCGATCCCGCGCGGGCCCAAAATCCCCTTTGTTCTCAGTTTCCGGTTTCACGTCTTGCCTAAGAGGGATTTGGAGGAAATGAAGTGGCGAAGCGAACTTCACAACCGCCCACCCCTTCTTTACCGCATCCCGCCTCCCGGCTGGTTTCGGCTTTCAGCGCACAGCGCAGTATTACCAATAATGAACATTTATAAACACAACAAGGGATAATATCTGACGATTGACATGGAAGTCGTACCGAGCGGCATGCCCATAGCGGTGGAAAGATATGGCTCGCTCCGTTTCTTGAGGAATCTCAAGGCCCGCGGAGCGGAAAGGATGGGCCAGGAGAAGGCGAGCATCAGAGGCATAATAGGGGAGTCCGTGCTTGTCGATCTGCAACTCGCCGCATCCGCGAGGCTTTACAGGCCGTTCAGAGGGGGCGTGCACAACGGGAACCAGACGTGGGTCAGCACCGGGCCTCAGGCGATCCATGAGGATTTTTACCCTCCGGAGCTGAAGCAGGCGGTCGATGCCGCGCAAGGCAGGATATTTGGATACGCCAACGTTAGATACGAAAAGTGGAAGAAGGTGCCATGGGGGGAGGCGCTTTTCACGCTCCTCCAGGCCCCAGGAGTATTTCGATGGTCATGCGCCGCCAGCGTTGCCGGGCCAATCCTCACGACGCATTTCGCGGGGCAGCTGATAGACGGGATGGAATATGCTGGACGGACCGGGTCGCAAGCGCTGGCGGCATTGCCTTCTCTCCTCATAACCGGCACGGTGTGCTTGGCATCCGTGGTCGGGACCGCAGCCGCAGTCGCAACCCTGGTGGAGGGCCGGGCGTTGCGGATGAGGATACGCAACGAGCTGGGATCCATCTTGTCGAGGATGGACGAGTTCTACCCTGATGGAAAACGGTTGGAGATGCCGGCGAGAGGGGGCGCGATATCGCACTGCGAATTCCTCAGGCGCAAGCTTCTGAGGCAGAACGTCGAGCTGGAAAAACTGATAGCGAGCGAAGCGAAAATGGTGGAGGACTACTACCGCTTAATATTCGATATGCACGAGTTTGCCGAGAGGAAATATGGGGATACGTTCAGCGACAGGGTCGCCGGCCTCTGCGAACCTGAAACGGTCATAGGCATTCTAGACAGGCTGGATGAGGAAGCCAGGTGGCCTGATCGGGAGAGGACGCATATAGAGAGATTCATCTGCTCGAGAAGGGATGAGTTCGAAGGGATGAATGGGAGGGACGCCTCGCCGGGGGAGTTCGGCGGATTCGTGCGCCGCTTCAGCGGGCTGTGAAGCCCCCTGCGCCGCCCTAATCCATGCTGCAGAGCGCGCGCTCGGCGAATCTCCTGTTCTTGCCGTGAAGCTCCCTCTTGCGCAGCATGTCTTCGAGCGGCTTCGGGTCGCCGTTCTTCTGGAGATACCAGACAAGCGCCTGGAAATCGTGCCCGGGGCTGCGCATGGCTTCGACGCGCCGCTCCTGATCCTCGGCGACGGCGCGCCCTCTGCGGTACAAAAGCTCCTTCATGGTCAATCGATTTGACGATAATCCTTTTTAATACCTTTTTTGACACACTCACCGGAGTGAAGGCAGAGGACTGGCAGCATGCACCGCGGTCGTTATATTTCTTCATGCTCCCCTGGCGAAGAGATGTCGTCTCCCGACAACTCCGGTACATCGTCGATCCGCCGGTATCTTTCGCAGATCGCCTTGCCAAGGATGACCGCGAGGGGATTCTCGGATGTGGGGTTCGAAGGCTCGATTACGAGAGTGGTTTCAGCTTTCGTCGCGGAGTTGGCCATGAGGGTGATGCGACCCAGATACTCGGACGCCCCTTTACCGGGTCGCGCAAAGATGTCAGCGCTGTCGACCGCATCGCAGTTTTCAAGAGGGGTTTCATTTGCAGCCGGCTCGGTTCGGCGCACTATGAGATCTTTTTCTATCGCCGCGGAATGCAATCGCAGGAAGATGGGTCGTAAGGATTGACCCGGTTCGCCGAAGATGAATATGCATGCGACTTCGCCGGGCTCGCCGAGCCGGCGGACGATCAGTCCGGAATCGGTCAAGGGCTCGGCTTTGATCCTTTTCGCTTCCTTCGCAGGCTCGTTCGGTTTCGTGGTCAAAGCGCTCATGGTCTCATCTCGCCAAAGAATGTAGATAATAATTCACGCATCGGTTTTTAAAGCCATATTTAAACAGAATTTACCATGAGGTGTTTTAAGCATGGGCACCCGCGGGCAGCGCTTTAGGAAGTTTCGGCGGTTTACCCGGAGCAGGAACTAATGAGAGCGCGAACATGAGATGGTTTCGCGAGCATTTTTCCGTTGTGGGATAGGAAGGAAGGGGCTAGTATTGCCGCGCCGCATAGAGGAATATCGTCGCCGGGTTCCCGCAGACGATGCACTTCTTCCCTTCCGGCTTCGCGTCCGAGCCGAAGAGCGAGCCTCGCATGTTGGCCTGGTGCTTGTCCTTGACCACATCCGCGCACTTCTCGGCCTCCATCGCGTCGGTGCAGAAAGGCACGCGCACGAAGCCGTGCTTGTCCAGCTTCCCGCCGAGCTCATCCATCGAATCGGCGAAGCTCAGCTTGTCGGCGAACCACTTGTCGGCCTTCTCCCGTATGCTCTTGTCCATCGCCTGGGCGACCTCGTCGAGCTTCGCATCGAGGTCCTTGGTGGCCACTTTGAGCTTCTCGCCGGTGTCCCTGCGGACCACGACGACGCTGTCGCTCTCGACGTCCCGCATGCCGATCTCCACCCGGATCGGCACGCCCTTCATCTCCCACTCGTTGAACTTGAAGCCGGGGGTGCGGTCGGAGTCGTCGACCTTCACCACGAAGCAGCAGCCGATCAGCTTCTCGACCTCCCTGCACTTTTCGAGGACCTTCTCTTTCGTCTCCTCTTTTATAATGGGGATGATGACGACCTGCACCGGCGCGAGACGGACGGGAAGAACAAGCCCCTTGTTGTCCCCGTGGGTCGCGATCACAGCTGCGTAGATGCGCGAGATGGCCGGGCCGTAGCATGTCTGCCAAACGTATTCCTCCTTGCCTTTGTCGTCGGTATATTTTATGCCGAACGCCTTGGAGAAGTGAGTGCCCAGCATGTGCGTCGAAGGCAGCTGGAGCGCGCGCCCGTCGGGCATCAGGGTGTCGGCCGCGTACGTGTCCTCGGCCCCGGCGAACTTGTCCCACTGGGGCCTCCTGAAGAAGAGGAACGGCACGCAGAACTGGCCGTGTATGACGTCCTCAGCCATCTTCATGTCCTCCCGTACCTGAGCCATCGCCTGCTCGCGCGTGGCGAAGCAGTCGTGCGCCTCGATCCAGTGGAACTCCCTGCTCCGGATGAAGGGCTTGGTGGCTTTCGTCTCGTAGCGCCAAACCTGGCAGCGCTGGTAGACTTTGAGCGGCAGGTCGCGCGTGCCGTGTATCCAGAGCGCGTACATGGAGTACATCGCGGTCTCGGAGGTCGGCCTCATCGCGTATTTCTCCTCGAGCTTGTTGTTGCCGGCCTCGGTCACCCAGAAGACCTCCGGCACGAACCCCTTCACGTGCTCGCCCTCCCGCTTGAAGTATTCCTCCGGGATGAGCGCCGGGAAGAGAGCGGGGACGTGGCCCGTCGCCTCGACCGCCTCCTCGTACATGGCGTACATGCGGTTCATGGTCATGACCGCCCAGGGCATGAACACCACGAAACCCTTTATCCCGTAGCGCAGGTCGCAGAGCTGGGCATCCTTGATTATCGTGTTGTACCATTCTGAGAAGTCAGACTTGTCTAGCTTCATAGGGATCACTTGGGAGTAAATATAGGACATTCATTAAAAACATCGCCGCGGAAAGCGTGCGAATGGGAGAAGCGGATTTCCTCGAGCGCTGCACCGAGGTCAGGAGGATATCGTTCTCGTTCTCGGACCCGCTAGTGGTGCACCATTACGACGCCGACGGCCTCAGCTCCGGCTCGCTCGTGATAAGCGCTTTCCGGAAGGAAGGACGCAAGGTCCGCAGCGAGTGCATAAAGAAGCTCGACGACGAGGCCATCGGGAGATACGCGCGCGAGCGCGAATTGATATTCGTGGATCTGGGAGGAGGGAACAGGCGCGTGGACGAGCTGAAGGACGTCGCCATAATAGACCACCATCAGACCGAGGGGATATCGAAGCCGCAGGCCAACCCGCTCCTGCACGGCCTCGACGGCGGCACAGAGCTGAGCGCCTCGGGCACGGCTTTCTGCGTCTTCGGGGTGGACGCCGACCTGGCCATCGTCGGCGCGGTCGGCGACATGATGTCTCCGCTGCACGGCATGAACAGATGGGTCCTGGGGAAGGGGATGGAGGCGGGCACGGTGAGGGTGGAGGAGGACCTGGCTTTCTACGGAAGGTATTGCAGGCCCCTCGTCCAGTTCCTCGCCTATTCCGACGACCCGTTCCTGCCGGGGATAACATACAGGGAGGACCGCGCCGCGGAGCTGCTCGCAGAACTGAGGATCCCGCCCGAGGACCAGAAGGGCCTGAGGAGGACGTATGCCGACCTCTCCGATGACGAGAAGAGGTCGCTCGTGAGCGCCCTTGCGAAGATCCTGATGGGGCGGCCCGGGGACGGGGGCTCCCTGATAGGGGAGAGCTATGTCTTCCCGCAGCGGCCCAAGAACGAGACCTACGAGGCCAACGAGTTCAGCACCCTGCTCAACGCGTGCGGAAGGCATTCGAAGCCTGATGTCGGGGTGAGGGTATGCCTCGGCGACGAAAGCGCGTACGCCGAGGCGCGGGCGCTCCTCCAGCTCCACCGGAAGATGCTGCGGGAGGGGATAGCGTTCGCTTCCGCCCACATGGTCGACCTCGGCCCGTTCTACTTCGTGGACGGCAGGGGCGTGATAGACGAGGGGATCATAGGGGTGGTCTGCGGCATGGGGCTCGACCAGAGATGGACCAAGCCGGTGATCGGCGTCTCGCTCGGGGACAACAGGACCATCAAGGTGTCGGGCCGGGCTCCCAGGGCGCTTGTCGGGGCAGGCCTGAATCTCGGCGAGCTGATGAAGGAGGCGGCCGCTGCGCTCGGGGGCGTGGGCGGGGGGCACCGCACAGCGGCTGGCGCGAGCATCCCGGAGGGGAAGGCCAACGAGTTCCTTCTCTTCGCCGGCGGATACCTCGCGGGGAAGGGAGTTCGTCTAGCACCGTAGGGCCTGCGCGAACATTTAAAAGGATGAGCGATACTCACCTGTCCGATGAGAGAGCTCACTTTCAGGACTAAGCCGCTCCAGCGCGAGGCCAAGCGCAGGACGCCTGAGCCCCAGCGAGTCGTGGACCCGCTGGAAGGGAAGAGGTTCAAGCTATCGCGCAAGAACCCCCTCCTTTTCTCGGGTTACGCTTACAACAAGAGCGCTCGCGGCAAAGGATACCTGCGGGCCTCCCAGGCCGTGGAGGGGAGGAGCTGGAACTATTACCGGCTCACCGGCAGGGATCTACCCATGGTCGAGGCGCCTGCGCGCCAGAGCGCGCCGTTCATGGCGCTGAGGATGGAGGAGCTCAAGGCTCCGAGGAAAGCTCACTTCAGGACAGCCTCTGGGAAGGAGCATCCGGAAGCGATGCACGCTTTGATGGCCGCCCACGGCGAGCCGGAGCGGAGAATGCCCGGCTTGGAGCCCCGCGAGGAGGCTGTGATCGGCGCGATCCGGTCAGCCGAGCCCCGCCCGCCCCAGCCGCACGAGGGATCGCAAGCAGCGGCACCCACGCGCGAGCCCCCCGCCCACTTAAGTCACGCAGGCGAGGAGGGCGTGCCGCAGGATGTCCCGGCCCCCGGACCCATCGTTCCGAAACCCCCAGTCGTTCATCTTCCGCAGGTGATAGAGGAGCATGCGGCGCCAAGGATCGTCTGCGCCGTCCATGCGCGCGAGCCTGAGGCCGCTCCGCTCCACGAAATGCCCTACCTCCTGCCTTACCCCCTCCACCGCCAAGCCCAGGCTCCTTCATTTTCCCATTCCAACGTCCCGCAGATAGCTGTGGAAGGCCGCAACGCGATGGAACACTCAGCCGGGGACTCGGATGTGCGCCATTTCTCCGGCGAGCATCGGCTCATGGCGGCGTTCCATCAGCCAGCCGCAGCGCCCGTCTATCCTGAGGCTGGGACGCATGAGGCCCATCGCCAGGTCCGCCAGGAGGCGCCACCCCAGCCGGCTGGCCATGCCGTCCATCCGAGGGGGCCCGGGTACATAAGCAGCGCCCCGAAAAAAATCTTCCAGCTCAGGGTCGCGCAGGGCGCGGCGACCGAGGGCGAGTGAGCTCAGTCTTGGCTGCCTTCGATCGTCCGCCGGTACATCTCGGCCGGTATGACATTCTCGGCCTGGTCGAGCCTGCATTTCACGAAGACGTTCTTGGGGCGGTAGAAGAGGACGATCTCGCGCGAGCCTTCCTCATCGATGATCGCCATGTACCAGGTCTTCACCCAGCTAGGCGGCGACGAGCCGCTATCCGCGCAGCGCGCCGGTGAATCCGAGTCGTGGTAAGGGAAGGGCTGGACGCTCCGTGTGTCCGAGAACTCGATCCTCTCGTACTTGCCGCGCACCACATAGGATGGGATCTTCAGCTGCCCCCCGAGCCGGGGGGTGGGAACGAATCCGGCCCCTTTCAGGAAAGAGAGCAGCTCCTCGCGCGAGAGGAACGAATGGCCCGGGTCCGTCTTCTCCTTGTGCGTGATCGGCAGCCGGGCGATGTCCGCGCTTTTGCTCCCTTTTCTTGCGGATTTCTCCATGGCCAGCTTATCTGCGGCTACGTTAAAATTGCTGCCGGTCAGGGGGCCGGAGCTCGCGAGGACGAAATCTGCGCGAAGGTGACGTTTTGCGGTATTATCCTGACTCCGGACTCGGCCTCCGCCCGCCGGAGGGCCTGGAACATCCGGGCCGCGCGTGCCGGGTCCGTCCTGGCAGTGTCGGTGATTATCGCGCTGACCGCCCGCTGCCTCTCCTGCTGGCTGCTGCCGATCTCCACGAAGGCCCGGAACGCGTCGGCGTCGAAAGCCGGCCTGCCGGTCGCGGATAGCACGAGTGCCTGGAGGTACGGATCCTGCAGCGCGGTGCCCCTCGCGCCGATGTTTTCCCTGAAGTATGTCGCTCCGAGATTCCCCTCGAGGCTCGCCCTCTCCTCGACGACCCTCGCGGAAACGCGCCGGCCCACCGCGGCCTCGTCCGGCACCTGGATCTCTTTCAAGCCGCTCACGTCCCATACGACGACATCGCCCGGCTCGCGCCACCTGCCGTTTATGAACTGCCTGCGGGTCAGGACGGCGAACTGGAAGTCTCCCACGTCGTACCCGACGCGCACCCCCGACGCGTCCACCCTGCCCTCGTCCCTGGCGAGGGCTGATTCCGCTTCCGCGAGCGATCTCATCGTCCGGTCCAGCTGCTCGGGCAGGCTTATGCCGTTCTGCCTGGCTATCCTGGACAGCTGGTCCACGGACATCTCCGCGCGGTCGACTCCGACGACCCGCTCCATCGCGAACGCCATGTTCCCGTTGCCCACGTCGACAAGGCCCATCACCCTCGGCCCGATGCCGAGGCGTGCGGCCGTCTCCGCGCGCTGAACTTCGCCGAACAGCTTGGCGGCCCTGGACTGTCCCCATTCCCTCACGGTCGCCGCCTCGAAAATCGCCTGCTCGGCCGTGCGGCCGCCCGTCATCCTCCTGAGCACCTCTCCGATGATCTCCGTGTCCTCGCGGCTCATCTGCGCTGCGGCGGCCCAGTTCGCTGGATTCGCGGCCCGTGCGGCGAGGTAGCGCTGGTAAAGCCTGGTCGTGTAATTCACTGTGGAGCGTATGCTGGAGTCGATCGCGTCGCGGTATATCTTGACCGCCACCTGCACCGTACGTCCCTCGAATTCCATCTCGCCCAGGTAGACGACCCCCGAGGAGCCGTTGACCGAATCGATTGGCCGCAGGAGGCGGACCGGCTGCCTTCCATGGACCGGGTCAACGCGCAGATGCGCGAACTCGGCCGGCATCCCGTGCAGGTCCGCGGGCAGTTCGGTGATCACGGCCGGCCTGGTGTACGGCACCTCCCTCGCTATGGAGAGCCGGAATTCCGGCGGATAGAGGCTGAGGCGGTAGCCCGCGCGGGCGGCGAACGCGTCTGCGGCCTCGCCGGTGGCGCTGCGCCAGTTGTTGTGGGAGGCCCATTCCACGAACCTCTGCTGGATGCCGCGGATGCTGTTTTCCCTGGTGCCCAGGAAAAGCAGGAACTCGTCCGGATAGAATTGGGGGTTGTTGCCGTTGAACCGCAGGAAAAACCATGGATCGAATCTCGCGTGGGGCGCCCAGCCGGTCTCGAATGCCCACCTCACGAACTTCATCTGGATGTTGTCCACTCCCTGGCTTCCGAGGTAGAGCGTGAAATCGTAAGGGTAGTTGGCGAGGTTGTCGCCGGCCAGCCGCATGAACTCCTCGACCGACTGGTTGTGAGGCGGCCGCCACGCCTGGCCCTCGGGCGTGCTGAGCCACCTGCGGAACATGCCCGGCTGGGTCCTTCCGCCGGCCTGGTAATCGAGGATCGGCGAGCCGCCTTCCCATGTGAGGGGGGCGTTCGCGGTCCGGTCGACAGCCCTTAGCCCGCCTTCGTTCCCGACCCATTGGTATCCTTGTGAGGGCCAGTAGGTCAGGCCATCGCGCTCCGCGCGGAGGACGTAGCGATGTATGCCCATGCCCCGCAGCGAATCCTCCATCGCGTCGCTGAGCCGCTCCGCGATCCTCTGGCCGCGGACCGACGGATCGAGCTCCACGCGGTGGAAGAACGCGACGCCCTCGCCGTCGGCGGCAGGGACCACCTCGAATTCCGCCACGCCCAGGGATCTGCCGTCGCGCGCGAAGAGCTCGACGTGCGCGCGGGTCCGCTCCGCAGGCACGCTCTCTCCGGCCTCGTTCTGGATGCTTATCCGGTCCCTCGTCACCGTGACCTGCGTCCTCTGCACGCCGCTCACGCCGTCCATCTGCGCGCGTATGCGCGGCTCGAGGTCGGCCTGGATCTCGGCCGGCGTGCGCGTCGAGAGCGGCCTCGCTTCCCTGGCGAGGACGGTCACCGGCGTCGCCTGCGGTATGGGCAGCCCGATCGCCGTCCTGGCCCTGGCTGCGAACTCCCCGCCCTGCTCTTCGACGAAAGCGAGGTATTTCCCGAAAAGGGAGGGGTTGTTCGCCCGTAGGTAGGCGAGCATCGCCTCCGCGTTCCGGATGGACGGGTTCGCCCGCGCGATCGAGCGTATCTCGGCGAACTCCTGCATGCTGGGGTACCTGGCCCTCGAAGCCTCCGGCACGGCCGCCATCAGGTCGCCGTAGATGCGGTCGCTGAGGCGGTCGAGGTGGGCGAAATCGGACAGCCCCCGAGGCCCGCGGATGAACCCTATCCCGAAAGTCGCGCTCTCCAGGGAGGGCAGGCTCACGGTGTGGCCGATGCCCAGACGGCTGGAGATGAGCGCGGCGCTTATGGAATCGTAGTTCATCGGCGCGCTTATGCTCACGCCGACCACCTGGACGTCGAGCCCGAGGCTCCTCCCTCCCGCAGCCAGCGACCTGAGGTTGGCCCGCGTCGCCTGCTCGATGCTCCGCATGACCGACAGGCGCTGGACCGGCGTGCCGCCTTCGATGAGGACCGGCCCGAAATTGCCGAACGTCCTGATCCTCACGCCGTCCGGAAGCCCGGCCTGCACCACCGACGCTATCGCGTCGTTGCGCGCATTGTAGATCGCGTTCGCGCGGGGGTGGCCCAGGAAGGTGTTCAGCCCGGTGCCAGCGAACGAGTTCGTGGCCACTTCGGCGTAGGCTTTCCTGGTGGCCGTCGCCATCTCCTGCCGCACGACCGCCTGGGCCGCCGGATCGGTGATCGTGAACCTGAACTCCACCGCGTCGGCCGACTGGAACGTTATCCTGCTGCGGGCCTCGCGCAGGTATGCGGTCTGGTCGGCGGGCGGGAGGCGGCTGAAGCTCTCTTCCCCTCCGGCCAGCGCGGCCGCGTTCCTCCTCACTTCGGCATCGGTTATCGCGCTCGTGGTCCCGGCCGGCATGCGTATCTCGGCAGCGACCGCGTCAGGGCTCAGGTTGAGCGAGTCCGCCACGCGCCGGTAGGTCGGGATCTCCTCGGCATGCGTCACCATCCTGGTCAGCGAGCTCTCGTCCATCGAAGCGGCGAGCGTGAAATCCTCGACTGAGGAGAACCTGAAATCCCCGCTCACGAAAAGCCGGACGTCCCTGCTGCCCGTCCACCTCTCGAACGCGTCCGCGAGGGTGACGTCGCCCCTTATCCGCGCGGCCGCCGCCTGAGCCGCCACGGATCCGGTCGCCTCCTCGAGCGACCTGGACACCGCGGCCGGGTCGAGCCCGCGCAGGTTGCGGCCCATTATGTAGACGGTGACCTCGTCCCCGCTCTCGGCGGAGCGCACGAAGAAGGCGCGGGCCCCCCGCATGCCGCGGATGGACGAGCCGACCCCGTCCTGGATCGCCGAGCGGTAGAGCGACAGCGAGACGTTGCCGCCATCCCTGCCGAACACGTCGTTTATCTGGTTGAGGAGCTGCTTGTCGCCCGCGATCGTGAGCACCTGCTGGGGATTCCCGCTGAGGGCGAAATCCCGGCCCAGGGCGCGTATCTCGCCCTCTATGTCGCCCACGCTCAGCCGGTAGCCCGCGATCGTCTCGCCTGGGATGAGGAACTCGCCGTCGCCGCGGAGGAGCCTCGCCCGTATGACCGAGCGCGCGATCTCCTGCGAGTCGGTCGTCGCCTCGATCGCGGGGGCTATCCCCGAGGCGAGCCCCTGCGCGTCCTGCGCCATCCTCGAGCGGCCGACCTCGCTCATCGCGGTGCGGTAGGCCCGCATCGCGGCGACCTGCTGGGGCGTCGCCGTCCCGGCCTCCTGCACGCCGAGCGAGAGCCGGTCGTATGCCGTGCGCGCCGCCGCGATTTCGCCCACGCTGAGCGGAGCGCCCCCCGCCCTCACCCTCTGGCCGAACGAGGAGAGCGCCTGGGCGTCCGTGTTCGCCTGGGCCGCGACGTAGCGGTCGAAGTTCCTGAGGGCTTCGGCCTCGGCCGGCGTGTTCGGCCGGATGCGGCCCAGCGCGCGCAGGCGGTCCCTCGCCGCTATCGCATCGACGAATTCCTCGGTCGAGGCGAGCCGGTTCCTCCGCAGGATCGTCTCGTAAGCCCCGCGCGCCGCCCGCCGGAACGAGGTGCCTTCGCTCATCGTCCGCAAGGTGCGCAGGTCCCTGGCAGGCTGGACCTCCATGAGGGCGCGGTACGCGTTGAGGGCCTGCATCTGGGCCGGCTCGAGCCGCATCCCAGCCTGCACCATGTCCCTGAGCCTGCGGCCGGCCGCATTGATCTCGGCGAGCCGGTCGGCGGAGATCGAGATTTGCTCGCCCGCGGCCACTCGCCGGAAAGCCGCCGCCCCTTCCTCCAGCGCTGTGACGTCCCTGGCTATGGCCTCCGGAGCGAGCATGGCCGGCGCGAGCCTGCCGAGGGATCCCCAGCTCCGCGCGCCGCTGTACGCCGCATGGGCGCCTCCGAACATGAACAGCGCCCCGGTGGCCGCGTTGAATATCCCCCAGCCGGTATCGCCATGCCGGATCATCTGGACGCCCTCGTACGTCTGGTATGCGCCGAAGCCGACCATGCCTATGCCTCCGGCGATCTCGAGGCCGTACCCTATCCGCGCCAGCGTGAAGAGCCCACGGCCGACGGCCCATGCCCGCCCGGCCTGGCCGACGACCGGGAGCAGCATCACCGCGTTGAACCCGATCTCGCGCCACATGTGGTTGCGGGCCGCGGACACCTGCTCGGGCGTGGCATTCGGGTCGTCCCTGACCTTCACGTAATCCTCCACCGCGAAGGCGACCGAGGGGATCCCCATCCCTATCCCGACGCCCAGGCTTATGGTCCCCACAGCCGCCCAGACGCTCATGCCGCCGGTGAATGGCGCCGCGATGAGGCCGCCGATGACCGCGCAGACGATTATCGTCCTTCTCCGCGCCTCGGCCTCGTCGACCCTCTCCTGGTATATCCTCTCCGCGTCCGCCACGCGCGTGGCGGCCTCGCGCGAGACCGGACCGAGCCTCTCCATCAGCCTGGGCACGAGGCTCGCCATCTCCTCCGGTATGGACTGCACGGCTGCGGCGCCGTCCATGAGCCTCGCGTATGCGTCGCGGGCCAATGGGTCCGCGAGCTCGACGGTGGTCCTTCCGCCGCTGCGGTTTATCGTGATGTCGCTGGGCCGCAGGCGGGAGAGGATCAGCCTCGCGTCTTCCTGCATGCCTCTCGCGTTCGGCTCCATGTTCCGCGCGCGGTCGTAGAGGTCCTGCGCGTGGGCCGTGAAGACTTCCCTGAACGTGTCCCGGAGGTATGTCTCGATGTGGTCTAGGGCGCGGTTCACAGGCTCGTCGCCGACCATGCGCACGAGAGCGAGTATCAGCTCCCTGCGCTGGTCGATCGAGAAGCTCTCCGGATGCTCCCGCATCCTCTCGAACCGCGCCGCGAGCTCCGGGTTCACCTCGCGCAGCGCATCGAGGACCGGCATAGCCCTGGTGACGGTCCCGTACTCGCGCATGCGGTCCTCGCGAGACATCCCTTCGGGGGGCATCCCCCCGGGCGGCATCGCCGCGGTCTCGATCGTCATCTCGCCGGCGGAGAGCAGGCCGAGCGCGTTGCGGACCTGCTCGGGCGTCGCGTTCGGGTCGTAGAGGGCTGTCAGTATCGCGATCGCGTTCTGGCGGTCGCCCCTTCCGAGCCGCGTGACGTTGCTCATCAGCTCGTCGCGGTGAGGGAGGCTGGGCAGGAACGACGGGTCCGTCACGGCGCGCAGGAAATACGGGCGGGAGAGGTCCGGGTTCTGCAGGAGCTGCTGCAGGTGGTCGCCCCCGATCCTCAGGAGCTCTTCGCCATAGAGCGACGCGGTCTCCCCGTCGAGGAGCGAGCCCTGCACGTGCGCGATGAACGAGGAGGTCTTGCTGAACATGTCGTTGAACGCGTTGGCCGCGTCCATGAATGCCTGGTTCTCGGCCCCGGCCCTTGAGAGGACCGCCCGCGCGGAGCCTTCAAGCGACTCGCGCTCCGCCCCCTCGGAGTTCTGGGCCGAGAGCAGGTAGAGGAAGCCGGCGCTTATCGTGCCGAGCTCGCGCGAGTACGCCCGCATCGCCGCGGCGCGCGAGTCGCGCAGCTCGGCCGACCCTTCCGCGCTCATGTAGAGGGCGCCGATGTCGCGCTCGGTCGGAAGGCGCTGGACGACCGAGGACAGCGTCCGGGCGGACGATATCAGGGGATCCAGCTGCGCGGTCCGGACGAAGTTGAGGCTGCCTATCTCGTGCTCGCGCTGGATCGTCTCCAGCGACGCCCTGACCCTGCCGTTGTCCGGCGTCTCGTTCGCGGCCGAGTATGCGATCAGCCCACGCATCTCCGCGAGCGCGGAGTCGTAATGGTCGAGGGAGCGGCGGTAGAGGGCCGCGGCCACCGTGGCGATCCCCCTCCGGCTCTGGCCGCGTATGCCGTCCCGGTACTGCGCGTACGTCACGCCGGTGAGCCTCTGGAACTTTTCCTCGTCGAAGCGCCCGGACGTCTGGAATAGCGGCATCCTCGTGACGTCCACGTAGGCGTCGAGGTTCCGGACTTCGTCGTACTGGGCCTGGATGCCGGCCCGCTCTATCGAGAACGTCAGGAAGGAGTTCGCCTGGCCCAGCATGAAGGACGCCCGTTCGAGGGAATCGGAGGTGCCCTGCGAATAGATGTCCATCGCCGAGCTGAGGAAGCCTGCGGCATCGGTGCGGACCTGCGGGGGGAGCATGCCTTCGGTCTGGCGGAGATAGAGGGTCGCGCCGACCATCTGGAGGAGGAAACCGGCGCGGCGCGTGTATTCGATGCGCGCCGCGGCGTCGTCCGCGGTCCGGCTCTGCGCGATGAGGGCGTCGGCGTTCTCTATCAGCGAGAGGCAGCGGCGCTTCTCGTCGGGCGGGAGGGACTCGATCTCGGCGCGCCGGTCATAGACGACCCTCGAGGTCTCGACATACGCGGCGACCGAGCCGAGGAGGCGCTGCGCCCGGTCTATCAGCTGCATGCCGGCGGACGCGAGCTCCCTCGCCCGCTGCTGATCCTGCGGCCTCCCGGTCCGCCACAGCTCCCCGGCCCGGGCGAAGTAGGTGTCGGCCATCCCCATATCGGCCCGCGCGTCGTCGAGGCTCCTCGAGAGGGCCTCGCGCTGGGACGTGCCGGCCGATGGAGGCAGGAAGGCTGTGTTCTGGAGGACGAAGCGCCCGCTGGGCTCCCCCCGCTGGTTCAGGGAAAGGTAGACGTGTATCCCCGACTGCATGAGCTGCTGCTGGCGCTCGGCTATCCATCTGGCCTGGGCGAGGTTGTTGCCCTCGAACGTCGGGGCGCGGCCGTCGACGAACGAGTCGAAGGCGGTGCCGCGGAAGCCGCTGCCCTCGAACTGGGAAGGGTCCACTCCGATGGTGCGGAATCCGCTGTTCCGCAGCGTGAAGCGGTTCCCCTCGACCTGCACGTCGATCCCGTGCTCGATGAGGATGTCCGCGTGCTCCGAGAGCCATCTCGCCTTGGCCGGATCCTCCCCGCTGATCGAGGGCACCCCTGCCGCGATGAACCGCTCGAAGTCCGGCCCGCTGAGGACGCCTCCCGAGAGCGAGCGGTCGAAGGCGCCGTTCGTGAGCGTGAACGAGTCGCCCTGGCCCCGCTCCACCCGGATGCCCCGCCGCTCCAGCTCCGCCGCGTGCGCGGCCACCCACTCAGACTCCGCCCGCCCGCTTCCGCGGTACGAGCCGCTCCTCCCGGACAGGAAGTCGGCGAACCGGGCGTCGTGGGCCGGGTCGATGATCAGGAATGGGGAGCCGTCGCGGAGGAAGGCCGACCGCTCCAGGCGGTTCGGGAAGAAGACCGACGGATCGAGCGGCGGGTTGGAGGTGACCGTGCCCTGCATCATGCCGATGCCCTGCTCCAGGCCCGCTCGTGCCGAGCGCAGCGGCTCTGAGGCGAGGAATGCGCCGACGTCCGTGATCCGTGAGGGGAGCGTGCGCCCGAGCGAGGACGCGTGCTGCGAGAGCGAGCCGACCTGCTCGTCCGCGCGCGAGGCGAAGCCGGAGGGGGTGAGCTGGGGGACGACCGCGCGCGCCTGGGGGCGCAGCTGCTGCGCGATGGCCGCGTCTGCATCTCTCGCAGCTTCTTCCGGCCTCATGTTAGGGGTTCCCAAGAAGACACCTCAGGAATAGTCGCGGCAGATGTCCACGAAATCCCAGAGGACCGCGACCTTCTTTTCGAAGGCGGCCTTCTTCCCTGCCGCTCTCTGGGCCTTCTTCTGCCACTGGATGAGCATGTCATGGAGGAGGCGGTATTTGGCGAACTTGGGCCGCAGGGACTCCGGCTTCTCCTTCGCCGCATCCCAGCTCGCGAGAGCCAGCTCGAGCGCCGAGAGGGTCTTTCCGACCTTCTCCAGCGTCTCCTCCTCCACGCTGTCGATGTTGCCCTCGTCCACGTGCCCAGGCAAGGCGCGCTGGCTCCGTGCCCCGCGCGAGGGGACCGCGATTCTTCTGGCCATAGAGTCATCCTTTGTAATATCCTTTGAGCGCTTCGTCCAGCATCCGCGAGATGTCGCCTTTGATCTGCGGCTCTGCGAGCGCAGCGCCGAGCTCTCGGGAGTAGCCCAGCCCGCTGGCCTCGCAAAGCGCCCGCAGGAGCGGGTAGGCGTCGTAATGGTAGAAAGCGTAGACGTTCTCAAGCGGCTGCTCCGGGGCGCTTGCGCTGAACGAGAGGAGCTTGGCGCTGAGGCTCTTGAGCATCGAGAGGAAAGAGATGGTGGAGCCCGCTCGCGCGAGATGCTCCATCCGGCGGACGCGGACGCTCATGAGCAGGAGGACGCTCGCCTTGATCAGCCTGGACTGGTTGTCGGCGGAATAGCCTCCGGCAGGGGCGATCCCGGCCGCCTGGTCCTCGAAGTACCGCTCGACGACCAGCCTGAAGAGGGCGGCCACGTTCCGGTCCGCCCCGTCCATGTCGGCCTTGACCGATGACAGCTTGTCCTCGCGCAAGGATTCAGGCGCCCGCTTCTCGTCGTTCTTGAGCATCATCGAGAAGAAACCGTACGCCCCCTCGACGTTGCCCTCAGCCCCGGCGAGCATGAGTTCGAGCCGCCCGGAGTCAACGGATTCGCCAGCCATGAGAAGCATTCTGTTCATGGCTATTTAATATGTTAGCAAGCGCTAACAAATCTTTTTTAAACATATTTAAACACAAAAAACGCATGGCACGGGGCGGGAGCGGGGAATTGGAAGGCATTGTAATACGTTCGCATCCTAAGAAAGACGGTATGAGGCTCTGGGGGAGGCGTGAGGGTGGGAAGGTCCTGCGCATCGACGATTTCAGGCCGCGCCAGCCGCCGGCCCCCATGCTGGAGAGCATCGCGGCCCCGTCCGCTTTCGGCGCGACCGCCGGCGA
Source organism: Candidatus Micrarchaeia archaeon (assembly GCA_033853355.1). Taxonomy (GTDB): domain Archaea; phylum Micrarchaeota; class Micrarchaeia; order Anstonellales; family Bilamarchaeaceae; genus Bilamarchaeum. The sequence continues at coordinate 34,187 of JAWOLP010000003.1, read as the reverse complement.
TGCAGGCCCTCTGGGGGGGCGCGACGCGGCTTACCTGGTCCAGCAGTGCCTCTCATCAGAGGACGGAAGCCTGAGGAAGGCCTCGCTGGACGAGCTAGCCTCGAGGAAGGACTGGCGGTCGCTGATAGCATGCATGTCCAGCGGGCACGGGGACATCGCATCAGGGGCGCTGGAGCGCCTCTCTGCCATGAGGCTCCGCTCCGAGCTCCTCGAATACAGGCAGAGGTCCGCGGACCCGCGCTCGCGGCATAACGCCATGCGGGTGCTGGAGGCGCAGGCGGATTCGCTCGTGCGGGAGAACGACGCGGCTCCCCTCTTCGCACTCGCCAATTCTTCGGAGGACGCGGGGATCAGGATGAAGGTGGCCAGGCATTTCGTCGAGAGCGGCAACAGGGCCGCGGTCGAGCATCTCGCCTCCTCGGCGTTCCATCCGGACGTGAGGGATTTCTGCCTCGCCTCGCTCGCCAAGGATTTCAGGAGATACCGGGGGAACCTCAACATGATGAACGCCTTCGCGGCCCACTCGGCCGACCGCGAGCTGCGCAGGAAGGCGATGGACGCCCTCGCCTCCCTCGGCATGAAGGGCAACCTCCAGGTCATCGGCTCGAAATCGCTCGATGAGGATGACCGGACGTACGCGCTCGCGCTGGCCGGAAGGATGTGAATTCACCGGTCATTTTCGGGCTCGCGGCGATCGCGCCGCCTGCAACCGGAGAGGGCCGGCTTTCAGGACGTTTTTTCGTGAATCACTATTTAAACGCACCGATAGAATACTATATAATATATCCGGAAAATGGCGGTGCATCGAATGGTCGTGAAGAAAGCAGCTCCACAGAAAGCGCCGGCGGCCGCAGCCAAGAGCCGCGCGCAGCAGTACGATTTCTCCGACGTCGAAGGACTCGAGAAGGACGCCCTTGAGAAGGCGAACAAGGCCCTCTCGGCGATCGAGAACGCGATCGCGGTCTGGGATGCATCGAAGGACAAGCCTGTGGATTACAAGCCGCGCATAGAGCGCCTGCGGTATTTCCACGACGCGCTGGCCAACTGGGAGAAGAAGATGCTCCTCGCCATGGCCAAGAAAGAGGACATGAACTCGAGGGTCGAGATCCTCAGGGAATTCAGCGACATCTGCTACAACTACGCGAAGTGATCCCATGTCACCCCAAGCGCAGAGAGAAAGGGAGGGAGGAGGCGGTTTCTCGGCCAGGCCCCTTGAGGCCGCCGAGGACATAATGAGGCAGCTCGCCGCGCCGCAGGCCCAGAGGACTCCTCCGACCGCGCAGGTCATGACCACGCTCGAGGCCGCTGAGAGGAGCGCCGCCTCGGCCGTCGCGGTCGGCCGCGACATCGACCGGAGGTTCGGGCTGAACGACCGGCAGGAGCGCGCGAGGCTCGGCTCCAGGATAGACGAGATGAGAGCCGGCCTCGACGTCATGGCCCACCAGCAGCTCGGCGGGGTCGAGACGCGCATCCAGCAGTGGGAGCAGGACCTCGACCGCGCGAAGCAGCTCCTCGAGACCGGGCATCCTGACCAGGCGGCGGAGATATTCCGCCGGACGCAGCGCCAGGTGGAGCACCTGCCCGAGGCTATCTCGGCGGTGCGCCAGATAAACGTCGCCGGGCTGCCGAACCAGCTCTCGACCGCGCTCCTCTCGGACGTCACGTTCGCGCTGAACGCTTACGGCGCGGGGCAGACGGAGAGGGGGGACGCGATGATGCGCGGCGTCAACATGTTCCTCTCGAACAGGGACTTCCTCATGAGCCGGGACGGCGCGCAGGCGCTCGGAGCCCTTGGCTCGGCGGTCAATTTCATAAGCCAGGGCCAGACGATGGACGCGCAGGGGCTCGCCGAGGCGGGGACCAGGCTCGACAACGTCGAGAACGGGATCAGGAGCGCCCAGGACGACCGGCGGACGAGGGCTGCCTGGGCCTTCGGGCGGGAAGGGGAGCGCATAGAGGAGCTCGCCCAGGGGACCACCGGGCCGCTCCGGGATGCCGGCCTCGCGATAATGCGGGACATAGGAGACATGGAGACCAGGCTCAGGGAGCACCCCGAGCAGGTCACGGACGAGGAGATGCGCCGCCTCGCGATGAGGGTGAACGCCTACAAGCTCGCCGTCACCGAGCTCAACGACACGCCGGAAGCGATAAGGCCCCAGGCGCAGGCGGTGTTCGTCTCGGCGATCAACATGCTCGCGCGGGGCGGGAGCTACGGGGATTTCAACGTCATGATGTTCGCGGCCGAAGAGATCCGGAACCATCCGGACCGAGCTTCGGCAAATTTCAGGAGGGACGTGGTCGCCCAGGCCGCCGCGGCGACGAGGGAGGGGATGGAGCCCGCGGACGTGCAGACCGCGATGGGCACGCTGAGGGGGACCCTCTCGCGCTCGCTGAGCGGCGAGCTGAACAGGGCCGCTGAGAGGGAGAGCGGCCAGACCGCGACCCTCCTCCAGGGCATATCCGGGAGGCTGGGTGCGGAATCCACGGCGGACGATCTCCAGAGGGCGCGGGCGGCCGTGGAGATAGAGAAGAGCATGAACGCGCGGATGGGGAGGGGCTCGAACGTGGCCGATCCGGTCCGCCAGGGCGCGACGACGATCTACAACCGCGGGCTCACGCTGCTCTCGAGCGGCGGCGATCCGAGGATCGCGATGGCGCAGTCCTCGCTCGCCGAGATGTACATCAGCGGGGACGAGAACAAGCGCAGGGATGCCGAGGCCCTCTCGCACAATCTCGAGACCCAGGGGCCTGAGTACATCCAGGCGGTCATGCTTTACATAGACGGCTCGAACCGCGCTGCGGAGTTCAGGGCGGAGCTGCCCAGGCTCCCGGCGGAAGCGAGGCCCGGAATGGAGAGGGCGATAGCCGAGCTCGAGAGGATAAACTCGCGGCTCGCCGCCGGCCAGGAGCCTGCCACCCAGGAGGAGATAGATGCGACGAGGCAGCGGATGGCCGCGAGGATGGGCTCGGATCCCCAGTACGCGGCGGTGATGAGGGGGCGGATCGCCGAGGCCCGGCGCGACCAGAGCCTGAACCTCGCCGATGACGAGGCCGCGATCACCTACCTCGCCCATGTCGACGCCAACGCCGCGGTCCAGCAGAGGGCCGACGACCTGATGGCGACCGGCACGGCCATGGTCACGACGATACGCAACAACAGGGGGGACCGGGCCGCCCTCGGGCAGATATTCACATACTCGATCGACGCCACCATAGCCGGAAGGCTGGACGACGGCACCGCGTACCGGAACGCCGCCACCACTTACACGAAGCTCACCACCACCGAGGACAAGCGCGGCCTGCTCGAAGCGTGCAGGCAGATGAGCGCCGGCGAGCTGGAGCGCACGGCCGCGGGCAGGGTGCTCGCGGTCTACGAGCAGAGGGGCATCTACGAGAGCGCGCTCGTCGCCGGCAGGAATTACCGCGCGATAATAAACAGCCGCGCCTACTTCGACCTGGCGCTCCGCGCCGCGCGGAGCGAGGATCCCACCGCTTACAACGCCGTCTTCGACATGGCCGTGACCTACGCGAGGATGGCGAGCGTGCCGGCCGACCGGCTCACGCCGGAGCGCCAGACTCAGCGCACCGAAGCCATGAATTACGTGGAGGGGCAGCTCGGCAATTATTTCGGAAGCAGGGATTTCCGGATCAGCGGGAGGAGGATAAGCCAGATCGGGACCACCTGGAGGGCGGACCTCTCGCGGGTGACAGACCTCCCGATACCGAGGGCGATCCTAAGCGGCGGCTCGGTCGCGCAGGCTCTCGGCGGCGGGACCGACCAGGCCGCCACGGACCGCGGGCTGAACGAGCTCAACACGAGGCAGGGGGCGATCACCACTCACCTTAGGAACTCGGAGGACCTCGAGTTCCTCACCACAGGGGTCTTCGGCAGGAGCGATGCGCAGAACGCCAGGTCCGAGGCCGCATGGAGGCGGGAGGCCGCGAGGCTGCACCGCCAGGGCGACCTGGCGCACGCGCGCGGGGACCAGGTCGCGGAAAGGTTCTACCGGAGGCAGGAGGCGCTCGCCGACCCCGCTTTCATGGGCACATCCAGGGCCGCGGCAGAGAGGATATACTTCCAGGGAAGGGCCGAGCAGAACGCCGCCCTCACATTCTCCACCGAGCTGAACAACGTCGATTCCGCGCCGATCGCAGACGTGAACCGGCGCATCGGCGAGCTGATACCGCAGCTCCCCCCGCAGATGCAGGCGAGGGCGAACCGGTTGCGGGAAGAGGCCGGAACCGACGAAGGGCGCACGCGCCAGCTTTACCGCTTCCTGCTCCAGCAGCAGGTGCTCCAGCACAGCCAGAACGGCGAGCTGCTCATACGCACCGCCACGGGGATAAGGGACGGCGTGGCATCCCTCGACACCAGCATGACCTCGGTCGCGTCCAGGCACCGCGAGAGCGGGAGGTTCGACGCGACGGTGGCCGTCCGGACCTTCATCGGCCTCGGGACCGGCCAGAGGGTGAACCTCCTCGGGGAGCCGGTGGACGAGCAGGGCCATCCGTATCCGCCAGGCCAGCCCCCGCCGACCCCCGCGCAGGGAGCGCCGATCCCGGTGATAAACCCGGATCGGTTCCTGCTCGCGCAGCGGACCCTGCAAGTCGGGACCGCGGTCATCAACCAGGAGCTGTCGAAGACCAGGCAGACCCAGAGCCTCGTGGCGCAGGGAAGGCAGCTCCAGGCCCAGAACGTCGAGACGATAAAGGGCCTGATCAACCAGATGATAGACCGCGTCGAGGATCCGGCCACGAGGGAAGGCTTCAGGCAGAACCTCACGGATGCCGGCAACGACCTCGCGCTGCTCCAGGAAGTGTACAGGCAGGTCGGCTACGCCACCAACACCAGGACGACGGACGATTCCGGTCACGATTACTACGATGCGTCCCAGCACGACCGCAACGCGACGAGCGGGATAAACCTCGCGTACGCCGAGAGGTTCGACGCGTCGAACAGCATGCTGCGGAGGACGAGGCTCGGCATCCGGGCCGCTAGCGGCCGCCAGCAGGTCTGGATAGACGACGCGAACTTCAGGCGCCAGTACGGCGAGATGAGCCCGGACAATCCGTTCATAGGCGTGGTCTCTACCGAGGCGCCTGTGAGCCAGCCCGGCCAGACGACCACGGTGCCATGGCTCGGCGTCACTCCGCGCCCCGAAGTCATCGACACGCTGATCAGCCATCTCCCGCCGAGCTCGGAGAGGGAGCAGCTGCGCCAGCGGCTCTCGAACATACCGGCTGGCCCTGAAGGGGACGCGCAGCGGCAGGGGATGATGGACGAGCTGCTCAACCGCGAGGTCTACGATCCGAACACGCAGCGCCAGAGGAGGATGGGCGATGTCGTCGGCGGCGGGGATCTGTTCTATTACCATGCCGTCGACTATGACGGGCGTTTCGCGAGGAACCAGGCGCTCATCGAGAGCGGCCAGTACGACGCCGCTGAAGCGGGCCTCGGCCAGGTCGAGGGCGAGATGTCGAGGGCAGCGGCGATCACACGGCAGGACGTCAACGTCACCAGGACCACGATCGCCGCCTGGTCCAGCAGGAACAGCGCGAACCATGCCGGCGACGAATTCCAGGAAGCCATGCCCACCGACGAAGACGACGTGCGGGGCCGCGGAGAGGTCGAGGATCGGAACAACGCCCTGCAGCAACCAATCAGCTATCTTGCCGGCAGCATGAGGCGCGACGGGGGGGACTGGGACAGCGCGAGGGCGGCCAATGAGGACGCGAGGGACCGCCTCCTCGCCGGCGGCTCGATCCTGCAGGTGAACCCGTATCTCGCGATGGTCATGATAGAGGGCATCCCGGCCGACCGGATGAACGAGATAGGGCCGAACGGGAGGACATACGCCCAGATGCATTCCGACCTGCTCGCTTCCATGACAGGTACGCCCGACTGGAGGCGGGCGCAGCAGCTGAGCGGAGAGATATACGGCGCGCTCTCGTCCAATGCCGCGGACTTCAGGAGCGGATTGAACGCGGCCAGGCAGTCCCATCTCCAGGGTTGGGACTCCTCGATAGATGCCCAGCTCGAGGCCGCGGCCACCACCCTCGAGGTCGGCGCGAGGCACCAGCAGAGGGTCGTAGGGTGGGAGTATGCCAGGAAATTCATCCGGGCCGGACAGCAGGACCTGCGCTCAGCCGACCAGTCGCAGAGATACCGCCTCGAGACCAGCGAGGAGATGAGGGACGAGGAGAGGGCGCACGGATGGGCCCCGCACAGATACACGGACGAGGCCTACCGCGAGTTCGCGGCCCGGAGGTTCGAGGGCGCGATGGCAGCGACGTCCGAGCAGAACGACTTCCGGTTCTATGACATGCTCGTGCGCAACGAGGCGGTCGCCGCGCCGATCTACGAGTTCAGGGGCCAGCCGCGCGAGTGGCACGACGATTCGCGGCACGGCGGCTACGCTTACATCACGGTATATTCAGACCTCCGCGGCAATTTCGGCATGGGCGGCCGCGGGGGGAGGTCGATTGGGTTCGCCGACGAGCTCGGCGGCCTCAACTACCGCGAGGCCAGGGAGCTGACATCTTTCGCCGATGACGATATTTGGGACCACGTGCGGCCGGTGATGGAGCAGAGGGCGGAGGACCGGACCACGCTCGAGCTCGCGACGCTCGGCGTCGGCAGGGTGTGGCACGGCAACGACGGCTCGCTGAGCACCACCCACGCCGAGGGCGAGGGATACTGGGGCCTCTCCAGGCTGCACAACACGCCGCAGCAGACGGCCGCCCTGAACGAGGCGTATTCGCAGTTCATGCAGCTCGACGGCGAAGTGGAGAGCGTGATATTCGCGCACGATTCGCCCTGGGGCGCCGACCCGCAGCAGGTCTTCTTCGACAGGATGTCCGCGAGGCAGGGGAGCGCGAGGGATTCCGGCCTCTCCGCGATCGGCAGGCTGAATATCGTTCCGGTCTCCACCGCCACCGGAGAGATCCAGTTCGAAGCCCCCGACCTGGACCGCTCGGCCACGTTGCTCGCCTCGAGCGTCCCGTTCGTGCAGAACCAGCAGGGGCAGTGGGTCGACACGAACGACCAGACCACGGTCGATGCGAGGGCGAGCATGGGCCGCTACAGGAGCGCTTACCGCGTTACCGTGGCCGTCGGGAAATTCGCCGTCGCGACGGTCGGCATCGTGGCCGCCCCGGCGACCGGCGGCGCGTCGCTGGTCCTCACAGCCGGAGTCGGCGCGATGGGCATCGCCGAGGGCATAGAGCAGCGGGAGCAGATGGGCAAGTGGACTGCAGGTTCGATATTCACAGTGAGCGTCGGGGTCGTCACGACGGTCCTCCCGTTCGCAGGAGAATTGGCCGCCGCCGGAAGGGGAGCCGCCGCGCTGAACGAGGCCGCCACGCTGATGAACGAGACCGAGCAGGCGGTGAACGCGGCGAGGTTGGCCGGCGCGAGCAGGGCGACCATCGAGGCGATAAACACATGGACGGAGGGGACCAGCGCCGCGGCGCAGGCGACGAGGACCCTCTCGTTCGGCCAGCGCGCATGGCAGCTGGCGTGGGGAGCGGAGGACCTCAGCATCGCGCAGAGGGCGATCCATCTTACCGGCAACGCGCTGGCCGTGAGCGGCGCGGGGCAGTTCGCATATCAGATGCCCTCGATGATACGGAGCGTCCAGAACGGCGACATGACATGGTGGGAGGCCAGCTTCTACGGCTTCCAGACGGTCATCCAGCCGCTCGTGGCGGCCAGATATGCGCAGCTACGCTCGGCCCCCGGCGAGGAGGGCATCCCCAGGTACGTCCCCAGATGGAGGCAGGTCATAGAGGCCGGCCTGCTGGGGGTCCCGATGCAGTCCGGCGAAGTGCACGCCATGGCCCTCGACTATTCCAGGCTCCAGGGCGAGATCGGCCGGATGCCGATCGCGGAGAGGACCACGTACAGGGCGAGCCTCGGGGACCGCCCATTGGCCCCGAGCATCGAGCGCGGCGTGCTGTCGGACTACAACGCCACCCGCGCGGCGGGAGGGGTGCGGAATTTCGAGGAGTACGCGGCGAGCCCAGCGGGCAGGCGCACCATAGAATCAGCGAGGAGCGAGAACAATTACCAGGCGTTCGAGCGGGCCATGAACAGCGGTGGAGTGAGTTCGATCGAAGAATTCGAGAGGAGCGGGAACAACGGCCAGCCGTTCCCTCTGGACAACGCGCAGCGGGCTTACATCAGGGCCCGGCTCGGCGGAGCCGAACCCGCCGACGCTTTCACAGCGTCCACGCGCGCGGCTGCGCCTCCGGCCCCGCAGGCCCAGCCGAGAACGCGGATGGAGAGCCTGCGCGCCGCCGCGGAGACGCGGAGGACGGAGGCCGACATGAGCGCTTTCCGCGCGCGCGTAGAGAGCGCGAATTTCACCTCGCGCGCGGTCGCGCCGGACGGGCAGGCGACCTACACCATCGGGCGCGGCGAGGAGGCGATAACGTACACCCAGCAGCATGTCGAGACCGCCAGCGACATGATATTTCATACAGAACGCATCCTCCGCGAGAATCCCGATTTCGCGAGCCTTCCCGAAGCGCGGCGCAACGAGATCCTGGCGAACGTGCCGGAGAGGATCCGGAGCCAGGTCTCCGACCTCGTGTTCGACCCTGAATTCGCGAGGGCGGCAAGGGCGCAGGGCGGCCCTGACACCCCGACCGAGCTGAGGCTTGCGTTGGGCAAGGCCAGCTATGTCGCGGACATCGCCGCGGATCCCAGAGTGATGGACGCGGGATATGCGACCGAAGTGAGGCCGGTCATCGAGAGCCCGGAGCTGGTCCCCAGGGACCTTGCCGAGCATGCCGAGGGGCGCCGAAACGATGCCCAGGGGATGAGGGACCAGGCGTTCGAGCTGAGGCGCGACGCGCAGAGCACTGTCCACTCCGATGTCGAAAGGCAAGGGATGCTGGAGAGTGCGACAGCTCTCGAGAACAGGGCCACGGCGCTCGAGCACAGCGCCGACCGCATCGATGCCGCATATAGGCGGAGGGCCACTCCCGCGGATATAAGGGAGAGGGCCGCCGGAGCGAGAGCGGAGGCGCGGGGGCTGCACGATCAGGCCGAGCAGACAAGGTCGTCATTCAGGGAGGAGGAGACGCGCCTCGCGAACGATCCGGAGCTGCTGGCGAGAAGAAGGAGCCAGATGGAGGAGGACGTCGCCAGGATAGAGGCGAGGGCCGCTGCGCTCGAGGACCGCGCGAGGGGATTCGATTCGCTGGCCAGGGAGAGGGAGGAGGCGCTCGCGCCGACAGCCCCGCCGGCCGCGCACGAGGAGGGCAGGACCGTCCCGAGGGCTCCGAACGAGGCCGTGCGCCAGGAGGCGCAGCCGCTCACCGCGCAGCAGCAGGCGCGGGCGCAGGAGCTGATGAGCGCCCGCGGCATGAGCAGGGAGGCGGCCGAGGCTTTCGTCCGCGACGAGGCAGCCAGGCCGAATGCGGTCCCTCTGGCGGTCGAGGAGCATCTGGGCGAGCAGGGCTTCCAGGGGATGCCGACGGAATACCAGAGCCGGAGGATCACTCTCCGGGACGGCTCGACCACGACCCTCTCAGAAGCCCCGAGGGCCAGGCTTCTCCGGAGGATAGACAATACCGAGGATTCGGTCGGCTCGACCGCCGGCGTCTGGGAGGCGGAGATAATGGTGGACGGCCAGCCCAGGAGGGTGGCCGTCAAGGTATTCAAGGATCCGTTCAACAGGGGGCAGCCTCCGACCGCGGAGCAGTGGGAGAACCTCTTCGGGTTCGTCACGGGCCGCCCGGCTGCGGAAGGGCGTCCGTCGACGATGGGCGAGGCAGGCAACCTCGACACCATAGGAGGCATGACGTACAGATCCCCTGACGGGAGGGAGCTGCCTGTCGGGCCGGGATTCTACCGCTTCGTCAACGTGGATGGCAACATCGCGATCGCGATGGACCTCCTGCCTGGCATGTACATAGGGGACATGAACCCCACGCAGATAAGGGAGTTCGTCAGGCCTGAGACGTACCAGCAGATACAGAGGATAGGGGAGACCCTCGAGGCCAACGGATATGGCATGCATGATTTCCAGTTCATAGTAGTCTTCCCGCCGGAGGCGCAGATACCAACAGGCCTGAGCGGGGCCGCGCGGAGGCAGTTCATCGAGAACTGGCACACGACGATAAACGGGAGGGAGGTGAGGGCCGGCGACGTCGTCCTGATGGACGCCGGAGGGCTCTATCGCGCAGCCGACGAGCCGCACTCGACCTTCAGCCCGACCAGGGAAGCCGACAGCGCCCGCTGGACCGGCAACAATGTCCTCATAAACGATCATCTTGCCAGGCTCACCGCGACCGCGACCGATGCCGCGGCGCAACCCCAGGCAAGGGCCCAGGCGCAGGCCGACCTCCGCGCGATGGAAGGATTCATGAGGGAGGTCGAGCCCAACGTGCGCGCCGAGGATCCGATGGGAGAGGTGACACGGCGCTACATGCTGGTGGGCAACCGCGAAACCCGCGCCGCCGCGAGGCTCGATGAGATACGGCAGACAGACCCGGCGCGCGCCCAGGAGATCGAGGGCGCTTTCAGGCGCTTCGAAAGGGACACAGGCATACCCGAAGGCACCCTGCTTCCGGTGCGCGCAGGAGAGGTCCCGGCCGCGGCCGTGAGGGAAGGCACCACCGGACTCCCCGTCGAGGAGCAGCCGACGCTTGTGCCGACCAGGCCCCCGGAGGGTCAGCCGGTTGCCCGCAGGGCCGGGCCTGAAGAGGTCACGACCCCGGGAGGCCGGAGGGTGACGCCGACGGCGACTCCAGAGGAGGTCACGACCCCGGGAGGCAGGCGCAGGGGAGGCGGAGGGGAGGGCGCTCCGCCGGCGATCGGCGAAGGCGGGGGCGGACCGGTCGCGGCGCCCAGAGGGGGCGGGAGGGGAGGGCCGGCGGCGAGAGGAGAGGAGATAGCGCATAACGTGGAAGATATTACTACCGCCGAGGTCGCCCGACAGCGGGCGCAGGTCGAATCAGGGATGCCGCCGCAGAGCAGGGAAGTCCTTGATGTCGCCGAGGCCCTCATGGGCAAGAGGGGCGACATGTCGAGGACTGATGCAAGGGCCAGGCTCCAGGAATGGGAGGCCGCGCGCGACCCGAGGGCGGCCGCGGTCGAGAGGCTGACTAGCACGACGAGCACGGTATCGAGGATATTCGAGACCGCCTCGCCGGTCGAGAGGGCGATTTTCGCCGATGAGATCGCCCGCGCGCCGGAGGGAGAGCCCGTCGAGAGGACCCTCGAGAGGGCTTACGACGGGATCGCCAGGATGAGGCCGACGCCGGACACTTCAGCCGAGATGCTCGCGCAGGCGAGGGAGCTCGGAGCCATGCCCGATTCGGCCCAGAGGATAGAGGCGCTCAAGCGGACGGGACGGGATGAGCTGGCCGGGGCGCTCGACCTTGCGATGAGGACCCGCGATCCGCAGGTCCGCGAAAGGATCGGGAACGAATGGGAGGCGTCAAGGGTCGCCCGCCGGCGCGAGGACAGCATCGCCGCGGCGCGGAGCGCCCGCAGGCCTGAGGATGTCGCGGCCAGCGACGTCGCCGCCATCCGCGAGTTCGGCCGCTCCAGGAACATGGATCCCGACCTGGTCGATTCGATCGCGCATGATTACGGGCAGGGAGGCGCGGAAGGCAGGCTCAGGGTGCTCGACGGGATGGGAGTGAGGCCTTTCGCCGCGCAGCGGGACAGCATCGCGAGGAACGAGCAGATAGTGGAATCGCTGCAGCAGCGCGTGAACGACCTGGCGCCTGACGACCCGGCGAGGGCGCCGCTCGAGAGGGAGCTCAACAACAGGCGCACGGCTCTCCAGACCGAGCGGGCGACGCTCGAGGCGAACGCGAACGGCCTCTTCGACCTCGTCGTGAGGGGCAACCTGCAGCAGCGCATAGCCGGCTTGCCGGGATTCGAGGATGCGACCATAACCGGAGTCACCCATCTCGGAGGGCTGAGAGGCATCTACAGGGTGGAGCTTTCCGGCGGCAGGCACTTGTTCGTGAAAGCCGAGGATGTCGCTCCCGCGGCCTTCGGCGCGAGGATGGCCCAGGCAGAGGGCTTGATGTCCAGCGGCATACACTCCGGATTCTCATATGATACCGGGGTCGCTTACACCGACCCGATAACCGGGGCGCCTGCCCAGGCGCGGCAGGAATTCGGCATAATAGAGGATATCCGCACGCTGGTCGGCAGGGACGTGGAGATCAGGCTCCCCGACGGCAGGGTGCAGACGCAGAGGGTCGAGGGCATCGAGATGGTGACCGACATCCTCGCCCATCCCGACCCGAACAATCCGGTGCACAGGGCGTTCTACGAGCTGCTTTCGACGCCGCAGGGCAGGCAGAGGATCGCCGAGGCATGGCGCGCCTACCAGGAGATGTCCAGGCGGGCAGGCCTGATGGACCGCTATCGGAGGAACAGCGCCTTCTCTCTCAGCCGCGGCTCGGACAACCAGGTTAACATCACATTCCAGCCCATAGACACCGACGGCGTCGGGACAAGGATATATTCCCGCCCCGAGACAGGGCGCACGGATCTTTCGGTCTTCAACAGGGATTTCGCCGACGGCACGGCGGCGTTCATGCTCGACCTGACCCGCGCGTCGCAGCAGGCGCAGGGTATCGGCGGGACGGGCGGACCGCTGATGCAGGGCGGGGCGGTCAGCCTTTCGCAGCTGCACTCGGACTTCTTCAGCCCGCAGGCCGAGCGGGGAGCGAGGCTGCCGGCCGACACGCCTGAGATGAGGGCGCGGGCGAACGCGGAGATACAGTCTTATGACGGCCAGCCGTTCGGCATAGGCTTCAACGCGTACAACAGCGCGGAGAATCCGAACATCGGGGACATGGTGCTCCAGGGAGGCAGGCTCAGGATCGTGGAACGCGCGGACGGGCGCGTCGCGATGCACGCCGACGAGCAGGCCAGGGTCTCGGACCAGCTGGCTGCTGGCCAGGGCGAATTCGTGGCGGGCCAGCGCGACATGGTCAACACCGAGCTGTCCACAAGGATCACCGGAGTCGCGGAAAGGATCGCTCGCGGGGAGAGCGTCTCGCGCGACACGCCCGGCTATGAGATCGCCGAGGCGTTAGCCAGGGACCCCGCTTTCGCAGGCGCGGACCAGGCGGCACGGAGGGAGATGGCCGCGAGGGCCATCGAGTCGGCGACCGGCGAGGCGGTCAGGCCGGGAGCGCCTGCGCATGAGCCATCCGCCCCGGAGATAGAGATAGTGGAGGGGGAGCCGACATCCGCTTCGAGGAGGAGGGGCCCGCAGCCCCCGCCGCTGCCGCAGGAGGTCACGCCCGGCATGATAGAGGAGGTGCAGCCGGCCGCCCCGCCGCCGCAGGAGCAGGGAGTCACCACCCCAAGCAGAGGGCGGAGGCCGTCGCCGCCACCCGCCGAAAGGGCGGCCGTGAGGGAAGTCTCTGACGCAGAGGTGAACGCGTTCCTCGCGAGGTATCGCGAAGGGCTCGAGAACGCCCACGCGATAAACGCGGACGATCCGGCTTTTGAGTTCAGCAATGTCATGATGGAGAGATACCGCCTTCCGGAGGGAGCCAGCTTTTCGGAGATCCGGGCGGCCAACAGAAGGGCGCTCGAGGATCTGCGGAATCCATCGCCCGAGCTCATAGCTGCCGCCCGGGAGGTCCTCGCGAGGAGGGCAGAGCCATACGCTTTCGAGGCGTATGCGCTGCGGCAGGCAGGGCAGCCTCCGGCCCCGGCGGCCCATGAGGAAACGACCACCCCGCAGAGGGTCAGGCCGCCATCCCCGGCAGCGCACGAGGAGGTCACCACCCCGGCGCGCGCAGGAAGGGCGCCGGAAGAGGCACATGTGGAGCCTCAGCCGGCACCGGTTGTGCATGAGAGGGCGCTGAGCGGTCCGGGGGAGCTCGGCAACCTTGCGGCGAGGGCGATCAACAACGATCCCGGCGCCGCTGCTGACATCGCAGGAATTAACGAGGCTGGAAGGAACGCGATCGAGGGTTATAGGCGCACTGTCGACGGCATGCTGGCGCAGGGGACGCGCAGGCATGGCCTGATCGAATTCAGCGTCGAACTCACGAATGCCCAGAATGAGGTAGGGGGCGTAAGTACTGCCTTGCAGTGGGTTGCGGGGGCGCCAGGTCCGGGTGGAAGGCCGGGGCTTGTTGAATTCACAGAGGTATATACGAACAATGCCGCAGCCGGACACGATGATGCGGTTGCCCTTTTCAACAAGTTCCCCCCAGAAGTCCAGGGGCTCATAAGAGACTTCATCGCGCAAAGGGCCGGCGCCCACGACGAGACGGCCTTAGCCAGGGATTTCTCAGGCCGGATTACAAATGAGATACAGACAAGGGGGACGGCAGCTTCGGATGAATTTTTCGCGCGGTATGGGATACGTCCGAATGCATTTGAAGCGCTCGCTATGAGAAATCTTGGTCCAAGGGCAGTAGACGCGCTGATGCACTTCCATACAATGCCCCCCGAAGTCCAGCGGCTCGTCGGCGAGTTCATCACGGCCAGGCCGAATGCCTTCGACGAGGACGCGCTCGCCCAGGCGTATTCACAGCATATCCACGGGGCGTTCGAGGCGCAAGGGGTGCAGGCGACATACGAGGCGTACCGCCAGAGCGGCAACATGCCGGCCGATCCGGTCGAAGCGTTGACCATAAGGTATCTCACCCAGAACGGCACCGTCTCACCCGAGACCCTCCCTCACGATCAGCAGATGGCGGCGTACAACCAGGCTGCCGAGTTCAGGGCTATGGCCCGCGAATACGCCGCGGGAGGCCGGCCGATAACGGACGTGTCCGATCTCGCGCTGGCCGCGAGGCAGGCCGCTCCGCCGACACAGATGGAGGCGGCCGCGCTCGGCTACGGGAATGCAAGGAACGCCGCTGCGGCGTACAGGTTCGTCAACGACGCAGCCAGGGCGCGCGCCGCGCAGAACGGCAGGCCCGGATCCCCGACGCCCGAGGATTACATGTTCGGCGCGATGCTCGCGAGGACCGTCGGGACAAGGGAGCAGCCGCCTGCGCGCATGGAAGGGGTCATAGGCGCTTTCGACCCGGTCGAGAACCAGGGGACGCCCCAGGCCGGGATAAGGGCCCATGTCGACGTCGCGGTGAGCACGCCGGACGGAGTCAACCTGTATGTCAGGGTCTTCAGCGACAGGGTGACGGTGATAGGGGCCGACCCGCAGGGAGTGATAGGCCGGGCGGAGTGGCCCGGCCCGGACGTGCAGGCGGCTTACATCAGGTATGCCCAGACCCGCTACGGCCAGCAGCTCAATGACGCGTTCGAAGCTGCAGGAAGATTCATAGACGATGCCGCGTTCCGGCCGGAGTCGGGAGTGGGCAGGAATGAGCGCACGGCCATGCTGGCCAGGGCCCGGTCGGCCATCGAAGGACATCCAGACCTCGTCCCGGCCCGCATGGGAGTCGATCAGATAACCGACGCGTTCCAGACGAACGACGGCGCCGCCAGGTCCAACGCCGAAGGCGGGTTCAGGAGACTGGACCGCGCCCATCAGGACCAGGTGATCACGGAGCTGAGATTCTTCGGGCGGAGGGCAGAGGCGGATTACCTCTCCTCGATCCGCAGGCCGGAACCTGCCGACGTAGTGGAAGCGTACAGGAGCGGCAACCCGGCCCGCGTGCGGCAGGCGCAGGAGGATTTCGCCAGGATGCCGATCGAGAGGCAGCAGGAGACCCTGGCGCAGATGCGCAGCCAGGGACTGGAGAACCGCGCGGGCGCGCTGGCAGGCAGGATGATAATAGACCATTTCAGCACGATGGACGCAAACCACCTCGACATAGTCGCCCAGGAGTTTTCGAGGCTGCAACCCGAGCAGCAGGAGGCGGTCGTAGGGGAGCTCCATAGGCGCGGCCTGCATGAAGGCGCCACGTACCTGAACGAACTCGGCAGCCTCTCGCGCGGGCCCGTGGGCGATGCCATAGGCAGGATCTATGGCATCGGAAGGAACGAGCTCACGCAGATTTATGCGAACGCCAATAACATCCAGGAGGCGCGCGGGGCGCTGGCCCGGCGGCTGGGCATAGAGCTCGAGCCCTTCGCCTGGGCGAACATGCCGGACCGCAGCTGGGTATCGGAGCCCTACCGCGGCTTCAACAGGCCCGAGGACGACCACTTCCTTTTCGGCATGCTGTTGTCCGGCGACATGCCCGGGCACGTCGCGGACATAATCCGCGGCATGTATCCGCCCGGGGAGAACGCCGTGGGCCGGATACACTCTATCGAGTTCCATAACGGCGCGGTAGGAGCATACGAGGTGAGGGTCGAGGTAACGAGGCAGGTCGAGCGGCCGGGCGGGGTGCGCGAGAACGTGACCGAGATGCGGACGCTTTACGTGAAGAGGCAGAACCTGCTGCCCGATGCCGCAGGAGCCGAATACTCGCGCGCGACCGGCATACCTGCGCCCGAGATCCACACAGCCACGGCGGAAGGCGACATGCGCTACACGATGGCCGACGGCACGGGCACGCGATACGGCATCCTCGAGAGCATGGGCGACTTCAGGGGGACTATAAGGAGGGGGAACCTAGACATCGAGGTGAGGGCGAGGGCCGAGATGGGCATCCGGCAGGTCCTCGAGCTCCGCAGCGCATACGAGACGCTGAGGACCTCCACGAACGAGGCGGAAAGGGCGCAGGCCCAGCAGATGATCGACAGGTTCACTCCACAGCAGATACAGCTCTACGAGAGGGTGATGGGGACTCTCACATCGCCGGACCAGGCGGTGAGGGCGAGATTCTGGGAGGAGCTCGGCTTCACGCTCACCGGCTCGTACGCGATAGGGCTGTGGGACCGCCATGAGATAAACCTCCGTGTCATGGATCTCGAGATCACCCAGCCCCTCAGCGACGCACAGATCGCCCAGATGAGGAGAGAGGGGACCAACGTAGTCCGCGATCCTGACGGCACGCTCAGGATAGAGAACCCGACTGTCGGCGGAATCGATACCGACGCGGCCGGCGTGTACATGGCCCAGGAGATCGGCGGCAACTACTGGTTCGGGAACATGAACCACAGGTTCGGGAACACCGACCTCCACAGGATGTTCGACGTCCTCAGCCATGTCACCGGCCGTAGCGTCCCCGACCTCGTCCACGAGGCCTTCGGGAACGTCCAGATCAGCAGGGATCCCCACGGCGCCATAAGCATAACCGGCGATTTCAACGGCGGGATGGCGGCCGGCGGGCGGAGGTTCTGGACAGAATTCGGGAACAATGCCACATACCGCGCCGACATTACGAGGCGCTTCAACTCCCACGCAGGAGAGCCCATGGGCATGGGGTACCCCCTCGGCCCAGTCGAGATAGGGATGATCAGGAGCCCGGGCGGGGCAGCGCAGTTCAACTCGCCCCAGTCAGGCGACCCCATCAGCTTCGTCATCTATGATGACGGACGCTCCGAGAACAGGCCTTCGTACGAGATCTCCTACGGCAGCAACCTCGCGAACATCCATCCTGGGATCCTGAACATGTTCAGGCCCGGAGAGGAGATGCTGGTCTTCCAGGTCACGCCGGAGATCGTCGCAGCTCTCCCGCCGGAGGCCGGGCCGAGGGTCGGGGTGATAGATTACACAGGCGCGGGAGGGGCGGTCGTGAAGAGGGTCGGCGTCATCGCCGCGAACGATCCTCTCGCCGTCCAGCTTCAGGAGGCCGGCGTCCCCCTGATCAGGGCGCGCAGGGACATACCTCCATCGACTTTCGCCGCCAACCGCACGGAACTGCCCCCAGAGGTCTTCACTCTCGGCATCCTCAGAGGGGATCCTGGCTTCAGCGAGCTGACCGGGATAAATTCGACAGCGGTCGGCCCGGTGCCCGTCTTCAACGGCCTCATGCACGCGGGGCAGGGGTTCATGAACAACCAGTTCGTCGAGATAGGGGGATGGATACTCGACCGCGAGAACGCCGTCCGCCCGAACAACCCGCCGCCGCAGCCCGCGCCTGGGAACCTGCACCCGGCTGCTCCCGCCGATGCGGTCGCCGCTCCCCATCCAGTCGACCCGCAGCCGCATGTCAGCCAGGGCAATATCAACCGTGCTTCCGCGCCGCCTCCTCCGCCTGGCGAGATCCCTGGCACGCCTGGGCAAGCCCAGCCGGTTCCGCCGCAAGGCGGCCCTGGAGGGACTATCAGGATGGGAGGGGCTCCGCCTGTCGCGTCGCCGGGGCGGATAGAGGTGCATGGTTCCGACCTGATCCATCCGATGAGCGCGCAGACCTATGAGAGCGCGCTGACGGCCGCGCCGCTCAACGACCGGCAGAGGGGATACGTCAGGGGCCATTTCACCGGAGAGAGGGAGCCTTTCGAGCTGGCCGTCGGGAACGCAGTCGGGATAATCAAGGGCCTCGAGAACATCAACGCCATCGGGACCGGCCCGCTCGAGGTCCGCGGATATTACGACCGCACGAATGGGCGGGTCGTGCAGGTCGGCGAGGGCGAAGTGCCGCCGGAGCGGCGCGCGAATGCCGTCGAGTTCACGCTCACGATAGACCGCCAGACCGGAAGGATCACAGCGGTGACCGAACCGATGCCCCGCCTGGCCGACTTAGGCGACCTGGTAGGGCTTCAGGTGATGGAGGGCGGCGGAAGGGGAGGCGGAGGAGGAGGCCGCCCGCCCGGAGGCGGAGGGCCCGGCCCGCGCCTCGGGCCCGAGGATGTCACGCCGGTGGTGCCGGTCAACATCTCGCAGATACCGACGCCGAGGCTCGACATGAATGTCCCGGAGCAGAGGGGCGAGCTCGCCTCGAGGCTCGCGAGCACCGATCCTGAGGTGAGGCGCCAGGCCGTAAATCGCTTCAACTCCCTTCCGACGCAGCAGGAGAAAGACATGGTCGGGGCCGATCTGGCCATAAGCCTCCGGCTCGGCGACGTGAACGGGCTGGCCCAGTTCGCGAGGAGGGTCATGCCAACCGAATCCGGGGCGGTCAGGGACCAGGAGGCGACTGACCAGCTCGCCATGCTGCCCCAACCCGTGAGGGACGCGGTGAACAGGCTGGCCGGCAGCAGGAGGTTCCGCAACAACGCCCAGACTCCGGAAGCGCTCAACAGGTACCTCGGCGAAAGGAGGGAGCAGGGCATCCGCGGCCCAGGCTATGCGCAGGTGGAGGGGGCGCGGATGGAGATCAATGGCGCGGTGGACCAGATCCTCCCCACGCAGCAGGCGGAGGCCGCGAACATGGGCATCCCCCAGCAGCAGCCGCCTCTCCGCGTCGTAGGGAGAGAGGTCGGGCAACCGGCGCAGCCCCAGGAAGGCATGGAGCCTGCGAGGGCCATGGGGAGCAACTTCTTCGATCCTGGCGGGCCGTTCCGGAGGCATGTGGAGAGGAGCGTCATCGACGGCCCCGTGATGAGGGATGACGGAAGCATCAGGATCAGGTCGTCCGGTGGCGGCGGGGCGCCACAGGTCCTCCACGTAAGTGGGATGGAAGGCAGGGCGGCCAACGAGATAACGCTCGACCGCGGCGGCCAGGTGGAGATCGGTCGCCGCATCATTGCAGGGGATGAGATCGCGCGTGCGCGCTTCAATAGCCTCCCTCCCGAGCAGCAGCAGCAGATCGTGGCGGCCACCATGGAGGAGGGCGTGACGATAGAGGGCAGGCAGCTGCGGATAACTAGCGAGGAGGATGTCTCGGCGTTCGCCCGCGCGGTGGTGAGAGGGGACCCGCAGGCGGTGGCCCTTCGCGAGATCATGCCGGAGGCGATGAGGAGCCGGTTCGATGCCCTCATCGCGGACCCGGCCTTGAGGATGCAGGCGGTGATAGAGCCGCATTACGCCGACATCATCCCGATGATCGGGAGGCCGGGCGGCATGGCCGAGCTGGACGCGTACCTCCAGCGCAACGCGGGGATCGCGCCGGCAGACCTCGCATCAGCGCGGGAGATGGTGCTTGGATCGCAGCAGGGGAGGGAAGCCGTGCTGAACATGGCCCGGCGGACGCTGAACCTCGAGGAGCCGGAAGGCATCGCGGATTTCGCCCGTAGGCTCATAGCCAACGACCCGGCGGCGGTCGAGAGGTTCAACCTGCTCCCGAGGGTGGTCCGGGGCCAGATAGAGCAGTTCAGGAGGAACCCGAATTTCCTCACGCAGGAGTCCAAGCTTCGCGCGGCTGCCGGACGGGTATCGAACGAGCTGCTCGACATGGAGCTGAGGATGGGTCCCGAGCCGGCCGTCGCGCCGGGCAGCACCCTTGAGAGGGCGCGGGACGCGGGGCTGAGGGACCTGCGCCGGGTCAACTATTACGATCAGAGGCTGTCCGAGATAACCGTCGAGGAGGGCGGCAGGCTCGTCGTCAGGGACGAGAGCGCCCCGGGAAGGGTCTACCGCCTGAACGACGCGATGCTATGGGAAGTCACCGACCCGGTCTTTGGGACGAGGGCGGTAAGGACGAGCGAGTCGGGGGTGC
This sequence comes from Candidatus Micrarchaeia archaeon, assembly GCA_033853355.1. GTDB lineage: Archaea > Micrarchaeota > Micrarchaeia > Anstonellales > Bilamarchaeaceae > Bilamarchaeum. The sequence goes on along the minus strand of JAWOLP010000003.1, from coordinate 13,790 downwards.
TATCGTTCGTCCTGGCCCAGAGGTACGCGGCGTACAGGGATGGCATATACAACCGCGTCCTGGAGAACGAGTTCAACGCTCAGAGCCAGTATAGGACGATAGAGGAGTACAGGCAGCACATCGAGAGCGCCATCCCCCAGCAGCTACGCACGAACTTCGGGAGGTTCGGCGACATCAACGATTCCGGTGCGCTGCTGGCCTCGGTCATGGACTTCGTCAGGTCCGCGCCGAACACTAGGCTGACTGATGCCCAGATGCAATTCATCGCGAACAGGATCTCCGAGCAGCTCGGTGTCGGGGCGGTCGACATCACGGCCATGAGGGTCGGAGACGTGAGGATGCAGGATCTCGCCGGCCAGGTCGTCCGGATGGCGGAGGCTGTCGTCCATGACAACAGCGGCAGGAACCGTGTATATCTCTGGCGCGATGGCGGAGGGTTCATGGCCGCCGACGCCGTCCTTTCGCAGGCGCTGGGGATAGACCCGCCCAGGGGGGTGCTGCTGAACCGGGTGGCGTTCGGGCAGGCCGGCGTCGGAAGGACCGCCGCAGGGCGTGTGGATCCTGTGGAAGCGACCGCGTTCTTCGACCGCACCGTGGGAGGGATGGTGGAGACGGCCAGGCAAGAGAGCGCGTCAGCCAGCGGGGATCGGTTCGCGAGCTTCAATGCCAGCCTTGTGCGGCAGATAGTGGCGAGGAGGGCTAGCGATCCGCAATTCGATGCCGCATGCACGCAGATGCTCGGCTATCTGGAGAGGTCTGGCGTGATAAACCCCGGCTCGCCCGTCGTCTTCGACGGAGTGCTGGTGGACTCGAGCTCGAGGACGCTCCTGCCGTTCACAAAAGCCCTTCTCGAATCGGTTTACGGCGAGCGGGTCCATGTGGACATACAATACTTCCACGTGGCGAGCGGCTACGAGTTCCTGCCCAACTACAACACCCCGCAGCAGCTCATAGACAACGTAGAGAGCGCAGGGGCGAACAACAGCTTCATACGGAACAACCAGGATTACGGAAGGCTGGATACGCACGGCGGGGTCCGCATGAGGGATTCCCTTATGTATTTCCTCATGCTAAGGAACCAGGCGATACAGGGTAATCCCCAATGAGAGTGGTGTGAATGAAAAGGAAAGAGCGCAAGCCGGAGGGGACGGCGTCTCCGGACATCCGGAAGGAATTGGAGAAGCTGAAGCCCACATTTTCGATGGAGATAGACCTCTCGCCGATAAAAGGCGGGCCGCAGGCCAAGGTTGATGCGGCTCAGGCGATCGCCGAAAAGGTCAACTCGAAGGCATTGGCGGAATATCCCGACGCGGTTGCAGGATTCTCGGTCGGCCACAGCGGCAGGACATGGAGCATCAGCACCCAGGATGGAAGGATCAGGGTGAGCTATAAGGACGGGGAGAAAGTGAAAGTGGATTTCTTCCGTTTCGGCCAGGATTCTGAACTCGTGAAGGCGGTGCGGGAATCATTAAAGGGGCTTTAGCAGGCTCTCGGCGAGCTCGAGGAAGCCGTGTTTCCTGGCTTTCTTTATGCAGCTCTCGCCGCGGAGATCCTCCGCCAGAGGGTCGGCCCCGTGGAGCCTCAATACGCGGGCTATCTCTGCAAGGCCGTAGCGGCAGGCTTTGAGCAGTGCGGTGTCGCCATCGACGTCGGCCGCGTCTATCGGCGAGATCGGGGCCAGGAACCTTACGGCATCGAGCCGGTTGTAGCGCACCGCTTTCATCAGCGGGGTCCTTCCGCCAGCGTCGGCATCTTTCGGATCTGCGCCCCTGGCGACCAGGAACGAGATCAGGTCCACGTCACCGGAGACCGCCGCCCCCATCAGGCCGTTCCAGCCGAAGCCGTTTCTTTGGGCCATCTCCGACACGGGAGCGAGGAGCTTGGCCACATCGCCGTGGCCGCCGAATGATGCGAGGATGAGGGCGGAGTTGCGGTGATCATCGAGCGCGCGCGGATCGGCGCCGATCGAGAGGAGGGAGCCGGCCAGGGCGAGATGGCCCCGCTCTGAGGCCATCATGAGCAGGGTCTTCTTGTGGGAGTCCCGCGTGTCCATCATGGCCCGGTTCTCGGAGAGTTCGGATATCAGAGTCGGATCCCCGTTTTTAGCGAGCGAGATCAGGGCCGCCCGGAAGCTCCGCTCGTCTTTCAGACTCCCTAGCTGGGCCGTGGAGCGATGGGTCGGTGTGGCCATGGTGTTCTATCCAAAATAGTGTATGGAACGATTTATAAACATTAATTATCACTGAAAATAACAATGAGGGTCGGGCCGCCACACCCGCGGGCCTGCGCCGGCTCAGACGAGGAATACCGAGCCGTCGGAGACTGCCACTTTGCCCGGGTTCGCCTTGGCCATCTTCTCGGCGCGGTCGATGGCTTCCACCACGATCCCCCAGTCCTTCTTGAGGGGCTTGTCGTGGTAGTTGACTATCTGCTCCCTCACCACGATCCGGCGGCTCATGTCCGCGAGCACCATATATTCCCCAGTGCCATTGGAATAGAAGAGCATCCCGTATTCTGTCGATGGGCGGGATATGCGGCCGTGCTCCATGTCGGCCATGACACCGGTGATGCCGAAATCCTTCTCCTTGGAGAACATGACCGTGCCCGCGATGTCGTTGCGCATGTAATTGAGATCCGAGTTCACGCCGAGGGCATCCCTCGCCCGGTCGTTCCAGCCCGACGCGAAATCCCTGATGCTCGAAAGCACTTCCTGGGGGCTCAGCTTCCTGACATTCGAATCCGGAAGCGGCTGCTTGTTGTTCCTCGCCTGCGGCGCCGGCGAAGGGCCGAGCGGCTGCCTGACGACCATAGTGAGCTTGTCGCGTCCCGAGCTGTCTCTCGCCATGTCATAAGTATGTACGGCACGCTTTAAAACCGTTGATGCGCCTTCCGACGGCGGAAAGGTTCAGACGACCGTGATTATGCCGCCCTTGTTTATCACGTAGCCGAAAGTCGCAGACCGGGCCTGCATGGATTCGGCCTGCGTCACAGCGTCCCTCACGGCGTACTCGAAAGAGCTCCAGGAGCCGGAATCCGAATACTGGCTGCTGACCTCCGCCTGGACGATTATCTTCCGTGACCGGTCGACGAGCGTGCAGAATAGGCTGCTCCCCTGGACTGAGAGGTGGATGCCGTAGTCGGGCAGGGACGTCGGAAGCGGGAATCCGCGCAGGATCGCTCCCGCCATCTTCGCGATGCTCCTCTCCGGTTCGGACGAGTAAGAGACCGCGCCGTCGGCAGGCACCGCGTAGAGCCTTGCCGGCACGTTCATAAGCGACTTCAGGGAATCGCCCAGCTGCGCCCTGCTTTCGGATTCGAGGACGGCGAAACATGTTTCCTTCGGGATCTCGCTCCGTGGCTCGTTCAGCTCCCCTTTTCCCCGGAAGCCGCGATCCTGCCTCGCCCTGGAGATCGGGATCACGACGCCTTCCTTCCTCTCGAGCATGGTCTTCCTTTGCTGCGAACCTTTTTTAATACGGGGCGCGGAAGGCCGCGTTTGGCCTTTCCTTTTCCCCTCTCCGCTTTTTTTATTTTTCGACGGCATAGAGACCAGGGTTGATTTCTGCCTCCCAGGATTTAAAGTTTGGTTTTCCCCGGGAGGCCGTTGGGGTGTCGTAATTCGGATTTCTATATGATCAAAATGGCCGTTCGCTCCGCTTTTTAAATTTGCGGAGAGGAATGTGGGCATGGCAGGCTCGAGGAGGCGTTCCGCCGGGAACCATGACAAGGAGGGCGAGAGGGAGCGGAACGCTGTGCTGCACTTTCCGGCGCGGAGGGCGACGGAGACCATAGGCAGGAAGGAGGCCCTGGAAGAGGCCGAGAAGGCGGGCTTCACCCTCAAGCCGTCTGTCCAGCGCATGCTCAGGCTCCCCCCGCGCCTCCTGCGCGGAATGAACGAGAAGCTGGAGTTCTTCGATGAGCTGAGCGTGCAGCCGTTTCCCTCCAAGGAGGAGGATTCGCCTTCGTTCTGCTTTGACCACGGCCTTCCGGCCCCTGCATGGGTGCAGCGCCGCTACCTCTCACTTGAGGAGAAGGAGGGGAAGAAGTTCCTGACATTCATCGACGCCACCCGCAGCGTCTTCGTGAAGGGCGAGCTGGCCGAGCAGGAGGATCTCGCGGTGAAGGTCTACAACAAGCTGATAGGGGCCGGCTAGCTTGCACGGCTGGTGTCGTAGAACGAAGAAGAAACCGTAAATTCAGCGGAATAACACAGAATGACGCAAAGTTTATATAGTTTGTGGAAGTAAGGTATATCTACTCACGCTCTTTTTGAAAGTGCATGGGAGGATAACTGGTCGCCTTGCCGGCGCAGAGATGCGTCGGCCTATTTCTTCTTACGAACTTTTCCTCCAGTCTTACTCCGGGTAAAAGTTCATTAAACTTCAGCCGTATAGACTCAGGTTCTTGCGTATACATAGCGGCGGTGCGATGCATGGGCTTCATGGGAATAGACTGCTCTTACGGGGAAGACGGCCTGTTTGAACTCCGTTCAAAGCCCGCCTTCGCGAGAGGGGTGATGGCGTGATCGAGATAGACGGTTCTCATGGCGAAGGCGGCGGGCAGATAATACGCACGGCCCTCACGCTCTCGGCAATCACGGGCACGGCGGTCGCGATAACGGACATAAGGGCAAAGCGCCCGAATCCAGGCCTCCAGCCCCAGCATCTCATGTCCTGCAAGGCGGTCCGCAGCATCTGCCGCGGCACGCTGAGGGGAGCCGAGATAGGGAGCGCCAGGCTGGAATTCGAGCCCGGCCCGATCGTCGGAGGAAGGTACGAGTTCGATATAGGCACCGCGGGCTCGGTCACGCTCGTCGCGCAGACGCTGATCCCGATCCTCCTCAAAGCCTCCAAGGAGAGCGAGCTCGTGATAAAAGGGGGCACCCACGTGATGAAATCGCCCGGCTACGACTACTTCGAGCGGGTGTTCGTGCCGGCGGCAGGGCGCTTCGGGGCGCAGATCGGCTGCAGCATGCGGAGGGCGGGGTTCTATCCCAAAGGAGGCGGGGAGATCGCGGTCTCTGTCAAGCCGGCGGCCCTGCGCGGATGCTCCGGATGGGACCGCGGGGAGGCGGTGGAGGCCGTGATACGGCTCGCAGGCCTGCCCGAGAGCATAGCGATCAGGGAGAAGAAGGTTTTCGTCCAGAACGGCAACGAGGCCGTGCGGGTGAGGCAGGACGAGTCCCTTTCGCCCGGGAACGCGGTCACGGCCTGGAAAGGGAGCCGGGGGGCGTATTCGCTCGGGGAAAAGGGCAAGAGGGCGGAGGCCGTGGCCCAGGAGGCGATCGACGCGCTGGCGCTCGAGAAGGGCGACGTGGACGTCCACCTCGCCGACCAGCTCCTCCTCTACGCGGCGGTCGCGGAGGGCGGGAGCAGGTACTCGACCAGCTCGGCCAGCGAGCATCTCCGCACGAACGCGCACGTGATCGGCCGCTTCATGGACAGGCGCATCGCGATATCCGACGGCGTCGTGTCGGTGGCTTGAGGCCCATTTATAATCAGTATGTCCTACTATCTACGACAATGATGCGAAGATACCTCTGCTGGGACATGGACGAGACGCTCGGCGATTTCAGGGGCCCCGGCAAGAAGGCCGCGAAAGGCATGAGGCCGCTCATAGAGGACCTCGGCGGGAGGGGCTGCCTTAACGTGATCACGACAGGGGCTGAAGCGGATTATGCCCGGCAAGGCATCGAGGCCGCCGGCCTGGGCGGCATCTTCGCGCGGATATTCGACCGCTCGCTCGTGTGGAAGGGAGGGCCCGGCAAGGTCTACGGGCCAGCCGCGGAATGCATGCGCATCGACCGCGCGGAGGCGCAGGACCGCATGATCGCCATCGGCAACAGCGAGATAGACATCCCGACCGACCTCGACATCGTCACAATCATCGCGCCCTTCGGGGCAGAAGGAGGAGGGGCCCTCCGCTCGATCCTCGGCGCGCTCATATCGCCCTACCCGGTCTGGTGGAGCTACGAGGCCATGCTCAGCAGGTTCCCCAGGAGGCACGTCAACGGATTCTTCGAGGGCGGGGAGGCCAGGATAGCGGGCGAGAAGGTATTCGCCGGACGGATAAAGGACAACCCGTATGTGCAGCAGGCCGAGAGGATCGTCTGCCTGGCCGGGCCGGCTCAAGACGGGACGGCCTGGACCCCGGATATGGTGCCGTCCCGCCGGATATCCACCACATAGGACTGGTTCGCGGACTGGGAGCTCCACGTGACTTCCCACGAATCCGCCTTCTCGGCTACGGCCGGGATCGCGTTCGGGTATCGCGTGAGGTACGATTGCACCGCGCCGGTGCCCTGGAACGTGTGCGAGGCGATTATAGCCTCCTCCGGGAACGCTATGGTGCATATGCCTTCAGCGCACACGACGCAGTTGTGGGTGATCACGTCAGGGGGCTGCGGCACGAAGTTCTGGGCCGGATAGTTGTAGTAGATGTGCGAGCGCTCAGGGCATGGCGTGTCGGGATCCTGCGTCACCTTCGCCTCCACCTGGAAATAGCGCTGGCCGTTGTCGTTGGTCATCGGGGTGATCTGGAGGATCGAGATGTCGGCGGTCGGGTATTTCGACCGGAGGTCCTCGAGCACGAACTTGCTCGCGTCGCCCTCGACGACGTTCACCTGGAAGAACTCGACCAGCTTCACAAGCAGCGCGATGACGATAAGCAGCACAACTATCAGTAGCAGTTCGCGCCTTATCGCCATGTCAGCACAACTCGCCCAAGATTTTTATTCTTTGCCTTCGGTGAGCGAGACGATGGCCTGGGCTATGTCGCCGCCGCTCTTCTCCAGGGCCGCCTTCGCCTCTTCCTCGGTGCAGCCGGTCTGCTCCATGATGAGCTTCAGGTCCTCCTCCGAGGACTTCTCCTCCACGCGGATATTGCCGGCGATCTGGAAGGAGGACTGCCCCTGCATCGTTATCTTTGTGACCTGCGGCTGGTCTATCGAGATTGTCTTGCCGTCCGAGGTCTCGATCGTCACCTTGACAGCGTCGATCTCCTCGCTCTTGATGCCCATCTGGCGCATCATAGCCTGCATCTTCTTCGGGTCCATTCCTCCGGGGATCATGGGATTACCAACGAACCGATCATGTGATAGGATAAAAGTGAAAAGAAGAGCCTCATGAAGTTTGATGAAACTTTACCCTAAGAAATGCAGGAGGAAAGTTTCATTTGAAGGCTTCGCCGCGCTCGGACTTGCGGATCTCGACGCGCCTCATCTTCGTGATCTGCTTCAGCCTGCCGAATATCCTCGAGGAGAACCGGCCGTAAATGACGTCCTGGATGACCTCGTCGAAATTCTTCTCCGCGATGCCCTTCTTGGATTCCTCGACTATGATGTTGCGGAGGTTCCTCTTGGTGTTCTGGCTGACGCGCGCGCCGGTAACGGCGATTATCTTGAGACGCAGCGACTCGTTGTCCTTCGTCTTCTCGTCGACGACCTGGTGTATCAGCGACTTGCCCCTCCGCGCGAATGTGCGGATGAACGAGGGGGCGATCTCATGGCCCAGGAGCATGGTGTTGGCGTCGTTGCCGTTGACGTCCTTTATCCTGAACTTGAGCGTCGTGAACATGGCCATCTGCGACGCGCCGCCCATGCCCAGCTCGAGGAGCGAGTTCCTGACTATGCGGTTGACGAGGCGGTTGTCGTCCGAAGCGACGACCTCGCAGAGCTCCTTGTTCTCGAACATGGCCGGAGCCTTGACCGAGTACCATTTCTTCGCTTTCCACTTGTCCACTGTCTTGACTTTCTTTCCAGCCATAAGTGTTTCACCGATAGCGACGGCCTATCACTTCACCAGCAGGGCCGCCTTCTCGCGGTCGTATCTCCAGCCTGCAGGGATCATGCCCTTCGACGAATAGTATTTGGCTAGCCTCTGGATCTTGGACTCCACATGGCCGAGCTTGACCTGGTTGTGGACGTCGTTCTTCGAGGCCTTGATGTGGCCGCTCATCCGGACGGCCTTCTTGATCAGGTTGAGGAGGTCCTCTGGGTATTCGCCGAGGGCTTTCTCCTTCTTCAGGAAAGCCTTGAGGGACACGCCGAGCTGGGCACGCGCATTGGCGACGCCATGCTGGTCGCGGAGCGTCAGGCCGATCCTGGCCGGCGTCGCGCCTTCGCGCGCCATCTTGAGTATGACCTCGCGCAGCTCCGCGGGCTTTAGCGGAGACCATTCGGGCGCTACGTTGCTCTTGGGCCTCTTCGTGCCCGATTTGCCCTTTTTCTTTGAGTGCAACCTTGCCATGTCATGACACCTTAAGAAGAATTCACCGTCTGGATTTGAGACTCCTGGAGAATTCTAAAAGAGATTTATATCTATGTGAGAGCTTGTTTTTTAATTCTTTGTTTTCGGCGAACGTCTGGTCCTCGCCTTGCGGCACGAAGATGGGGTCGTACCCGAAACCGCCGCTCCCGCGCTCCTCCTCAGTCAGCGTCCCTGGGCACCTGCCCCTGAATGTCGAAACCGAGGCGCCATCGTGGTAAGCTATGCACGCCTCGAAGACCGCCGAGCGGTCGGAGGCCTCCGCCATCAGCTTCAGGACGCCTTTGTTGCCGAGCTTCTTCTGGACCCAGGCCGAGTACGTGCCCGGGAAGCCGTTGAGCGCGTCGATGAAAATGCCGGAATCCTCCACGAAGACGGGCATCCGGCACCGCTTGCGGGCGGCCGCGACCGCGTCCCTGGCGATCTCCTCCAGGCTGTCCGAGCGTATCTCGCGGTACTCGAAGGGGAAGTGCTTCAGGGTCACGTCCAGCGGCTTGAAGAATTCAGCGGCCTCGGCGAATTTGTCCTTGTTTGATGTAGCGAAATAGAGCTCCACGAACACACCGGTTTAAATCAGTGGGTTACATTTATAACCGCACGCGAAAAGGTGATAGATTGGCAAAAAAGGACACTTCCAGGGATAAGAAAGCCGTGGCGCCCCCGCCAGCCCCCCAGAAGGTCGTGGAGGAGGGAGTGGCGCGGAACCCGCCCAACGAGCCGCCGCCCGGGCAGACGGCCGCGGCGCAGAACGAGATGCAGCTGGCGATAAAGGAGATCGAGGGAGCGCTCTTCTCGGTCAAGTTCTATCCTGTGGCCGTGGACAGCAAGACCAAGACCGAAGCCGTCGCGAAGCTGGAGGGGGTCTACGCGAAGGGCAACGACACGATCAAGCAGCTGCTGCTCTACATGATCCACGAGCTCATCTCGACGGCGGTCGACCTGAAGGTCATCCACACCTACGAGTATTTCAAGATGAAGAACCCGGCCCAGGATCCGGCCCAGATAAGGATCCAGGTCTATCGCGCGATGTTCAACTACAACACCTCGCTGGAAGGCCTGATCGAGGTCATAAGGATGCTCGGGAGGCTGAAGGGCGACGATTCGGCGAAGGTCCTCACATACCATTTCTCCCACCTCTGCTCGGTGGAGAACGAGGCCAGCCACATGATGCGCGCCGCCATCCTCGAGGCGCTGGGCGAGTCGGAATCCCGCTACGCCCTATCGGCACTGCTCGAATACGCCCAATACACGGACAACGAGCGGACGTTCAACCGCGTCGTCAGCGCGCTGACGGACTGGGAGGACAAGGTCGGAGGGCTCCAGATACCCGACAGCGAGAAGGAGCACATCCGCGGCAGGCTCAAGGAGATAATCACGAGCGACTTCGCGGGCTCGCACTACGGTTGATTGCGGGCAGCCAGGTCTTCTGTGTTGCTCCGGGGGCGCCCGCAATCGGCCAAGGCACTTTTCTTTCGCTGCCAGTCAATCGCTCGCACCCATGGCTTCTGTGCGGTTTATGGGTGCTCAACCTGCTTATGCCTTAGCCCACGCCGAGCCCTCATTAGAAAACAGGAATCTTGGATGCGAGGCGTCAAGTGCGAGAAGTCGGAATCAGGCCAGCCTTGAGCCGTTCGGGACTTTCCGCTCCGGCTCCGAAAGCACGACATCGCCGTCAGGCAGGACGAAGCCGGTCGTCAGGACTTCTGAGATGAAATTGGCCACTTGCTTCGGAGCGAAGTTGGTCACGCAGATGACCTGCCTCCCGATCAGGTCCTCCTTCCGGTAGAGCGCGGTTATCTGCGCGCTCGAACGCTTCATCCCGAATTCCCCGAAATCGATGAGAAGCTTGTAAGCCGGCTTGCGCGCCTCGGGAAAATCCTCCGCCTTGACGATCGTGCCCACACGCAGCTCGACGCGCTCGAAATCCTCCCATCCTATCGTCATGTGCATCACGTCGCATGATCGAACGAGAGCTGCGTCTTGCACTGCGGGTCCTCCTTGAAATAGCCTGAGAGGAAGAGCTTGAAGTAGCCGAGGTAGGGGATGCGCCCGATGACCTTGCCCCTGAGGCGGTCCTGCGGGACGGGGTGGTTGCCGAGATTGCTTGGGTAATCATAGACCTGGAGGTCGAGTATCGGGTTGTTGTCCCCCCGCGTGAGGTAGTAGTATTTCCCGTCCACGTTTATCCTGAACATCACCCGGTGGACGATGTCGCCGACCTGGGCGAAATAGTCGCCGGGGTTGGGCTGGTACACCACGATGTCGTTCGAGAAGTTCGTCTGGTATTCGTTCCCGTCGAATACTATGGAGGTCAGGCATGGCTCGGACTGCGTGCTGCCTCCGGAGAAGGCGATCGCGCAGCTGGAGTACTTGTACGTGAAGGCGCCTTTCCTCTCGACGAACGAGGATGGGTCGTGTATGAAAGCCTGGCACATGCCGCTCTGCGTGCTCTGTAGGCAGTAGGGGAAGATGGAGCCGGCGATCGTGGCGTTTCCGCCCGGATAGGTCAACTGGGACGGCCCGCTGAGCGAATCGAGCTGGGCCTGCGTCATGTTTATGTCGTATGCCTTTATCGGCACGCCCTGGACGATCACGAAGTCCCCCCTCTGCAGGTTCGGGAGCATGCTGCAGGAGACGACCCCTGATATCGGGGAGCTCGTGTTGAGGACTATCGAGAGCCCGAACCAGATGGCCACGGCCACGAAAAGCGCGATCAGGGTGTCCACGACCTCGTGGGTCCAGCCGTGCTGCTTGGCGCCGTCCTTGACCTCCATGGCCACGAAGACCACGATCTCGACCACGATGATCGCGGCGATGAGGGGAGGCACGAATGAGAGCGGGCTGTCCCGCAGGAACGCGTTCGTTATCACGAAGAGGAGGAGGCTCCCCAGGAGCACGACGGCCTGGACTTGGGGTTTCTTGAGCCTCTCTTTCATGTCCGGCATGTCATTTCACGATGTCCGAGAACTGGCTCCTGAATTCAGAGACCTCTTTCTTTATCTCGGCGAGCTTCTCCAGGACGAGCTTCGCCGGCTCGCCTTTCCTGGTCCTCAGGAAGAGCTTCGGGTTGCCGACGATCGGGTGCTCGACCTTGTATGAGGCGAACTCCACGTCCTTGTCCTCGTTGAGCCTCTCGGCGAGCAGCTGGGCCAGCGACTGGTCGCCGCCGGCGAGCTCCAGCTCCAGCGTGTTCTTCTCGTTGATCAAGATCTTCACTTCCATTCATAACCCTCGCATGCCCCGTTAGCGGGCTGTCAGTATGATGGCCTCTCGCGCCTGCGGAAGCCGCCGCTGCCCCGGTCGCCGCCGCCGAACGGCCGGCCGCCGTGGAAGCGACCGCCACGGTCCCCGCCCCTGCGGAAGCCTCCGCGCTCGCCGCGGAACCTGCCCCCGCCGAAGCGCTCGCGCGGCTCCTCCGGCGGAGGCGCCTCGCCCTCCTTGAGCGGGAGCTTCCGCCTCTCCTTCCAGCCGCAGTTGCCGCAGATGAATATCCTCTCGGTCAGGCCCATCCTCTCCCTGCAGCGGGGGCAGAACGCCACGACCACACCGCAGTCGGGGGCCTTCAGGCTGATCTCGAAGCCGGTCTTCTCGACGCTGTCGATCCTCGCCTTGATGATGTCGCCTATCTTGACCTCGTCGCGGATGTCGCGGACGTAGTCGCGCCTGATGGCGGTGACCGGCAGGACGGCATCGAACTGCACGCCCCGCCCCTCGCCCTCGACCTCGCTCGAGCTGATGCACCCGACGACGGCCTTGTTGAGGCTGGCCTTTATCACGACGCCATAGACGACCATGCCGACTCCGGGCTGCCTCAGCAGGCGGCCCTTTATGCGCACCGACGCCCGGCCGGTCTCGCTGACGTCCTCGCCGGCCGCTGCCGAGTAGACCTCATCGTTCTCCGAATACGTGTTCTCTCCCGGCTCGGCCTCTTCCGCGCTGGAGAGGTGCTCGCCTGGTAGGACTAGCTTCTTTTCCATGTGGATTCCTCTGGATGGATTAGAGGATATTATCATGGAAAGAAGAATTTATAAAAGCGGGGGGAGGGACACTTATTTAAATGAAAAAGGCGGAATTCCTTCCGTGAAGCAAAGACCTATCCTCGTGCTCTGCATAGACCGCGACAACGACCTCTTCGAGAAGGCCAAGGTCAGCGGCCCGCTTGTGGGCCGGGAGAAGAACCTGGAGGGCGCGCTGGCGCTCTCCCTCGCCGATCCTGAGGATCCCGACTCGAACGCGATATACTACGCGATAAAGACCTACGATCGGATGCGCACCGACGGCCTGGATGTCGAGGTGGTGACGCTCACGGGCGATCGGAAGCTCGGCTTCGCCGCGGACAAGGAGATCAGCTCGCAGTTCGACAAGATAGCGGCCGAGCTCAATCCCGCTTCCTGCATCCTGATTTCCGACGGCGCCTCCGACGAGGAGATACTCCCGATAATAAAATCCCGCATCAAGGTCGACTCCACCAAGATCGTCTTCATCAAGCAGGCCAAGGAGCTGGAGAAGACGTATTTCGTGCTGCTCGAGAAGCTCAAGGACCCGTATTTCGCGCGGATAATCATCGGCATACCGGCGGCGCTCATACTCCTGCTCTCGCTATCGAGCTATCTGGGCCTTGGGTGGCAGCCGGTCGGCGTGATAGTCGGCATCTTCCTCCTCGCCCGCATATTCGGCGTGGACGAGATCGTGGGGGGCGTCATAAAGGACTTCAGGTTCTCCTTCGAGAGGACGAGCTGGGTGGGCTACATCGGCGCCCTGGCGGTCTTCTCGATAGCCGCCTTCGTAGGCTATCAGGCCGTGCAGAACTCGTCGACGCTGGGCTTCTCCGCGGAGAAGGCGATCGCCTACGCCATCGGCAGCACGGTATGGATAGTCTTCATAGGCCTCCTGCTCATCATGGTGGGCAAGAGCTTCGACGCCATTAGCGAGAAGAAGATGTTCAAGGTGACGAAGTACCTGCTCTATTCGATTGCCGCCGCGCTGACCACCTTCGTGATGCTGGTGGGCAGCAGCTGGATAGTGAACCTCTATCCGCCATATGTGGATTTCGGGATGTTCCTGGGCGCCATCGGCGTCGCCCTGGTGGCCGGATACGGCGCCACCTCGATGGTGAACTGGTACCGGAAGCAGATCCTGATGGAGATGAAGATAGAGGGGAAGGAAGCGATATCCGAGCACGGCACCTACCTGGGGAAGATAGTCGGGATAGACGCGCGCCGGGGCCGCCTCGTCATCCAGAACATATTCGACAAGAGGTACACCATGCCGATCTCCGCGGTCACGACCGTGGACGAGAACGTGGTCCTCAAATCGAGCGAGTGATCATGGGGAAACGGTCACGCTCGCCCTGCCCACCAGGCGGTCATCATCCATTAAAACACGGCGCCCTTCGATTTGGCGCACCTCTGACACGAACGAGATGTCGTAAGTGCCCGGCGGCACGTTCTGGATGGAGCCGGAGACGCGGAACGGGCACGAGCCGCATGGCGGCACGAGGCCCTCCCATAAGCCCCTTATTTCGAT
>JAWOLP010000002.1:0-50508 GCA_033853355.1 Candidatus Micrarchaeia archaeon | reverse complement strand
GGTCCAGAGACGGCATGAACCTTTGGTTCATGCGTGCCGCGAACCCGTGGTTCACGGCTGTCTTGGACGTTTCGACGTCCAAGGACATCCCTTGAACGAAACGTCGTTCAAGTAGACGGCATGAGCGATGCTCACGGGCCCCTATTTTTTCAGCACCCGGTTCAGCACCGGCGGCACTACCAATGTGGTCAGGAGCGCCATCGCAGATATCACCGAGTATTCCGGCGCATCGAGCACGCCCGTGGATAGGCCCAGCGAAGCCACGATGAGGGCCACTTCCCCCCGGGGAGCCATCCCCACGCCGACCGCGAGCGCTTCCTGGGGCTTCAGCTTCGACAGGAGGGATGCTCCACCGCAGGCCGCGATCTTCGTGGCCACCGCGATGAGCGTGAGGATGACTATCGGCACTGCGAAGGCGGCGAGAGCGTTGACGTCCACGAGGACGCCCAGTGATATGAAGAAGATGGGCATGAAGAGGATCTCCAGCCCGTATGTCTTGTCCTCGATCTCCGCGTGGTGGCGGCTCTTGTTGAGGATGACACCGGCCATGAACGCGCCGACTATCGCCGAGAGGCTGATGAATTCGGCGACATAGGCATAGAGAAGCATGAAGGCGAGGACTGCCATGAACCTCCTCGGGCTCATGTCCTTGCGGTCCAGGTAGCGGACGAAATAGTCCCCGGCAAAGATGCTTCCGAGGAGGAATATCAATGCCGAGATGCCGGTGGTCGCGAGCGGGAGGAGCGAGCTGCCGCCAGCCGATACGTTGATGACGAATGAGAGGACGAGCAGCCCCAGGACGTCGTCTATCACCGCCGCGCCGATTATTATCCTGGCGAACCGGTCCTCAAGCAGGCCGTATTCCTTGAGTATGGCGACCGTCACCCCGACGCTGGTGGCGGTGAGCGCGGCGCCCACGAACATGGAATAGGCGAAGCCGCCCCCTGAAAGCACCGCATAGGCGTATCCGGCGAGGAAGGGAAGGACGACGCCGGCAGCCGCCACGAGCACGTTCTCTTTCGAGAAGATGCCTTCTATCCTGTTGTGCAGCCCGACCTTGAACAGCAGGATGACCGCGCCGAGCTGGGCGAAGACATGGATGACGTCGGTGAACCTGAGGATGTCAGGCTGGATCGCGGGATGGGGTATCCCGAAAGCGGCCAGCCAGCCCCAGATGAGCGAGAGGAAGCTCGGGCTGATGAGCATCCCCAGCACCAGAAGGATCATGACGGAAGGCATGCCGACATAGGCCACGGCGAGCTCGCCGACGACCGCGAGAAGCAGCAGGAAGACTATCTCGAAGTATATGTGCTTGGAAGGCTCGACCGGGCTGAAGAAGCTGTCCCTGGCGACGGACAGGAGCAGGATGATGAAGAGCGAGGCTGAGAGGAGCGCGATGATCTTCCGGTACGCCATGGGTACGATTGGCAGCGCCGGATTATATCTTTTGCTTTTTGTGCCCCAGGTAGAGCGCTGCGCCGACGATGAGTATCACCGCCTCGGCGGCCCACAGCCACCAGGGGAAGATTACGAGCATGAGGAGGGACGCGGCCGCTCCAGCCACGGCGAAGACCGGCACGCCCATGAGGCGCGGGCTCCTGAAATGGCTGCCGTTCTGCCTCGAAGCCGCCTTCGAGGCGAGCGCGATGAGGGCCGCATTGACGGCCAGGTACGCGACGAAGACCCCCAGGTCGGTCAGCTGGGCGACCGTCTTGATGTCGGACCAGTAGGTGAGCGCCGCGGCGGCAGCCCCGACTATCGCGACCGATATGAAGGGCGTCCCCCGCTTCCCGACCACCGAGAAAACCCCCTGGAGCGAGCCTCCTTTCGACATGCCGTAGAGCATCCTCGAGGGTGAGATGAGGAACATGAGGACGGTGTTCGCGGTGGCGAAAAGCGCGATATAGGAGAGGAGGGGGGCATACTGCCCGAGGGCCCTCGAGACGACGAGGGTGAGGGGGGCCTGCGAGCCCGAGAGCGCGGCCCAGCCGACCTCGCGCACCGCGGCGATCGCCACCAGCATGTATAATATCGTGGATATCGCGAGCCCGAGCACGAGGGCCTGGGGGACCGTCTTCCGGCTGTCCTTCACCTCTTCCGAGAGGTTGGCCAGGTTCTCGAAGCCGATGTACGCGAAGAATATCACCGAGACCGCGGCCAATATGCCCCCGATGCCGGCCGGGGGAGCCTGGAGGAGGTCGGCAGGGACCGCCGGCGTGGACAGGAAAGCAGCGGCGATGACTATGACCAGCCCGGCCATCTCGATTATGGTCGAGACCGTGTTGAAGGTGGCCGATTCCTTGATGCCAAGGTAGTTGAGCGCGCTCATGGCGATTATCAGCCCGATGGCCGCAGCCTTGGCGTCGATGCCGCTCAGCGAGCTGAAGTAGCCTCCGAAGCCGAGGGCGACGGTGGACGCGGCGACGATCGTGCCGATGGCGAGCACCCAGCCGACCGCGAACGAGAGCCACTCGCGGCCGAACGCCTTGCGGGTGTAGTTGTACTCGGCCGCGTCCTGGGGGAAGAGGCTAGAGAGCTCGGCATAGCTCAGGGCGGTGAAGACGGCGATGAACGCCCCGATCAGGAAAGCCAGCCAGAGCATGTTGCCGGCCAGCCCCGCGCCGACGGCGATGAGGGCGTATATCCCCGCGCCGAGGATGACGCCGATGCCGTAGAGGGTGGTGCTCGCAAGGCCGAGCTCGCGTTTCAGTTTCACCTAATCATGCCCGCCCATGATATCCGAACGTATCTTATAAACCCTCGCGGCGCGCTCGAGAGCCTTCTCCGGCACCGCGGCGACGGCCAGGCGCTCCTTGTTGTGGGCGAGCCTCTTCACGGCCCCGCGTATCGGGACCGCGAGCTGCGAATGGCCTATGAGGTTGTCGCCCTTGTCGTAGACGCCTGCGGCGTTCGCGTAGGCGATGGCGCATTCGTTCTCGAGCGCGCGGACGAAGCAGAGGTTGTCGATGTTGCGGGCCTCATACCGGTAGTTGCTGATGCCAGCATCGCTCCAGAAGCTGGGGACGTAGATGATGCGGGCGCCTTCCCGGGCCATCCGGCGGAAGATGCCCGGAACGGTGAGGTCCCAGCAGAGGGCGAGCCCTGCCTTGCCGAACCTCGTGTCGAACACCGAGGGCCTGGTCCCGGGGCTCAGCCTTCCGCGCTCGCTGTGCCAGAGGTTGATCTTCCGGTAAACGCCCAGGAGCCTGCCGGAGCGGTCGAAGTAGCAGGAGGTGTTGTAATCCTTCCCGCCGACGCGCTCCACGAACGAGCCGCTCACGACATCGAGCCCGCTCTCTTCCGCAAGATCGCCGAGCATCCGGCGGTATCTGCCGGCCGCATCGATGAGCCACGGCTTCCCCTTCACTGAGCCGCTTAGCGCGTATTCGGGGAAGACGATGACGTCCGCCCCGCGCTTCCTGGCCCTGGCCGCGAACACCCCCATCTTGCCGAGGTTGGCCTCGATGTCTCCCTGGGCTATCTCCATCTGCGCCAGGGCGATCCTCATAGGAACCACGCGTAGAGGTTGGTGTAGGCCCGGTTCCCGACACTCATCCTGTAGTGCTCCGGCAGGACTCCGGCGACTTCCATCCCCAGGGAATGGCAGGAGCGCATGACCGGGGCGGCGATGGTCTCGGCCACCATCACCGATTCGCCGAAGCGGGAGAGCGCCTCGGAGCGGATCCGCCGGGCGAGGGCCGCCGTCATGCCGATGCCGTCGGCGCTCGGCTTCGTGGCGCAGAGGGTGAATTCGACCGCGGTCAGGGGGCCGTAGGAGAAGGGAGCGCCGAAAAGCGCCGACACGATCCTTCCGCCTTCCACGACGGCATAAGGGATCCACTCCGACAGTTTCCTGGATATCGCGGCCCGGTCGAGCGGCTCGGGGTAGTAGCGGTACGTCCTTGAATAGACCGACTCGAGCTCCCCCGCCGCGGCTCCTGAGGCTTCGAGGCGGACGATCTCCAGGCCGCCGGGAACCGGGAGCCTCCTCGACGCGAGGACCGAGGCGATGTAGCTCCTCTCCCGGGCTATCGTCAGGGGGTCCGGCCTCCGGCATCGGTCGTTGGATCCGAAGAACGCGAGCGTGCCGGAGGGCGTGTCCTTGGTGGCCTCGACATCGAAGCCGTCGCCGCCGGCAGGCCCTTCGGTCAGCACCCTCAGCACCGCGCGGGTGGCCCCCACCCTTGCTTTCTCGAGGGCGAGCACGGTCATGAGGCGCTTCACGTCTGAACGGCTCGCGTAGGAAGGGTGGTTGAGCTCGATCCGGCTGAGCAAGGGATTGTGGATGAGCATAGCGCAGTCTAAGTGCGGATATCTGTTTTTACGGGTTTCGTCCGCTTCTCCCCTTTCCTGCGCCTCCAGTAGATGGCGAGGAGGATTATTATGAGCAGGAGTATGAGCAGCCACCAGTAGTCGGACGGCGGTTTCACTTCCCCCTGCCCCCCAGCCAGGAATGGAGGGCTTCCGAGATGAGCGATTTCACAACCTCGTCGTCAGTGCCATGGACGCAGCGTGCGATCAGCTTGCCGGCCCATCTGGCCGCAGACGCCTCGTCCTCGCAGGAGGAGAGCATCAGCACGGGGTCGTCCGGATCGTCCGCCTGCCTGCCCAGGAGCAACGAGCGCACCCACGAATCGAGATGGCCGAGCGCAGAGTCCGCTGCCGCTTCGTCGGCCCCGCTTACGCGCGCCGTCTCGATGAGGCGCTTCCTGAATCCCTCGGCCTCGTGGAGGAAAATCGCGCCTCCGAGCCCGGCAGGGGTCGAGAGGGCGAGCAGCCCCTCGGCATGCGCGGTGAGCATCGCCAGGACGTTGGTCTTGGAGTAGCTCTTGCCCAGGGATCTGCGGAGCTCGGATTCTATCGCCTTATCCGCCTTCCCGTCTTTCCGGATGCCCTCCGCCGCAGCGCGCAGCGCGTCCGATGCCCTCCGCATGCGGACGAGCGGATCGCCCGAACCTGATGAGGCGCGGACCGAAGCGGAAAGCGCAGGCGAGATCCTCGAGATGGACCCGAGCGCATCCTCCAACCTCCGCTCGCCGAAACCGAGCGCGAACTCCGAAGGCCGCCCGTCCATGCCATCATCTTTCTTCGGTCGCCTTCTTCTCCATGGAGTTGAGGGCCACGCGCGTGGTGTCGATGAGGAGCTTGCTCACGCTGTCCTTCCCCAGGGGCGGCTTGGTCAGATAAACGTAATTGGCGGTCCCGGTCACCTTCCCCTTCTCCTTGTCCTGGGGGCTGGCGAAATACAGGTCCGCCTTCGTCACGATGACCAGGTATGGCCTCTTGCCGAATTTCTTCTCGACGCTCTCGGAGACCGTCGAGAGGACCTCTTTCATCTCTTGGTCTTCTTCCATTACCGTCTATTTCGGATAAAATATTATAAACATGCAAGGAGGGGGTATGCCATGAGAAAACATGATGTCGTCATCATCGGTGGGGGGCTCGCCGGGCTCAGGGCGGCGATAGAGCTGAAGGGGAAGTGCGACGCGGCCATACTCTGCAAGACTTACCCGAACAACGCCCATTCGACGCAGGCGCAGGGCGGCATAAACGCGGCCCTCGATCCCAAGGATTCGGTCGAGAAGCACATATACGACACGGTCTATGGGGGCGACTTCCTCAGCGACCAGGACTCGGCCGAGATCCTCTGCAAGGACGCGCCGCGGGTGATAGGGGAGCTGCTGGAGTACGGAGTGACTTTCAGCAAGGCGCCTTCGGGCAATGTCGCGCAGCGGGCCTTCGGCGCGATGAGCTTCAACCGCACATGCTACGCGGCCGATCGGACCGGGCATGCGCTCATCCATTCGCTCTACCGGAAGGCACTGGAGCTGGGGGTCCATGTCCATGACGAGTGGCAGGCGGTGGCGATCGCGCAGGACGGCGGGCGGGTGAGCGGGGTCGTCGCGATAGACAAGGCTTCCGGCGAGCTCGTGCCGGTCCAGGCCAAAGCGGTCATCCTGGCCACCGGCGGCGCGGGGAGGATCTACGGGAAGACGACCAACCCCGAGAACACAGGGGACGGGATCGCTATGGCCTACGAGGCGGGGGCCCTGATAATGGACATGGAGATGATACAGTTCCATCCGACCACGCTCCGCGGCTCGAACAAGCTCCTCAGCGAGGCGGCCAGGGGCGAGGGGGCTTATCTCATCAATTCCAAAGGCGAGAGGTTCATGAAAAGGTACGCGCCCGACAAGATGGAGCTCGCCTCGAGGGATGTCGTGACGAGGGCGGAGGCGATGGAGATAAAGGAGGGGCGGGGGGTCCTCGGCGACTCGGTGTACATAGACTTCAGGCACCTCGACCCCGAGCTGATCATGACCCGCGTCCCGGACATGCGCAAGAACGCCCTCGACCTGCTGGGGATAGACCTGCTCGAGGAGCCGGTGCCTGTCCAGCCCGGGCAGCATTACACGATGGCAGGAATCGCGACCGACAACGACTGCAGGAGCACGGTCGCAGGGCTCTTCGCTGCCGGCGAGTGCGCGTGCGTCAGCGTGCACGGAGCGAACCGCCTCGGAGGCAACTCGCTGATGGAGACCCTGGTGTTCGGGAGGAGGGCCGGCCTGGGCGCGCTCTCTTATATAGAGGGGAAGGCGTTCGGCACGATCGGCAAGGGGATCCTCGAGGGCGAGGAGAAGCGGAAGAAGGCCTGGATCGCCAACACCGGCATGAAGGGCGCGGCGATGCCCCGGCAGGTGCGCCAGAAGATGGGCAAGGCGATGGACGACCACGCCGGGCCCTTCCGGGATGCCGCTTCGCTCGGGGAGGGGCGCGCGGCCATCGCACGCCTGGAGAAGGAGGCAGTGATGGTGAGCGAGCATAGCGGCGTGTTCAACGCCGAGCTGGAGGAGGCGTACGAGCTATCCTTCATGCTCAGGCTCGCCGGCTGCATCGTCGAGAGCGCCATCGCGAGGACGGAATCCAGGGGCGCGCACTGGAGGACGGACTTCCCGCAGAGGGACGATAGGGCCTGGCTCAAGCACGTCACCTGCGCCAAGGGAGCGGGCGGGCCAACGCTCGGCTACCGGGACGTGCGCGTCAGCCGGTTCAAGCCCGTGCCGAGGCACTATTGATGCCTGACCCTGAGCCGAGTGGAGTGCGGCCAGAAGCGGCTATTAATTACCATTTTTAAACACTTTGTAGCAGATTACAATCATGCGATCCAGGCTATGCCAAGGCGGTGCGGACCGTGCCCGGGCGGGCTTCGCCGCATTCGCCGTCATGCTCACCCTCAGCTGCGAGGCGCGCTCCGAAGGGAACGGCCTTCCGGATGCGGGCGTGGGCGCCGCCCCAGCCGCCGCCCCGGGGAGGGGAGGGATCTCGGGCGAGCTGTGCGGCGAGGGGATGGCTTTCGCGGAGGGATTCTGCATAGACCGCTTCGAGGCCAGCCTCGTGCGGCGGGACGGCGTCCGCCATCCGTACAATGAGCGGCCCTCAAGCATGGACAGCGTGATGGCCGTGTCCGAACCTTACGTATTCCCGCAGGGCTACATGAGCCAGTACGAGGCCGAGGCCGCCTGCGCGAACGCGGGCAAGAGGCTCTGCACCAGGGAGGAATGGCTCGCCGCGTGCATGGGGCCCCGGAAGGAGGACTACCCGTTCCTGCCGGTGGGCGGGCGCCCCTGCAACAACGGGAAGGCGCCGCACGTGATGAGCATATACTTCGGGCCCAACGTGCCGGGCCATTACTGGGACAACCAGCAGTTCAACGACCCGATAGTCAACTCGACGCCAGGCTACCTGGCGAAGAGCGGCTCGGATTTCGACTGCGTGAGCGGGTATGGGGTCTTCGACATGGAGGGCAACCTCCATGAATGGACCGCCGACGTGTCCCCCTCGGGCATGGGGGTATTCGCGGGCAGCTGCTACAGCGACAGGCCGCTCGGCTGCGGATATTACGCCGCTACGCACGCGAGGGGATATCACGATTATTCGACGGGCTTCCGCTGCTGCGGAAGGCCGCATGGGGGGAGGGGCAGATGAGGCTGAGGGAGTTCACGAGGGGGCCGGCCGATCTCCACATAGTCGGCGACCGGTACCTGCTGCTCGAGAGGCTCGACCAGGGCAGGTGCGCGGCCGTGCATCTGGGGCTGGACGTCCGCCAGATGAGGACGGTCGCCGCGAAGATCGGGCTCGACGAGTCGGACGCGGAGTTCACCCGGAAGGTGTTCGAGCACGAGGCACGGGCGCTCTCGAGGGCGAGCAGCGACGCGGTGGTGAGGCTGCTGGATGCGGACCATTCGGCGCGCGAGCCGTTCCTGATATTGGAGTACATACCCGGCCCCACCCTGAGGAACCTGAATCGCATCGACCGCCCGGCCGGGCTGAGGATGGCGGCGGGGATATGCTCGGCGCTGGAATCGATCCATTCCGGCGGCGTGGTCCACCGCGACATCAAGCCCAAGAATGTCATGCTCGACGAGATGCGCCAGGTCAAGCTCATAGATTTCGGCTTCGCCCATATCGAGGGCGCTTTCGATCTCACATCGCTCTCGAAAAAGAGGTTCGGCAATCCCGTTTACTCCCCGCCCGAGACGACCAACGGGGTCGGGGACCCGCGGGCGGATATCTTTTCGGCCGGCATCATGCTATATGGGCTGGCCATGTCCAGGAGCCCTCTCCGGGCGCTCGACGCGGCGCGGGTGGCCGGCACCCGCCTCTGTCCGGCGATCCTCCTGGCCGAGGCGGCCGCGGGGACCATCCCGCTCGAGGTGGCGGAGATAATCATCAAGGCCACCGAGAGCGACCCCCGCCAGAGGTTCCAGTCAGCGCGCGAGATGCGGCTCGCGATAGAGCAAGCGCTCAGCCGGCTCACGCAGGATTGATCTGAAGCGTCCGGCTATCGGTCAGGCGACCAGACGGAGCAGCCCCTCAGGAAGTGCGCCTGGCCAGCCGCCTGATGCAGCAGAGGCCGAGCGCGCTCACGGACGGATCGGCGTCCAGCGATTCCTCCATGCGGCCCGACACATCGGCGATGCACAGGAGGACGAGGCGGGAGAACGGCTCGAATGACGGGTCCTTCTCTGCCTTGCGGCATATCTCGCCGATGCACCTCCGCGCGCTGAGAGGCTCGTCATGGTTGAGCGCGAGGATGGCGGAGGAGACGAACATGCAGGCCGCCATCCGCTCCTCCCCGCTGCCTTCGATGAAAGAGAAGAGCGCGTCGGCGGCGGCGGAAGGCTCGAGCGAGAGGAGGATAGTGAATGGCGCGATGTCGAACTCCCGGAAAGCCGCGTCCGGATCCTTGCCCGCCTCGAAGTCGGCCATCGCCTTCCCGACAAGCCTCCCGAGGCTCCTCGCGGCCGACTCGGCTATCGAAGGGACCGCCCCCTCATGCAGGACGCCCAAGCGGCCGCTGCCGCCTGCTTGCCCTGCCTCCACGACCATGCTCCTTCTCCTTGGCACGCAGAGCCCGCTTGAGGCGGCTTTTTAGAGCTGCGCCCGCCCGCTTTGGAAAGATTCCAGCCGGAAGAGGCCTTGGATGGGGGGAGAGCGGAAATTTTCCAGCGTGAGGTTTCCGCCGTGCCGGGAAAAAACTTATTAATAGATAACAGGATAGACCATTTGAGGGGATAGCTTGATTTCGAAGAACATCGCGATATTCCTGGCGTTGATAGCCGCGGCGAGCGCCACGGCTCCGTCCTGGGTCGCCCAGGGCGCGAACATGACTTATATGACCGGAAGCGGCAACATCAACTACTACGTGCAGTCGAGGAATTCGACGGACATCGTCGTCACGCTGACGCAGCAGGGCCACCCGTACACCGCCTCCGAAAACGCGAGCCTCGATTACAAGGACTTCTGGTTCGACAACACGCTCCTCGCCGGTGTCATCGGAGGCGACAGCGTCAGCGATCTGACGGTGTCGTCAGTCGGCACGCAGAGCTTCGCCGGAAACAGCTGGACCGCCGTGAACCTGAGCGGGACGGTGCAGGGCGCGCCGGTCAACTACCTGGTGGACCAGAGCACGGGCCTCCTCCTGCAGGAGACGGTCACTCCGCCGGGAGGCTCCCCGATGCAGCTGACGCTCCAGAGCTACAGCATACCGGCCATCTCCGCTCCGCCGCCGCCCCCTCCGCAGCAGAACAACACGCAGCCTCCCCCGCAGCAGAACGGCACCCAGCCCCAGCAGAACAATACCCAGCCGGAGCAGAACAACTCGCAGCCGGCGCAGAACGTCACGCCTCCCGCGCCCTACCAGCCCAGCACGCCTCCGGCCGGCAACGGCTCGTTCTGGCCCACGCAGCCGCAGCAGCCCAGCAACCCCTGCTGCGGGAGCGCGGCGATACTGCTGCTCATCGGATTCTTCGCCGTGCGGAAAGCGTCCTGAGCAGCCGGAAGGGTCCGGTCAGTCTATCTCGGACGGAGCCTTCGGAGAGCCGCGGACATTGAGTATCATCTCGCGGTTGCTTTCCTTGGAGGGATAGATGCAGTAGGTCATCCTCGTCCCCCACTTTTTGTTGAGCGACTCGAAGATGGCGCTGAGCCCCTTGCAGTCCTGCTCCGTGAAATGGATGACGCCCAGGTCCACGTCGAATTCGTACGCCGTCGGATCGCCGCGGTAGAGCCGCAGGGGAATGGCTCCGTAGAGCTTGTACCTGAAAGCCGAGAGGCTGTCCATCGTCTCCTTGAGAAGAGCCTTGTCGGCGAATGGTTCTAGTGGGTCGAAAGCCATCGGATCACTCAGAGGTCTATGAACAGCTCGCCGCCCCTCTCCTTCACCTTGTACGACTTGAGGGGCTCCCTGGCCGGCCCGTTGAGCACCTTGCCGTCGCGGTAATCGAACACGGAGCCGTGCCATGGGCAGGTCACGGAATAGTCGTCCACAAGGCCGATCTCGCCCTCGTTGAGCGGCCCTTCCGCGTGCGTGCAGAGGTTGTCGATGCAATAGTATTTGCCGTTGATGTTGGCCAGCGAGAGCTGCTTTTCCCCCACGGTGACGAGCTTGGATGCGCCTGGCTTCAGGTCCGCCTTGCCTATCGATACTTCCGCCAATGAACCACCTGGGTGGGCTATTGGAGGCAACGTTAATAACCGTATTCCAGCCCGACACGGACCCTAACAAAATTGTTCGGAGGCGGTTTATAAGCGCCTTCACGCAAGTACATGTGGTTCTATTGTTCCCAGCCCAAGGGCCAAGGATGAAGGGGTTCGACTGACGCAGGGTGATGAGATGGACAGGACAATGATAGCGGTCTTGGCGGCCGCGCTCCTTCTTGCCGGATGCGCGGGCAATCAGGGAAGCAGCACGGGGGCGCAGCCGCCCGCGATGCAGGCCCAGCAGAACAGCGGAAGCGCGCAGGGGGCGCCTCCATCAGGCGGTGCGCCGGCGGCCGGTGGAAACGCCCAGCAGACCGGGGGATCGGCGCAGGCTGCTCAGCAGCCCCAGCCTTCGAACCAGAGCGCCCGCATCAAGCTCTCGGATACCCAGTATTGGGGTTCGGCTTATTTGATCTCCGGCGACAGCCTCGACGACAACACCAAGGCGGCCCTGGCCGGCTTCGGATACAACAGGACGGCCATGCCGGACGGCAGCCTGAACGTGACCCTCACGGCGCTCTCGCCGCAGTACCAGGGAGGCTCATTCCTGGTGGAGCCGGGCCAGAAGCTGTACTTCATCGAGACGTCGTTCGGCGATGATTCGGGCGACGCCGAGTACAACATGGGCGACGACATGGCGGTGCTGGTCGATTCGGACGGATATGTCGTGCAGTGATCTCACGAGCCCGCTGCCTTCTTGACCATCATCCCGAAGATCTCGAGGAACAGCGGGTCTATCTTTTCCATCCTTTTCTCGAGCTGCGGCACGAACCGGTTCTGCACTCCGAGGCTCTCGAAATGCCTGCCGAACTGGTCGGCCCACATCGTAAGCCGGGTGTACCCCTGGAGGCCCCCATGCAGCGAGGCCTGGTCCACGTATGGGATTATGGGCGCGATCGAGGGGGCGCTCACATGGGCGTCCGCCACGGTCTTGCCGAATGCCATGTCATGGTGGTGGCCCTGGATGAAGAGGAACACCCCTTCGCGCCTCTGCAGGGTCTTGTGCTCCATCAGGCCGGTGACGTGGTCGCGGGAGGAGCGCGCCTTGTGGATGCCGAATATCGGGATGCCGTCCACGGTGACTTGGCCGCTCCCGATCCAACCCCCGTAGAAGACGTGTATCCGCGGGTCGTTGTCCCGGAAGCCTCCTATCATGCGGACCGCGCTCGAGAGCCGGATGGCCTCGTCGAGCCGCTCGTCGCGGTGGGACTGGTTGTAGTGGTTCCCTGATATGAATATCGCCTGGCCGCCCTTCGACACGACATCGGCCGCGTGCTCCAGCAGGGGGATGAGGAGGTGGATCTGCTGGTCGAGGTTCGGGACCGTGTAGGCGTACGACGCCCTGCGGTAGTATTCCGCCATCGCCCGCTCGAAGTCCAGCCTGCCAAGCGACCGATCGCCCTCTACCCTCTTCTCCAGGAGGCGCCTGAACTCGCGCTCGTCCAGGAAATTCCTGGCCACGACCTCGTTGGCCTTGGAGCCCAGGGTCCCTTCGACCATGTCCCCGCCGAATATCAGGAGGTCGGGGCGGCCGAGGTCCCTGCTGTCGGCTATCGCGGCGCGCATGATCTCCTGGTTCGAGTACGAATCCCACGGATTGCCGATCCCGATGTGGTAGTCGCTGTGCACCTCGGCGATCATCTGGCGGACCTTGCGGATTGCCGGCGGCTCGAGCATGCGCTCCAGCGGCACCTTGCTATCCACCAGCGCCGAGAGCTGGCTGTCCGAGAGCCTGCTCGGCAGCTCCAGGCTCAGCTGGGCGCGGAGCTTCCTCGTCTGGGCGGCGTCCTCTTCGCCCTGGGGCCCCGGCCCGGGCTTCCCGGCCGTGTCAAGCTTCTCCAGCCTCTTCCGCAGCGCCTCCCATTCGCGGGAGAGGAGGGCGCGGGCGGACTGCTCGAGCTGGGCGAGGCCGATCATTTCGAACGAGAGCGAGCCGTCGCGGGAGGCGGTTATCACGCTCACTCCGGAATCCAGCTGGTGCTTGTCCAGCGCCTCGGTCTGCGGGGTCTTTATCTTCCGGTTGTATGCGTCGAAGAGGGCCGGCGGGTCCGCCAGGCCGCCCTGCTGGAAGAGGTAGAGGGGATGCCGGTCCGCATAGGCCTGCGGAAGCGCCCAGCCCTTGGTCCCGGGATGGTGCGAGAACAAAAACAGGTCGACCCTAGGGATGAGGCCGTAGATCTGGAATTTCGACTGTATCTCCTCCCTTGCAGCCAGTGCCGTCCGCTTCGCGGTCCGGGAGGTGTTCTCCAGGCTGTGGCCGACGGCCATCCTCAGCCCGCCCACCTCGACGAGCGAGACGTTCTGGGAGGCGATGTGGACGTCGGCACCCTCGAAAAGCCGCAGTAGCAGGGCCGTGTACTCTGCGGTCGCGGACGCCTTGAGCTCCCGCGTCTCCGCCGGCGTGAGATACTCGATGTTCGTCCTGCGGACTGCGCCGAGGTTCTTCAGGTCGTCCTCGAGCAGCGCGATCCTCTCGCCCAGCTTCTTGCGCCTGCCTATCAGCTCCTCCCTCTTCCGCGAGACCTCGCGCATCTCCCTCGACAGCTTCCGGATGCGCTCCTCGACGCCTTCCCTCCCCCCGCCGCTTTTCGACGCGCGCGAGTCCCGCCGTCTGAGCTGCCTCATCTGGCGGAGTAGCGATTCGCTCTCCTCCTCCATGCCCGCCACCCGGCTGTCCAGGGCCGCCGCCTCCCCTTTGAGGCTCTCTATCCTCGATCCGAGATGCTCCGCCTTCCTGGACTCGGCGATGAGGCGGTCCGTTATCGCCTCGATGTTCGCATGGTCCTCCTCCCCCATCACGTAAAGGATAGGGGTCTTGCCGGCGGATTCGACCAGGAGCTTCATCGCCCGCCTCATGACATGGCAGGAATCCTCGATGTCCTCGATGCCCTCCATGAGGAACTCCATCTTCTGGCGGTTGCCGCGCGAGCCCCGGCTCGGGACCTCGGGAAGCGCCCCGCCGTTGATCACGAGAAGGTCGTAGCGCTCCTGCTTGAGCATCGAGCAGACTCCGAGGAACGCGCGCCTGTTGAATGCGGAGGTGCCGCCGAACAGCTCGCCTGCGGAGAGCATGCGGACCTCGCGCGAGAGGCGCTCTGACAGCGGCTTGAACTGGGAGAACCGTTCCCTCCCTTCATCAAGGCTGTCCATGACCTTCAGCGGCTTCCTCATCTCCCGGTACTCGCACAGATCGACAAGAGCCAAAGCGCTCACCTCTCGCAGCGATGACCGGGGCCGGCTTTTTAAGCTTTTTTGCAGGAAAAAAGGAAAAATCGCAAATCTTTACATTTGAAAACGTTGAAGATTGGAAATATTCCAGTCAAACAAGCTGGACGATCCTGGCCAGGCACGAGCCGAGCGAATCAGAGACGAAGCCCATGCCGCTCTCCGCCACCGCCTTCCTCTCGGGGGCCGAATCCTTGCCGGCCGGAAGCAGGGCGATGCGCATGCCGAAGAACCGCGGGAGGGCGAGGTCGAGCTCGAAGATATCGCCTGCCACCAGGGCGTCGGGCGCTCCGATGCCCCGCAGGCGGAGTATCCCTTCGAGGATGTCCCAGTAGCGTCTCCTGCGGATGAACACAGGCCGCCCCAGCCCCATGTCGATGCTTTCCGGCACCGCGGCCCAGGACGGATCGAGCTCCCCTTTCCCGGCGCCGCCGAACACGGCCGGGGGGTCGGCAAGGCCGAGCGTCGAAAGCTTCGCCTTGACCTGATCGGTCGGCGAGCCGGAAACGATGCAGGCGCCAGTCAGCTCCATGAGCCTGCTGAGGAAATCCGCGGCGCCTTCCTTGAACACTGTCCGGTTCAGCGCGTAATTGGCGTGGTAGATCGGGTCGAGGATGCGCGAGCGCTCGGCCGGGTCCTCCAGCAGGCCGAGCGAATCCAGGGCCTTGGCCGCGGTCACGTTCGCGAGGATGAACGGGTCCGTGGCGGCCGGCGCGACTATCTTCCCGTCCTGCTCCCACCCGTATGCGGATGGCGCCGAGAGGATCGCCTTGTAGGCTGATTCCCAGGCCGATGAGAGGGCCGCGGGGCTCGCCCTCACGGCTTTCGCAAGGTCGGAGATGTACCTCTCGGCGAAGCCGTCGGCCTCCTTCCAGGAGTCGGTGAGCGTCCCATCGAAATCCAGGACGACGAAGCGCAATGGTCCCGAAGCCAGAGGTGAAACAGATTTCGGCCCGTTTTTCCCAGGGTAGACGGCGTTCGGGACCATAAGGGAAGAGATTTCCACGGCTATTTAGACCTTTCCGGCCGGGGGGTGGAATATTTCCGTGTGGAAGGCTTTCCTGGGCGCTGACGGACGGAATTTTTCCATCCGCAGAAGGTTCTTAAACAACCGACCCAAAGGTTGAGCATGAGATTGACGTTCTACGGGGCCGCCGGCATGGTGACCGGCTCGTGCTATCTCCTCGAGGCTGGGGGGCAGCGGATCCTCATCGACTGCGGGATGTTCCAGGGCGGGAAGGAGACCGTCCGGCGCAACTACGAGAAATTCGGGTTCGACCCCAAGAAGGTCAACGCGCTGCTCCTCACGCACGCGCACATAGACCACTGCGGCCTCATCCCGAAGCTGGTCCGCTCTGGCTTTCGGGGCTCGATCTATGCGACCCCGCCCACGGCTCACCTGGCCAAGATAATGCTCGAGGATTCCGCGACCGTCAACAAGGAGGAGACGGACATGGAGAACCGGCGGAGGATGAGGGAAGGGCTCCCGCTGCGGAAGCCGCTCTACACGATGGAGGACGTGAAGGTCGCCCTCCATTACTTCCATTCGCTCCACTACGGCCGCGTGCACCACATCTCGGAATCGGTGAGGTTCAGGTTCAGGAACGCCGGCCACATCCTCGGCTCGGCCATGATCGAGGTGTCGGTGACCGAGCACGGCAAGGCGAAGAGGATAGTCTTCACCGGCGACATGGGCCAGGGAGGGACGCCGGTCGTTGAGGACCCGGAGATCCTCGAGGAGGCCGATTACATGCTCGTGGAATCTACCTACGGGAGCCGGACCCACGGCGACGTGAGGAGCAGGCAGGCGAGCCTCTCGAGGGAGGTCGTTGACACCCACCGCAGGGGAGGGATACTCATGATCCCTTCGTTCGCCGTCGAGCGGACGCAGGAGATAATATATTACCTCCACCGGATGGAGAGGGACGGGACCCTGCCCGAGGAGCTCGTCTTCCTCGACAGCCCGCTCGCGATCGAGGCGACCAAGGTCTTCAACGCCAATATGAATTTTTTCTCGAAGGCGCTCCGCAAGGAGTTCAAGACGCCGTTCACCTTCAAGAGGCTGCGCTTCCTCAAGAGCATCGAGGATTCCGCGACCATGAACGATTACCGCAACCCGTGCATAGTGATCGCCGGCAACGGGATGTGCACCGCCGGAAGGATAAAGTTCCACCTGAAGCACCACCTCTGGAACCACAAGAACACGCTGCTTTTCGTCGGCTACCAGGCCGAGGGAACGCTCGGGCGGGAGCTGCTCGATGGCGCGAAGAGGGTCCAGATCATGGGCTTCGACATAGCTGTCAAGGCGAAGGTGCGGCACATAGACAGCTTCTCGTCCCACATAGACGGGAAGGGCCTGGTGGCGTGGCTGGGGAAGATGCGCCGGAGGCCGAAGAAGCTCTTCATCGTGCACGGTGAGGAGACCTCTGCCAAGGACCTCGAGCAGCGGCTGCGGAGCGTAGGCTACAAGACCCACATACCGCGCATCGGGGAGAGCGTGGAGCTGCAGTGAGCGGGCCATGCACGGCGGTCCGCCTCCAAACATTTTTGCCCATAAAAAGAAACTATATAAACCTTTTCCCGCACGTTAGGGGTTGATGGACCATTTCCAGCGCACTCTCGCGGCCAGGAGGCAGATACTCGACGACCGCCCCATGATGAGCAAGCTCAGGGGCCACCTGCTCGAAGGCAGGAAGCTCGGGGAGATGATCGGCCACGGCACGAACAACATCCACTATCGGCTCGGCGGGCTGCCGGGCGGAGTGTGGGTGGCGACCAGGGAGCAGTTCCGCGAGCCTATCCCCTTCGGCGATAGGGCGAGGACGGACGCGCTGGCGGCGAGGATGAGGGAGACGGGGAGCGGCAGGACGCTCGGGTTCGAGCTGTTCTGCAAGGAGGCGTACTGCTGGGCGGAGGAGTTCGGCGGCTGCTCCAGCATATCAGAGTTCATGCGCAGCGGCGCGGCATCCTATGTCAGCGGCTTCTCGATCATCGTCAGGTACAAGCCGTCCTGGAGGGAGCGGCCGCTCCATGCCATGCTGGTCGAGGACCTCACGGCCGGCGGCTCCATCTCGCTCGAGGCCGTCCCGGAGATGGACTGGATGGCGCGCGTGGAAGGCACGGACAAGCGCGTGCAGATAGACCTCGACGACTGGCCACGTCACGTCGGAAGGCACAGGGATGTCCCGGATTATCTCTCCGAGCAGGCCGTCATCGACCTGTGAAAAAGAGTCCTTATTTAATCCAGCTGGGATATGCCTCCGAGGTGAGAGAATGAGGCGTTCGATATTGATCCTATTAGCCGCCGCGATAGCGCTCGCAGGGTGCGCAGGGACCCAGAGCGGCGGAGCGCCGCAGGGCTGCTCGTTCACCGGCAAGTGGAGCACCAACTGGGGCGAGATGGACCTCGTCCAGAGCGGCCCGAGCGTGACCGGCAATTATACTTTCGACGAAGGCAGGATAAACGGGACCGTGAGCGGTGGGACGATGAGCGGATGGTGGTCAGAGAACGCGAGCGAGAACGCTTACCAGCCGCCCGAGAACGCAGGCGACGCGATATTCAACATGTCAAGCGACTGCAACAACCTGAGCGGCGTCTGGAGATACGGCTCCGAGGGCGAGTTCGCAGGTGGCTGGGTCGCGAGCAGGATGAAGTAGATCCGGAAAAAGGGAAACCCGGGGATCGGCTTTCGCCGGCCAGCGATGGCCGGCGGTTCTAATCCTCCTCTTCTTCTCCTTCGTCCTCGTCCTCTTCGGTGTCTTCGTCATCCCAATCTTCGTCTTCGTCCGCTTTCAGTATCATGTCGATTGCCATAACCGACGTAATCTATAGAAGGGTATAAATTCGTTGCCCTGCCGGCTTCTTGCGCGGGAATCGGGGGTGCCAGATCTCATGCCGCTCCTCGCCTTGGGGGGCCGGAGCGCAGGTGATATATAGTTTCCATCCGCCTATCCATGCATGGCTTTCAAGGTCCTGGGCGGCAAGTTCAACTTCGGCGTGGACATTGACGACATGTGGAGATATGCCGGTCTGCCGGATCCGCCATCGATCGTGATACCGCACCTGCTCGCCAGGAGGACGTACAACGGCAGGTTCAGCCTCCCTTCGGCGGACGGCAAAACCCCGGAGGAGCGCGGGAACAGGGATTTCAGAGGATCCCTCGTCGCGGACGAGAACAAGCATGACACGAGAAGGCTGGCGAAGATGGTGGCCGCGTTCCTGAAGAGGGGCGGGGTGGACTTCGTGAGGTGCTGGTTCCCCTGGAACTTCTTCCAGCCCAGGGTCGGCGACGCCTACAGGTTCCCTCTCGACAATTTCGTGGATGAGATGAACGAGGAGGGGATCGGGATCATAGCCGTCGTGGGAGACGGATACAACCGATTCGTGCCCAAAAACGCGGCGACTTCAGACCTGAAGGCGTATATCCCGCAGCTGGTCGAGTCATCGACGCAGATCGTGCGGCATTACAAGGGGAAGATAGATACCTGGCAGATAGAGAACGAGGTCAACGGGTGGCTGGGGCACACAATAGCCGACTGGCGGACCGGGTGGATCTGGCTCGACGAGAAGAACAAGGAGCCGGTGCTGAAAGCCCTCTCGGAGGTCGTGAGGGCCGAGTCCCCGGGATCGAAGATCGTCATCAACCTGGGCTACATAGGATCGAGGAGGAAGTGGAAGATGTACGCGAAGTATTCCGACATCATCGGGGTCGATCCTTATCCGAGCTATTATGACCCGAACAGGACGAGCGCGGGCGGCATGGGCAAGTTCGCCGATGTGGCCGCGAAGGAGTCCGGGCTTCCGGTCTATATAATCGAGACCGGCTATCCGGCCGGCCCGCACATCCTGTGGTTCAACGAGGACAAGCAGGCCAAGTACGTGGCTTCGGCATGCAAGCACGCGCTTGAGAGCGAGAAGATACACGGACTAGGGGTTTACCGGTTCTCGGACAGCTATTGGAAGTCCTTCCCGGCGATGGAGAACTATTTCGGATTGCTTACCGTGCAGGGGAAGCCGAAACCCGCATGGTACGAGTACGTCAGGAGCATAAAGGAAGCCGGACGATAGCTGATAAGGAAGAGCTTCTCTGTAAGTGTGAGTTTTGCAAATTTCCCTTCGGGAAATTTTAGCAAAACAATGCTCCTGCCGGGATTTGAACCCGGGTTTACGGAGGCCTCCCCGCTTTTGGGGAAAAGCGGGACCAAAACAGACTTGCTAATTTTTGCTCGCTTTTCGCTCGCAAAAATGGTCTTGTGAAGAGGCCGGAAAACCCTTCAGGGTTTTCCAACAGCCAGTTTTGGGCCGCCTTTTCCCAAAAGGCGGATGAGAGTCCGTTGTCCTTGACCGGACTAGACTACAGGAGCTCAAACACAATTAACTGAGGAATCTTTATAAAATATAGGAAAAAGGGAAAAAAGGCTCAGGGCGGCTCGACAACATCCTGCTGGCTGATCAGGTCCTCGTTGGTGGTGTTGTCCACCAAAAGGTCCGAGTCGTTGGGGAAGCTCCCGGCGCTCAGGTTCTGCGAGCCGCTGGCCGGCGTAGAGTTCCCCGCCTCGGCAGTGCTGCCGTTGTCAGGAGGGACGACGGGCTCGTTTGAGAGGGTGTCGCTCTCGTTGACGGTCGGCTGGGGAGCTATGTCCGAGTCGCCGATCTGCATCCCGCTGGAAGCGGGAGAAGGCTGCGCAGGGGCCTGATACCCCGGCCTGCCTGCGCATCCAAGCAGCAGGAGCAGGGCCAGGCCTCCTAGGATGAGGCTCCTGTTCATGACCTCATCCCGTGGATGACCTGCGTCAGCACATTGGCGGCGTCCTTGATCGGGTCCCAGACCTGGGCCTGCTGGCCGGGCTGGTAGTCAGAGGTGCCTATCCCCTGCAGCATCGCGCTGGCGGAGGTGAGGTCGCTCGTGACCTGGCCCAGCTGGCTCGTGAAGTTGGCCGAGGCCGGCTTCGACTGCACATACGACTCGATGGCCGTCAGCTTCGCGATGTCCCATTTCGCGGCGAAATGGAAGTTGGTCCCGTTCTTGCAGCCGTTGTAGAGGCAGTACGAGCGCACGGCGTCCGCAACGCCCTTGGAGTCGTTGGCCGAATCGAGGGCCGACTGGAGAGGCGTCACGATGGTGCTCTGCGCCTGCGATATCAGGCTGGTCAGGTTGCTCGTATCGATGCCCTTGGCGCTGAGGTTGTCCGCCTTCTTCTGATACTCGGCGAGAATCGCCTGGTACCCGGTCACCTTCGCGTCCGCGTAGTCCTTGACCGCAGAAAGCTCGCAGCTGTCGAAGGTCGAGCGGAGGCTCGCGTAGTCCGAGCGGAGAGTCTGGCGCTCCGAGGCGGTGGTGTTCCTGCCGTCGGCCAATCTCCACTGGACGATGGCGTCCCTGGCCGACTTGAGCTCGGGGTCGTAGGTGCCCTGCAGGTAGCTCCGATAGCTGTCGACCTGGCCGCCGTCGGCGTAGGTCTGGAGCTGCGATTCGTCGCTCTGCAGCGCGCTGGCGAACGAGCTGAGCGAGCCGGAGTTGTTCACCGTCGAGGTTATGCTGTCTATCACTCCAACCATAAAGTCCGTCTTGCATTTCACCTGCTGTGCCGAGGCGCTCAGATACTGGGAAGTCAGGTTCCCGGAATCCGCGCTCACGAGCGGCATTGCAAGCAGCAACGCGATGAGGACCGCATGCTTGTATTCCATTGTCACACCTCTTGCCCCCTTCCGGAGGCAAGGAAAAGGCCGCGGAACCGTATATATAAGTGCCGCGGAACGAGTGGAACGTGGGAAACGATATTCATTTGCCGAAGACATCGGTCAGGGAGACGAGCTTCCGGTTGCCTTTCTGCGACCGCTGTATCATGCCCTTGCTTTCCAGAGAGGCCATGCGGCGTGAGAGCGTCGCTTTGGGGAGGTGGGTCTGGAGATAGAGGTGCGCCTGTGTCGTCTTCCCGCCCTGGGCGGAGATCTCGCGGACGATCTCCTTGTCGGTCTCGTCCAGGGTCCTGAAGACAGGGTTGGATTCTAGGGGCGAGACGGGTTGCGCGACCGCCTTCGCCTCCTCCACCCCTGGTCCCTTCCTCCCCTCCGAATCGCGCGCGGATTTCCGGGCCGATAGAAACGCTATCGCAATGATCACGACCGCAAGGATCGCGATCCCTCCGACCATCAAGGCGGTGGGGTCGGCGCTGCCCTGGTCAGGAGAGAGCTCGTAGCCCGCCCTCAGGTGGGCGCGCTTGGATGGGTCGAGGGCCGAGCCGCTCCATGAGATGCTCAGCTGGTCGCCGGCCTGCTGGACGGCGCCGTTGGTGCTCTTGACGACAGCCCCGGCTGGGAGCTGTATCGTCGATTCGAAGTCCGAGATGTTCTCGGAGGAGCCCATGACGAGGTCGAAGGACCAGTCGGAGCCGTTCTTGTCCGTGAACGAATCCGAGGAGATGTCGTACTCGAGGTAGTCCACCGGCACCGTTACGAAGACCAGCGTGTAGCCGTCCTGGTCCTCCACTTTCGGCGAGAGGACGAGCCCGCTGCGGTCCCTGACCACGAGGCTGTCGAGCGGGCCGGTGATGTTTAGGGCTACAGTCCTGCCTTCGGCACCCGCGAATTCCGCGATGAGCCTGATGTGGCCGGTCCCGGCCGGATCGACATTCCCCGTCATGTTGGCGAGGCTTATGGCCGAGAATGAGAGGGAGAGCAGGAGAATCTGGAACGCCAGGTACCGCATGCAATCCCCCGATCAGAGAACGTTTTTATTGCTCACTTCCTGCGCGCCTTGGCCTTGGTTTTTTTCGGGGCTTTCCTCTGGGCTATCTTCCTGGCCTTCTTCCTCGCCGGCTTCCTTGCCGCCTTCGGCTTGGGCCTCGCATCCCCGCTCATGACCTGGACCGGGTGCTCCGGCGCCGAATGCCCCCGCATCTTCTCAACGAGGTTGCGGATGAGCCGCTCCCCCTTGTGCGAGCCTGCGCTGAACACGTGGCTGTCAGGGCTCCTCGACGCGTCGAACCTGGCCGAGCGTGCCGGAAGCTGGAGAGCCGGCACCGCCTGCTCGCGGAGGGCCAGGTGCATCTCGCGCGGATCATGGAAGTCGCGCTGGAGCTGGACCTGCGCCCGCGGCGCGAGCGCGGAGGCGGTTTTGGGGGCGTCCAACTTCGGCCTGACCGAAACCCCGTTCGGCTCGATCTCGCTCCGGAATCCCATCGAGAGCATCTCCTTCCTCTCCGCTGAGGAGAGCGACTTGTCCCGCATCAGCTGGGGGATGAGGAGAGCCGCCTCCGGGCTGCTCCCGTGGAGCGAGACGAATTCGATCATGGCGAACTTGCTGGCGAGCGGGCCTTTTCCGCTAGCCCATATCCTCAGCTCGGACCAGGCCTCGTCGGGCCTCCTTGCGCTCGAAGCGATGGAATGCGCCTGCTTCCTGAGGCTATCGGGGTTGTCGACCATGGTAAAATTACTCCATCAAGCTTAATTTAATTATCTGTTATCTATGGTTGTCTCGTTTTATCGATTCGAGGTGCGTTAATGGATTTCAACCGAGAGTTCAGGAAGCCGGATTTCAAGAAGATCAGCGATTACGTGTGGGAGGTGGGCACCGATTTCAAGGACGGGATGAGGGTGCCGGCCAGGATCTACGCGAGCGAGGCGGTGCTGAACCAGATGGACCTCCACGTGTACGACCAGATAACCAACGTCGCCACCCTCCCGGGGATAGTGAAATACGCCTATTGCATGCCCGACGGCCACAGCGGCTACGGGTTCCCGATCGGCGGCGTCGCGGCGATGGACGCGAACGAGGGCGTGATAAGCCCTGGCGGCATCGGCTTCGACATCAACTGCGGCATGAGGCTCATACTCACGAACCTCACGGTCAGGGACGTGGAGCCGCACCTGAAGCAGCTGGTGAACCGGCTTTTCGAGCGGGTGCCGGCCGGAGTGGGAAGCAAGGGCTTCGTCAAGCTCGATTCGGCGACCTTCAGGAAGGTTATCGAGGAGGGGGGCGAGTGGTGCGTCCGGGAGGGCTACGGCTGGAGCGACGACCTCGAGGTCACCGAGATGCGTGGCAGGGCCGAGGGCGCGGACCAGCGGAAGGTGAGCGCCAAGGCCGTCGACCGCGGGAAGGACCAGATAGGCACCCTCGGCAGCGGGAACCATTACCTGGAGATACAGCACGTGAAGCCCGAGAACATAATCGACAAGGCGCTGGCGAAGAAGTGGGGCCTGTTCGAGGACCAGGTCGTCATAATGTTCCACTGCGGCTCAAGGGGGTTCGGACACCAGGTGGCGACCGATTACCTTGAGGTCTTCCTCAACGTCATGGAGAGCAAGTACGGAATAAAGATACTCGACCGCGAGCTGGCCTGCGCGCCCTTCAATTCCCCCGAGGGCCAGGACTATTTCTCGGCCATGAAGTGCGGCGTGAACATGAGCTTCGCGAACCGGCAGACGATAGTCCACCGCCTGCGCGAGGCCTTCGCCGAGGTCTTCAAGACCGATGCGGAGAAGCTCGGCATGAAGCAGGTATACGACGTGGCGCACAACCGCGCCTCGCTGGAGAAGCACAAGGTGGACGGGCAGTGGAGGGAGCTGATCGTGCACCGGAAGGGAGCGACCGCGGCGTACGGCCCGGGGAGGCCGGAGCTGATGCCGAGGTACAGGGACGACGGACAGCCCGTGATCATCGGGGGCAGCATGGAGACCGGCTCCTACCTCCTTGTCGGGACCGAGAGCGGCGCCGAGACGTTCTACACCACCGCGCACGGGAGCGGGAGGACGATGTCCAGGACCCGGGCCAAGAGCATGTTCAGGGGGGACAAACTACTCAAGGACATGGAAAGCCGCGGGATCTACGTCAAGAGCGTTTCGATGGGAGGCCTGGCCGAGGAGGCCGGCGCTGCGTACAAGGACATCGACGACGTGATAGACGCCACGCACAAGGCCGGGATCTCCAGGAAGGTCGCGAAGCTCATCCCGATAGGGAACGTCAAGGGCTAGTTCCCTCTCAGCGCGGCGAGTGCCGCCGGGGCGTCTCTGGGGGGCATGGAAGCGAAATCGCGGAGAAGGCGCATGGCGCAAGCCAGAGCGCTCCGGCCGTCAGGCTGGAAACCGAGGGCGTTGTCCGCCACTGCCCGGATCACATCCAGCGGCTGCGGCAGGCTGCCGACGCAGGTCCCAACGATGTCGAGGTAGTCCGAGAGCTCGCGAAGGCTCAGCCGCTTCTCCACGGCCAGGTGGCGGAGGAGACTCTCGATCCCTTCGTCAGGGCATCCGAGGCACTGGAGCTGGAGCGAGAGCACCGAGAGCTTCTTCGGGACGACGCTTTTGGCGAACGCCTCCATCTGGTCCTGAGGGTCGAAGAGCCGGTCCACCAGGACGTCCCTCGCGCCGAGCCTGAAGGTGAGGTCCGCCTTCCCCTGCCTCAGCGGCCCGATGAGCTTGTTGCGCATGGGGGTTAGTTCCAGGGACCGTTATTTAAAGCGAGGCCGCCTGCCGTCCGGTTGTTCCGTTCATTCCCACGAAGTGCGACTATTTATAAATCATTTCAGGTCTATAGGATACGATGGTACTGAACCTCCCGCTTGAAGCAGAAGGGAAGAGGCAGGACACCGGCAAGCAGCCTTTCAGGCTCCTCGATCCGGCCAGCGAGCACATAGCGAAGGAGCCCGCGCCCACCCCCGGCGATTCCTCGAGGCTGAACGCCCTCTCGGCTAGGAGGCAAAGGCCCCTGGAGCGAGAGGAGGAAGCCTGGATATTCAGATTGTACGGGAAGATAGGCAAGGAGCTCAGGAGCCTCCGGAAGATGGCGAAGGAGGGAAATGGGCAGCCGATGGAACAGATCCAGGAAGAGATCGCCGCTCACGAGTCCCAGAGGCGCCTTATCAGGAGCGTGGTCGTGAAGTCGAACCAGGGAATGGTGCACAAGATGGCCGGCAGGATGTGCCGGGGAAGGGCGCTCCGGCACTTGACATACAACGACCTGGTCCAGGAAGGGAACCGCGGCATGAGCGAGAAGGCGATGGAGAAGTTCGATTACAGGAAAGGATACAAGTTCTCGACGTATGCCACCTGGTGGATAAGGAGCTACATGCAGAGGGCCATGGCCGACCAGGACCGGACCGTGAGGGTGCCGGTGCATATGGAGGAGCTTGCAAAGAAGGTGCACATGTTCAGCGCCGAATTCCGGGCCAAGAACGGAAGGGCGGCCACCGATGAGGAGATAGCGGAAGGGACCGGCCTGAAACCCAAGAAAGTCGCCGCGATCAGAGACATGGCCGCGATGGAGGAGGTCCGGTGGAGGCAGGATGAAGATGATGAGCAGGACAGGATGGGGACGCTCCCCGACAGGTATGCCGAAAGCTCCGAGGAGCTGTATTCAGCCTCGGAGCGGAAGGCGGTCGTGCAGCGGCTCCTCGCCACGCTCGGCCCGAGGGCCAAGGATATCATGATAAAGAGGTTCGGCTTCGACGGGGCGGAGCACACGCTCCAGGAGGTCGGCAAGGGATACGATCTTTCCCGCGAGAGGGTGAGGCAGATAGAGAACGAGAGCCTCGAGCGGCTGCGCAGGAAGCTCGCAGAGATGGGATGGGACGGGGGAACCGATGAGCCGGGTTAATCGGCCCCTGCTTTGCGCCGGCACGCGCTCGTCTTCGGTGCCCCGCTTCCACGGAAAGCGGATAGGCTAGGAGCCGGCGGCGGTTTGAGAGCATCCGGCGCCTCCGCCATTTACCCCCAAACGATTTAACCGTTTCCCTGTCCATTAAACGCATGTCTGTCCCGGTCACGATCATAACAGGCTATCTCGGCTCCGGAAAGACGACGCTCCTCCGCAGGATAGCCGACGAGAGCAGGATGCGTATCGCGATACTGATGAACGAGTTCGGCGACATAGCGATAGACAGCCGCATCATCGAGGGGAAGGACATCCGGATGGCAGAGCTATCGGGGGGCTGCGTCTGCTGCTCGCTCTCGGGGGAGTTCGAGGCGGCAGTGAAGGAGATGCTCGAGAAGGTGCAGCCTGAATGGATAATCGTCGAGACGACCGGCGTGGCCGAGCCGACGGCGCTGGCGCAGGACGTCATCGACAACATAGACGGGGTGAGGCTGGACGCCATCGTCACGGTCGTCGACTGCGATTCGCTCGTGAGGTTCCCGTCGCTTGGGCATACCGGCCGCGAGCAGATCGAGCTGGCGGACATCCTGGTGATGAACAAGATCGACCTCATCGACGAGCGGGCGCTGGAGGGCGTGTCTGCCGGAGTCCGGCGCCTCAACCCGCGCTCGGTCATGATCGAGACCGTGAAGTGCGAGTTCGATACGGCCGTGCTGTTCGGGGTGAAGCGCGCCGCGCCCCTCCACCCCCACAAAACCCATCGGATCGAGTTCGATTATTTCGATTTCGTGTCGGACGAGAGGTTCGACAGGGACAGGATGGTCGAGGCCATCGAGGCGCTTCCGCCGGAGATATATCGGTGCAAGGGCTTCTTCGCGACCAGCGAGGCGGGATTCTTCGTCAACTACGTGGCCGGAAGGTACTCCATCGAGGAGTACGACTGCTACAGGACCGAGCTCGTATTCATAGGCAAGGGGGCGTCTAAGCGCAGGGAGGAGGTCAGGGAGCTGATGGAGCGGTGCATTATATAGCTTGCCGCCGATCCATCTCCGGATGATCCCGGAGCCCCGATGATATGGCCAACTTATGCCAAGCGAATGAGGGGCTTGGGGGGACTGGTTCGCCCTTTTTAGAAAAAAGGGCACAAAAACGCGGTTGCTAATTTTCGCTCGCAGCCGCTCGCGAAAATGCCGGCATCCCTTGGAGGAAAAAAATGCCTTATCGGTTCGTGGATGATGTATCGATAGCGGACGTTGCGTTCGAGGCCAGCGGCAGGACCATCGAGGAGATGTTCGTGAGCGCCGGCGAAGCGCTCATGAACACCCAGGTCAAGGACCTCGCCAGCGTGAGCGCGAAGGAGGAGAGGAGGTTCGAGCTGGACGAGAAGGACGCCGAGAGGCTGCTCCACAAGTTCCTCCAGGAGCTCATATTCTACAAGGATGCGGACGTCCTGCTTTTCCGGGAGTATAGGCTCAAGATAAGCGAAGGCGGAAAAGGCCTGAAGCTGCGGGCGAGCATCAAAGGCGAGCCCATCGACCCAAAAAAGCACGAGCTGCTAGTCGACGTGAAGGCCGTCAGCTGGCACATGTTCAAGGTCGAGGAGAAGGAAGGCGGCTGGAGGGCGTTCGTCATACTCGACGTGTAGGATCCCGCTCCTGGAGCAGGCCGGATGCGGCAGCCCGGACGATATCCGAGGGCGATTTCTCTTCCAGGAGGCCGAGGGCCGCGGAGGGCAGCTTCGAAAGGCGCCACCTGAGCCTAGCCGAGTAGAGGGACTTCGACCGCTCATCGCTTCCGGAAAGCTCGATACAGCTCACGAGCGCGATAAGATTGTGGTGCTTGAGCGTCCTTGCCCCTTCCGGATCATGGGAGTCGACATAATCCGCCATTTCGCCGAGGGTGCGGAAGTCGCGCGATGACGCTGACGGAAGCGCAAGGACGTTCTCATGGAGGGGGTGCGCGTCGGGGGCCTGGGGCCCTTTGATGCGGGGGAAAGCGTCCGATATCCTGTCCTCGCTCGCTTCTGCACGGCAGGTCTTCATGGCCATGCGTGAGAGTCCGATGCAAGCTTTAAAACCACTCCAGCGGCCGCTCAGACGATCGTCGTGCCGGCCTTGCCCCGCAGCGCGGCGCCGACGTTGCCTATCGAGCAGATGACGGCCCTTCTCCCGCCCCTGCCCAGGAAGCGGAGCGCGGCCGACACTTTCGGCTTCATGCTGCCTTCTGCGAACTGGCCTTCCTCGAGGAGCTCATCCATGCGGCGCGCATCGGCCTTGCGCACCTCCCTCTGGCCGGCGGTGCCGAAACCGGTGCAGGCCGCATCGACGGAGGTCACGAAGATGAGCGTATGCGCCCCGACCAGCGTGGCCAGGAGCGAGGAGAAGTTGTCCTTGTCGATCACCGCCTGCAGGCCGCGGCCGTCCTTGGCGACCGGGATCCCTCCTCCGCCCCCGCACACAACTATGAACCCTTTCTTGAGCAGGGCCAGTATGGCCTCCTTCTCCAGGATATCGACCGGCATCGGGGAGGGAACGACCAGGCGGTATCCCCTGCCCGCATCCATCACCATCCCCTTCCCCTTCTTCCTGTGGAACGGCCCGATGGGCTTGGTGGGGCGCCTGAAAGCGCTGTCGCGCTCGTCCACCTCCACCCGCGTCAGGATCGCGGCCGAGCGGCGCGGCAGCGACCGCTGTATGAAGTAGCCGATCTCGCCCTGCGTCATGGCGTCCAGGACATCGAGGGGCATGGGGGGCGCTTCCCGGCTCGCCTGCTGCTGGAGGAGCAGCGAGCCGACCTGCGGGCCGTTCCCATGGGTGAGCGCGACCTCATGGCCTCGCATGGCCACGGCGAGCCTGTGGAGGGCGCGGGCAGCGGCGGCCTCCTGCTCCCTGGCCGTCCCCTTCCCCCCCTTCGGCTGGAGGGCGTTGCCTCCGAGCGCTATGACGATGCGCATGCAGGAGTCATATTGCACTGGCTTTATTAGGCTGACTCCCTTAACGATCCTGATGGGCCCTTCCGGAGAACCTGCTGGCGGCCAAGACGGGAAACCGCTCCTCCCCAGGATAGTCGCATCCGTCACTATAGCCGCATTCGCCTGCCTGACCCTGCTGATAATCTACTACGCGTTTCTGGCCTCTCTGAGGAATCCGCTCTTTTTGGTCCCTCTCGCGATCTTCATCGCCGCTTTCGCCTACGTGTTCCTCATCAGGCCGAAAAGAGCCGGATGAGCGACATCGATCATCCGCCATCTGCCGGGCCATCTTCCGTGATCATGTGGATAGGATAAAAAAAGTTTAGCAAGTATGGGGTTCATGAAAAAGAAGGTCCTCATCCTAGGAGCCGCGGGCAGGGATTTCCACAACTTCAACATGTTCTTCAGGGGCAAGAGGGAGTACGAGGTCGTCGGTTTCACCGCCACCCAGATACCGAACATCGCCAACAGGAGGTATCCCGCTTCCCTTTCCGGCAAGGGTTACCCTAAGGGGATCCCGATATATGAGGAGAAGGACCTTGAGAAGCTGATCGAGAGGAACAAGGTCGACGAGGTGTATTTCTCTTACTCGGACGTCTCGCACGAGTACGTGATGCACCTGGCCTCGCGGTCGCAGGCGAAAGGCGCGAGCTTCATATTGCTGGGGCCCAGGGAGACGATGCTCGAGAGCAAGAAGAAGGTCATCGCTGTCACGGCGGTGCGGACCGGGGCCGGCAAGAGCGCCCTTTCAAGGACCATAACGCGCATGCTCAGGGCCAGGGGGATAAGGTATGCCGTCATCCGCCATCCCATGCCTTATGGCGACCTGGAGAAACAGAAGGTGCAGAGGTTCGCCAAGCTGGAGGACCTCGACAAGAACGACTGCACCATAGAGGAGAGGGAGGAGTACGAGCCGCACATCAAGGACGGCTCGGTCGTTTATGCCGGCATCGACTATGCCGAGATCCTCAAAAGGGCCGAGAAGGAGGCCGACGTCATCCTCTGGGACGGGGGCAACAACGACCTCTCGTTCATAAAGCCCGGGCTCCTCTTCACCGTGGCGGACGCGCTCCGGCCGGGCCATGAGATGTGGTATTACCCCGGCGAGACGAATTTCCGGGCCGCAGACGTCATAGTCATCAACAAGTCGAGCGAGGCCTCGCTCGACGTGAAGAGGATAAGGAAGCATGCGGAGGCGACGAACCCGCTCGCGAAAGTGGTCGAGACCGAGATGGAGCTGCGCGCCGACCGCGAGATGAACCTCCAGGGGAGGAAAGTCATCGTGGTGGAGGACGGCCCGACCGTGACGCACGGGGGGATGAAGTTCGGGGCGGGATTCGAATACGCCCATCGGCGCGGGGCGGAGATCATCGACCCGCGGCCGTTCGCGGTCGGCTCGATAAAGGAGACGTACGAGAAGTACGAGCACCTGGAGAGCGTGGTGCCCTCCATGGGCTATTTCGAGAAGCAACTGAAAGACCTCGCCGCTACGATCAACGGCAGCGGCGCCGAGATAGTGGTGTCGGGCACGCCGACCGACCTGACAAGGGTGCTGAAGGTGGATATCCCGATACTCCACGTGTCGTTCACGATAAAGGAGAGGGTCGGGAGCCTCGAGGAGCCTGTGGAGCGGTTCCTGAGGAAGAGATAGCGATTAAAACGCTTCTTATCTTAAATTATAACATGAATCAGAGGCCGCTTGCCCCCCGGGTCAATTTCATGCCGGAGTTCAGATTCGGCCCTGAGATGGCCAGGAGGCGGGACGAGTTCGGCGCGTGGCTCGAGAGGTTCCTGATCGAGCGGGGGCATATCTGCGTCACGGAGAAGGGGGTCAGGGAGCTCTTGCCAAGGAAGAAGGATGAGAGGATACGCACCAATCGCGCATGGAAGGGCGGCCTCCTCGCACTGGACACCTGCGCTTGGATAGACTGCCTTTATGGGAGGAACGGCGTGAGGCGGTTCGTGGAGCAGCCCGCGATTCTCCTCGCGACTTCTGTGGTGACCCTTGAGGAAGCGGAGAGGGTGTTCATGAAGCATCGCCAGCCTCCGGAGCGGATGGTTGAATTCCTCGAGACGATCAAGCGGAGCAGCAAGATCCTGGATGTCAGCTGG
Source organism: Candidatus Micrarchaeia archaeon (assembly GCA_033853355.1). Classification (GTDB taxonomy): domain Archaea; phylum Micrarchaeota; class Micrarchaeia; order Anstonellales; family Bilamarchaeaceae; genus Bilamarchaeum. The sequence continues at coordinate 19,569 of JAWOLP010000002.1, read as the reverse complement.
GCAGTCGAAAGCAGGCTGAAGCGGTTCCAGAAATCATCCGGGCTATGCAAGGACGATGCGCTGATATACCTGAGCGCCATCGATCGCGGCGCCCAACTGCTCACTTCGGACAGGAGGGTCGGGCGGCTCAGCGGGACGATCCGTTATGACAACCAAGCCGTCGATGCAGCACGGGCCGAGGCGGAGCGGCGCATCGCGGAAGGCAAGAAGGAGGAATTGTTCGGGATGGGATACATCTCCGCGATCCCTTCGAAGTTCAGATGGTCTGAGCGGGATGATAGGATTGCCGCCGTCCGGAAACTGGTCGAGATCAGCGGGAAGGATCCTGCGGACATCACCGATTTCGAATTCATATTCTTCCATATCGGCGAGATGATTTTCCGCGATGGGCCGGCACAGAGGCTGATCGCGGAGGCGGGATTCTGATCATTTGTTCTCTCCCTTATACCTGCCTTCATAGACATGGCTCGCGCCCTCTGCAAGCGTTATGAAGACCATCTGCCCGATCTTCGCCCTCCTCTTGAGCCCGACTCCGTGCTCGTTCCGCACCACGAGAAGCGCCTCGCTCCGCCCCTCGTAGCCCGGGTCCCACACCGCGCATTCCAGCGTTACGCCGCAGCGGAGGAGCGACGAGCGCGGCAGGCAGAGTGCGGCCACATCCTTCGGAATCCTCACGTATTCGTTGAACATGACCTTGTAAGCGCCGGGCCTGAGGAAGACCTTGCCCGCTTCCCCCTCGTTGGGCTCGAAGGCGACCGGCTCCACCTCGCTCAGCTTCCTCTCGCTGTTGTCGAAGTCTATCATGCCGGCGCTCTTGAAACGGTAGACCTCCTTGAGCGTAATGTCTATGCCGCACGGCTGGTACTGGCTGCTGTGCAGGTTCTCGAATATGTTCGCCTCCTCCAGATGCTGTCTCGGCAGGATCATGGCAATCCATCTGCGGGAAGGTTTATATGGCGTAAAGACGCGTTCCATACCATGGCTCCGTATAAGATGTATATCGGAGGAGAATGGATCAGCGCGGAATCAGCTTTTGACGACCTGAACCCGACCGATGAGACCGTGCTCGCGAAGGTCTCGAAGGGGACGGCCGAGCACGTTCGGATGGCGGTCGATGCCGCGGCCGGGGCCTTCCGCCCCTGGTCCGAGACCCCCCCGCCCAAAAGGGGCCTCGTGCTGCTGCGGATCGCCCAGCTGCTGCGGCAGGAGAAGCCGCGCCTGGGGAGGCTGGTCGCCACCGAGATGGGCAAAGTGATGCCCGAGGCTCTGGGCGACGTGCAGGAGGCCATAGACATATTCGAGTATTTCGCGGGCGAGGGCCGCAGGCTGCTCGGGAACACGACGACGAGCGAGCTGCGGGAGAAGTTCTCCATGACGGTGCGGAGGCCGGTCGGGGTGATGGGGCTCATAACGCCCTGGAACTTCCCGATAGCCATACCAGGCTGGAAGCTGGCGCCTGCCCTCGTCTGCGGGAACAGCGTGATAATCAAGCCCAGCTCCGACACGCCTCTCTGCGTGTATGAGCTGGTGAGGATAATGGAGAAGGCCGGGGTCCCGCCGGGCGTGGTCAACCTCGTGACCGGGCCGGCTTCGGAAGTGGGCGAGGCGATCGTGAAGCACCCGAAGATCGACGGCCTGTCCTTCACGGGCTCCAAGGACACCGGGGAATGGATAACCAGGAACGCGGGGCTCAAGAAGGTCGGGCTGGAGCTCGGCGGCAAGAACCCCATAATCGTCATGGAGGATGCGGATCTGGACCTGGCCTTCGAAGGGATAATCTGGGGCGCGTTCGGCACCACCGGCCAGAGGTGCACGGCGGCGAGCAGGGTGATAGCGAGCAGGAAGATAAAGAAGAAGCTGCTCTCCATGCTCGTGGGGAAGGCGAGGCGGATGAGGCTCGGCGACCCGCGGGAGAAAAGCACCGAGATCGGCCCTCTGATAAACAGGGCCGCGCTGGAGAAGACCGAGCGCTACGTGCAGATCGGCCACGAGGAGGGGGCGAAGATGCTCTGCGGAGGGAGGAAGCCCTCGCGCAAGGGGTATTTCTACCCTCCGACCATCTTCGATTCGGTGGAGCCGGACATGAAGATCGCGAAGGAGGAGATATTCGGCCCGGTCCTCTCGGTCCTCGAGTTCGACACCCTCGACGAGGCCATCGAGCTGGCCAATTCGGTCGAGTACGGCCTGAGCTCTTCCATATACACAAGGGACGTGAACAGCGCCTTCCGCGCGATAGGGAAGATAGACGCCGGGCTCACTTACGTGAACGCGAGCACCATCGGATCCGAGGTGCACCTGCCTTTCGGGGGCGTGAAGAAGACCGGGCACACCAGGGAGGCCGGCATCATGGGGCTCGACGAGTTCTCGCACGTGAAGACGGTGTACGTGGACTATTCCGGCAGGCTGCAGAAGGCGCAGATCGACGTCAAGGACTGACTATTATAAACCCCGGCGGATTATCCGTAGCATGAAAGAGCTGGCCAAGAAGCTTTACCTGATGCAGCTCTCCTACGGGGGCATACCCGAGGACATCTACCATTTCCTGCCCGACAACGAGAAATCCCTGCTGATCGAGAAAGGGGGCAGGTTCTACCTCCGCGAAGAGCCCCGGGGCAGGATAAAGGTCGTACTCACGGGAGGCGTTTACGACATACTCCACATAGGCCACCTCACGACCCTCAGCGAGGCGCGGAAGGAGGGCGATGTGCTGGTGGTGGCGATAGCGCGGGACGACCATATCAGGAAGAAGGGGAGGGAGCCGGTCCATCCCATAGAATACCGGAAGATGATGGTTGAGGCCCTCAAGCCCGTGGACATAGCCATTTCAGGCTTCGACGACCCGGCGAAGATGGTCGCGGCGGTCGCGCCTGACGTCATAGTCTACGGATACGACCAGAAGGATTTCATCAGGCCGCCGGGGGTAAGGGTCGTGAAGCTGGAGAGGAGGATAGACGAGTCGCGGTTCAAGAGCGGGAAGATACTTGCCGACCTCGGCCTCTGACCCCGGAGGAAAGACTAGATTTTTAAATTTGCCATGAGTTTTAAGCCCATGTTCATAGGTCAGCTGAAACCCATGGTGAAGGAGCCGGGCGAAGGGCAGAAGGAGCCCGAGACCACGCAGGCTCCCGAATCGGTGCGGTCGTCCACCTCGGACGAGTTCCTCAAGACGCCGGAGGCGAAGGAATTCGTGAACAAGATGTATATGAAGCTCAAGGACGGCAACTTCCCGGCCACGAAGAGGGGGATCACCGACATGCTCGGCACGATCCACAGGAACTCGAACCTCTCCGACAAGGACGTGATGAAGGAGACGGAGCGCATCCTGTTGGGGCTCGGGGGCCTCGACGGCTTCAGCGGGGCCATGAGGAAGATGAAGGCGGCCACTGAAGGCCTCTTCAAGGGCATAAAGGCGGCTCTCGGCGGCGGTTGAACGGCAAAGGACGACGAGGTAGCGGAACTAATCCGGAACGGAATATGCCCCAGCTGCAAGAACAAGCTCGTCCACCGCGAAGGCTGCATAGAATGCGAATTCTGCGGCTGGAGCTTCTGCGAGGAAGCGTAGCCGCCTGCGCAGGATGCCCCCACCAGGAAGGGAAAAAGCGCAAGCATTTAAATCGCTAGTCCCGAAATACCTTCTGCTTTTTGCCTCGGTAGCTCAGTCGGTAGAGCGGCTGACTGTTATCTTTAGGAGATGGAGAGCCAGTTTTGGCTCCACTTTGTCCTAAAAGGTGGAGATCAGCAGGCCGGAAGTTCAAATCTTCCCCGGGGCGTAGCGAACGAAGTGAGCGGAGCCCAGGGGAAGGACGGCGCGAAGCGCCGGCATCTTCCCCGGGGCGTTTTTGTCCACTGGCCAACCCTTCGGGTTGGCGTGGACTCCGGTAACGGAGAGTAGAGACTGGGGTTACTTTTCTGCAAAAAATACCCAGAACGTTCTGCCAGCTCGGCTTCTGCGAAAGCCGTTGGCGGGCTATTTCTTCGCCGGCATATAATGGAGCAGGACGTTCCCGGACTTGAATTCCCGGCTCTTGACGAGCTTGAGGGGGTATCTCTTTTTCAGGCCGTAGAACAGCGGCGTCCCGGCCCCGATCGCGACCGGGTTCATCATTATGCGGAACTCATCCACCAGGCCTTTCTCCATCAGGCTCACGCACAGGTTGTTGCTGCCTAAGACCGCGACGGGCTTGCCTGGCTGGCCCTTCAGCCGGGTCACTTCAGCCGCGACGTCGCTCCCGAGCAGGCTGGAGTTCTCCCATCCCACGGACTTCAGCGTCCGCGAAGCGACGAACTTGGGCAGCGCGCCCATCCTCCTGGCCGTCTCCGGATCCGTCTTCTTCGCATAATCGGAGGGCCAGAACCCGGCCATCATCTCATAGGTCCTCCTGCCGAAGAGTATCGCGCCGGTATCATCGAGCTGCTTCACGGCGAAATCCACGAACTCCTCATCCACGTTGTGCCAGCTCAGGTCATGCCCTGGCCCCTCGAAGTAGCCGTCCAGCGACACCATCATGAACAGATATGCCTTCCTCATCAGATCACCCCTAGAACATGCCGTTCTCGTTCTTCATGCCAGCAGGGATCTGCTGGCCCAGGTCCCACATCTCCGCGATCTTCCCCTTCTCGAAGCGGAAGATGTGGACGACTGCGATGTCCGCATCCGCAGTCTTGACATTGGAGTATGTCGCGACCAGGTCCCCGTCCTCGAGGACGAGCTTCACCTCGAAAGACTTGTCCGGGCTCCTGGCCGCGTTCTCCTCCATCCCCTTCAAAAGGGACGCGCGGTCGCCGGCGAACCAAGGGTTGTGGTGCCTGAAACCGGCCGAGATGTGCCGGTCGTACGCCTCGCGCACCCTGCCAGAGGATGCGAGCTTCAGGAAATCCACGGCCGCCTCCCGCTTCGAAGCCATGCGCTCACCTCATCCCGCCGACCATCTCGGCGAGCTTGTCGGTCTGCTGGTTCCAGCCCATCTCCATCCCCTGGATCGCCATCTCGCCCTTCTGGCTCACCCTGGTGACCACGATGCGCAGGGTCATCTTCGTCTTTTCGCCCATCTCCTCGAGCTCGACAGTGACCTCGCTCTCCAGCATCACGTCCTTCAGATCGTCTATCGCGTCGGAAGCGAACACCAGCCGCTCCTGCGGGGTGACCTCCCTGAACTCGCCCTTCATGGGCCACCTTTGCCCTGCGAAGCTCCCCAGCTCCTTGCCGGCCAGCATCACGATATGGATCCGGCCGCCCGTCCGTGCGTCCCACTCGCATGTCGGATTCGTCACGCCCCTGGGGCCCCACCATTTCTTGACCAGCTTCTGGTCCGTCCATGCCTTCCAGACGACCGCCCTGGGGGCGTCGAACACCCGGATTATGACCAGTTCCTTCCCTTTCGCCGTGCTTTCCATGCTATCCACCTTTCCTCCGTTTCCTTTTCTCCTCGGCCAGGACCGCGTCCGGCGCGTCGAAGCGCTGGTTCCACCGCCCGAGGGTGCGCTGCGCCCAGTCCTCCACTTCGTGGACCTTCGCCGGGTTCATGCGGTATATCCTCATCTGGGCCCTCCGCTCCACGGCGACGAGGCCTGCTTCACGGAGGACCCGCAGGTGCTGCGATATCGCCGGGTGGCTGACCCTGAAGCGGGAGCAGATCGCGGAAGCGGGCAGTTCCCCTTCGGCCGCGAGCATCTCCAGGATCTGCCGCCTCCGCGGCTCGGCAAGCGCGTGGAACGCGTCCATGGCATTCAGTTGAAGTATCTGCTTAATTAAGCTATCGCTTAATCTGTTGGAAACTTTCCGTTCGCCCAGCAAGATTAATAAAAAGTAAGCATTAAGGTTACATTAAGGTTGATTTATTGAGGTGAAGATATGGATTTCTTGAAACCGAACAAGGCGAACGTGATCGGGACCGCGGCCCTGCTCGTGGCGAACTGGGTTGTCGGTCTGCTCTCGAGGTTTGCGATAAACCCGATGGTCTTCTCGGCCATGGGAGTCCAGATGCAGGGCGGGAGGGGAGGCTTCGGGGGCGGGTTCGGGGGCGCGGGATCCGGCGGGATGATGCCGTTCGGCGGCGCGGGCCTGGCTGCCGGCGCCGTGGAGCTGGTCATACTGGCGGCCGCCTTCTACGTCATACTCTCGCTCGTCATAGGGAAGCTGGCCGAGACGGCGCGGAATGAGGGCGCCGGCGGCCAAGTGAAGGGGGCGTGACCAGCCTTGCTCAGCATGTTCATATTTTTCATTCAAATTTAATGAAACAAATAAATATGTTTGGTATGAAAAGTATGATATGACAGAGGTCATGAAGGGGAAGAAATTCTATGGCGTCGTCGCGGTCGGCGAACGCGGCCAGCTGGTGATCCCCGTCGAGGCGCGGGAGGAGTTCGGGATAAAGGCCGGCGAGAAGCTGGTGGTGCTGGGCAGCGACGGCAAGGCGATAGTGCTGCTGAAGGCCGAGGAGCTGCGGGGCCTGGCCGAGAAGATACTCAAGAGCCTCTAGCGTAACCGAGGCGGGAGCGGTCACATGCCGGAAGAGTATGCGGTCGATTGCACCGGGCTGACCCGGAAATTCGGCGATTTCACTGCCGTGGACAACTCGAACCTCAAGATCAGGAAGGGGGAGCTTTTCGGGTTCCTGGGCCCGAACGGAGCCGGGAAGACCACCACCATAAAGATGCTCACGACACTGCTGACGCCGACTTCGGGGGAGGCGCGCGTCGCCTCCTACGACGTGAGGGCCGAGGCCGCCCTCGTCCGGAGCAGGATCGGCGTGGTCCCGCAGGAGTTCGCGCTCTTCGACGAGCTGACCGCGATGGAGAACCTCTGGTACATCGGCGAGCTGTTCGGGATGGAGAGGAAGGAGCTGAAGGAGCGGAGCATCGAGCTGCTCCGGACCGTCAACCTGCTCGACAAGAAGGACGTGCCGAGCGGCGGGTTCTCGGGAGGGATGAAGCAGAGGCTGTCGGTTGCGGCCGGCCTCCTCCACCGCCCGGAGATACTCTTCATGGACGAGCCCACCACGGGGCTGGACCCGCAGAGCAGGATAGCGATCAGGGACCTCACGAGGAGGCTGAACGATTCCGGCGTCACCATCGTATACACGACCCATGACATGGAGGAGGCGGACAAGCTCTGCCAGAGGATAGCGATCATGGACCACGGCAGGATAATCGCCGAGGGCACGCCCACCGAGCTCAAGGACCGCTACGGCGGGGGGCACCTCATCGAGCTCGAGCTGGGGAAACACGACGAGAGGATTCTCGGCGAGATAAAGGAGCTCGTGAAGGCGACCTCCATGAGGTTCCACAACCACACGATAGAGCTCGTGGTCGCGAGCGTGGAGGGCGGCGTCCTCCACAAGCTCTCCAACTTCCTCGAGAGGAGGAAGGTCGAGGTGAGGGAGCTGCGGTCCACCGAGCCGTCGCTCGAGGACGTCTTCCTGAACCTGACTAGCAAGGAGCTGAGGGACTGAAGATGGCGCGCAACGGGGAGGTCGAGAAGGTATTCGACTTGCGGAAGATATGGGCCATCATCAGGAAGAACTGGATGGTGCTGAGGGCTGACCGCACGAGGATGGTCATGATGTTCTTCTTCCCCCTGGTGATGATCCTCCTCTTCGGCTACACATCCGGCGAGACCCCGAAGCACATCCCGGCCGCGATAGTCGACTACGACAACACGCTCACCTCGCACACGGTCATAAGCGAGCTCAACAGCAACCAGCTGTTCGCGATAAGCAGGGCCGTCGGCACGCAGGACGAAGGGAAGAAGCTGATCGAGGATGGCACCATCAAGATCCTCTTCGTCATCCCCAGCGGGTTCGAGGATGACATCAAGGCGGGCCGCACGGCCACCCTCTCGGTCATCGTCGACGAGTCGGACCCGACCGTCGCCCAGATAACCACCGCCTCGACGCAGGCGTTCATCCAGCAGCTCTCGACCGAGGTCACTGCGCAGAGGATCGCCGCCCTGGCCACGGCTGCGAAGGGCTTCGACGAGGCCCTGGAGAGCCAGAGGGAGACGCTGGCCGGCATGAGCGCCCAGGGCGGGGAGCAGGAGATGCAGGCTATCAGCAGCAGCTACAGGGACGCGGCCTACACGGCCGCGCAGACCGGGAGGACCGTCTCGGCGACGACCGAAGCCCTGAGGAACACGCTCGGGCCCACGATCTGGGACCAGAACGAGCTCGTCTGGGAATACGAGAACAACATCAGCACGCGCGCGGCGTTCTATGACATCATGACCGCGAGCGACGCGCAGCAGCCTACCCTCCAGCAGATCGCGCTGTACCAGGGGATGGGGGGCACGAGCGGCCGGATGGCTTCCGACGCCGCGTCGATGTACGCCTCCTCGAGAAGCCTCTTCGCCGACGCTTCCGGCGCGCAGCAGATCAAGGCGGCGTCGGCGGGCGTCCTGGAGTCGGCCGCCGCCCGCGCCGGCGCTCTTGCGAGCGGGGCGGCCGGGATCCCGGCGGTCGCGATACAGTTCGACCAGATCGAGCCCTACGGCTTCGGGAGGCCCGGCCTGGATTTCCTCATCCCCAGCATGCTCGCCCTCATCGTGTTCCAGGGCGCCTCGATGGGCATGGGGAGGGCGATCGCGGGCGAGCGGCAGGACGGCTCGCTCACGAGGGTCTTCCTGACCCCGACCTCCAACACGACGATAATCGCCGGCACGCTGTCATTCTACATGATCTTCGAGACCATCCGCTCCAGCCTCATCGTCTTCGCCGCCGTGCTCTTCTTCGGCGTCACGATCAAGGGGAGCCTGCTCGACATCTTCGTCATCATCACGATCTACGCGGCCGGCGCCACAGGCATAGGGATGGTCCTCTCCGTCCTGACGCGGTCGCAGGAGCAGTACCAGGCGACTGCGGCGATAATAACCCTGCCGAGCATGTTCCTGGCAGGCGTCTTCCTCCCGATAGAGACGATGCCGCCTGCGCTCCAGGCCGTCACGAAGGTCCTCCCCATCACCTACGCTTCCGACGCCCTGCGAGGCATCATGATAAAGGGGTTCGGGCTCGGGATGGTCGTGCCGGACATGATCTTCCTGGCAGGTTTCGCGATATTCACGCTGGCGCTGAGCGTCATGCTGTTCAAGAGGGAGTTGATATGATGATAGAGACTAGAACGAGGATATTCCTCCTGGCCCTGGCTGCGCTGCTTCCGCTGTCCTACGCGGCGATCAACCCGCAGCTCCAGATATACAACTACACGCTCAGCCAGACCCCTGCCGCCCCGGGAAGCGTCCAGCAGCTCACGGTGAGGCTGCAGGACATAGAGTTCGGGGCCTGCGCCGACACGATCTCGGTGCAGGTGATAGCGTCCTACCCGCTGTCGGTCAGCGGGCTGGACACCCAGTACCTGGATTCGCTTTGCCTCGGCGATCCGGCCAGCAAGGGGGCTTTCACGTTCGTTCTGCCTGTGGATTCGCTCGCGCAGTCGGGCACGTACCCGGTCACGATCGTGACGAACTACCAGAAGGATTTCGACAAGTTCAGCAGCAGCAACACCGTGAACGTGCAGGTGCTCGGCACGCCTTCGGTGACGGCGTCGGTGACGGCGTCCGATCCGGTCGACCTCTATCCGGGGGACACCGGCTCTGTCACAGTGACGTTCCAGAACAACGGGACCGGCAAGGTGCAATCCGGCCACGTGACGTTCTCCGCGCCGCAGGGCGTCGAGGTCAAGTGGGCCGGGGCCGAGCAGGACATCGGGCAGATACCCGCCCACGGGAGCGCGAGCGCCACGTTCAACGTCGAGGCTCTAAAGAACACGAGCGCGGGCGTTTATCCGATAACCGCAACCATCACATACACAGGCGACAACACGCCGCAAGCGACCCAGACGTTCACGTTCCTCATGCCCGTCAAGCCGAAGGCCGAGTTCACGGCCAGCGTCGACCCCTCGACGGTCCTGAGCGCGGACGACAGCACGGAGGTGCAGGTCGCAGTCCAGAACACCGGGACGCAGACCGCGAGGAAGCTGAGGATAAGGATAAGCCCGGTCTACCCGTTCAGCACCGACGGGACCGAGAGGTACATAGATTCGCTCGCGCCGGGCCAGACGCAGACGCTGACCTACCTCGTGCACACGGACAAGGACGCGACGGCCGGGCAGCAGATATCGGGCCTCATCATAGACTACGAGGACCCGCAGGGCAACCAGTTCACCGACACGCAGTATTTCGCATTGAACGTGAAGACCAAGACGTTCCTGGAGCTGCTCATGAGCTACTGGTTCGTCTTCGCGGTGATTTTCCTGATAATCGCGCTGGTGATCCTGCGCATGATCATCCGCTTCGTCGGGAGGCTGTGGCGGGAGGCCAAGTCGAGCTAAGCGCATTTAAATGACCGCTGGGGAATGGGACCATGGGAATGAGCAAAAAGGACCTTTCACGGAAAAAAGCCAACATCAAGGCGAAGATCGAGGAACTCGAGAAGAAGGCGCGGCTCGATCCCCTGAAGAAGAACCGGGCACTCCACGACGAGCTCGACGCTCTCCGCAAGAAGCTCGAGGAAGAGGGCTGAGAGGCAGGTCTAAAAGAAGAGCCGCGCATATATCGCTATGGCATGTTTCCTTTGCCGGCGGGAGGCCGAGACGAGGAGGGTGTACATGGGGAGCGCGCGTGGCTTCTCGGACCTCTGCATCGACTGCGTGATACGGTTCTACAAGATCAGGACCGAGGAATGATGAGCGCAGGGGCCCGAGCGGAGACGCCCGGATCGGCAGCGCGAGCGGTCCCAATCCTCGAATGCCCTTTTGGCGGACCGGGACCGGGGCTTGCGAGGCGCGCTATGACCTCGCAAGATTAAAAAAACCCGCCGCGATATTGCCGCATGGCCGGCCTCCTCGAGTCATTCATACTCCTTCTGGGGATAATCGACCCGCTGACCAGCCTGGCGGCGTTCCTCTCGCTGACCAAGGGTATGGACGAGAAGGAGAAGCCGCGCATCGCTGTGAAGGGGGTCGCCGTGGCCGCCCTGGTCTTCTTCGTGTTCGCCATAGGCGGCGAGAGCGTCATGCAGGTGCTCGGAGTGAGCCTGGAGAGCTTCAAGGCCGCGGGCGGGATCATCCTCATATTGCTGGGCGTGCAGATGAGCCTCGGCATCTCCTTCCCTAAAGAGAAGGAGGAGGTGAGCGAGATAGCGGTCGTCATCGGGACCCCGCTCATCAGCGGGCCGGCGACGATAACGACGGCCATCATCCTGTCCAAGGAGAACGGCATCCCGCTGACGCTGATAGCCGGCGCGGTCGCCCTGTTCGTGACCCTCCTCACGCTCGTCTTCGCCACGGCCCTCCACAAGCGCCTCGGGCGTGCCGGCGTGCAGATACTCTCGACCATGATGGGCGTGGTCACGATAGCATGGGGGCTGCAGTTCGCCCTCAGCGGCCTCAGCTCGTTCATGGCCGGCGTCTAGCCGCCTCCGCGCGGTTGCGGAGCTCCATTATCTGCTCGAGCAGGCGCGCATCATCCTCGTCCAGAGCGAAGCTCTCATCCATCTCATCACCATCAGACGACTCGCGGACCGCAGGGAAATCCTTTGCGGGCCCCGGCGCGTTTCCGCACCCCCATTTTTAATCCATCGCCGCAGAAAAAGCGGCATGGGCAGATTCTGGTTCTACGCAGCGGCCGCAGCCGCGCTCTTCCTCCTGATCGCCCTCGCGATCCCGGCGGCCTACGATCTCCTCCCTCCTCCGCCGCTCCCGCCGAACGTGAGCGTCCTCGACGTGAACATAAGCGAGGGCGTCCCCCTCAAGCTCCACATCCACCCCCAGCTATCGATCGAGATAGAAGGCGTGAACCAGACGATACCTGCCGGCATCGGGATCTCGGAGAACGGGCTGCGGGTGATCCACACCCATGACGATAGCGGCAGGATACATGTCGAATCGCCCTGGCCGATGCGGTTCTACCTGAAGGACTTCTTCTACGTGTGGGGGAAGAGGTTCGACAGCCGGTGCATCTTCGACTACTGCTCGGACGGCAACCATACCCTCGCCGTCTATGTCAATGGCACGAGGAGCGGCCTCTATGGCGACCTGCCGCTCGAGGACGGGGAGCAGATAAGGATCGTCTATTCGTGATGCGGGCGGAGCGGCCGGGCACCGAGGCCGCTTCAAGTGGGGGCCTGGCAGACGTCTCCGGCGCAGGTGAGGTCGGTGGCGTTGCCGCGCTCCGGGCATTTCTGGGACTCGATGCACGCCTTGTCCGTGACCGTCGCTTCCTCGGCGCTCACGTCGGCTCCTGCCGGGCCGTAGGTGATGAGGATCTGGTCCAGGTCGATGAACACGTAATCCGGCCCATCCTGCACCTCGGTCCAGTTCCCTCCGCTGTGCCGGACGAACATCCTCAGGCGCTCGTCCTGGTCGTCGCAGTAGGAGCTCGAATTGCCGGGCGCGAAGCAGGTCGAGTTGTATGTCATGTTGAGCGTGCGGAAGAAGTAAGCCATGGTGACGTTCTTCGCATGGTAGTGGATCAGGTCGCCGTCCATGTCGTGCATGTGGACCTTCGGGTCCAGGCTGTAGTTGTCCGTGGACATGTACTTCGCCTGCGAGAAGTTGACCGCGGTGCCGTTCAGGTACACCTTGAAGTCGGCGTGCGTGTGATACGGCTTGGGGGCGGCGGGCTGGCTGTTGAGGATATAGTAGGCGGCTGCGATGATCACGACGATGACTACCGCGGCGATCATCATCTGCCCCGTCCTCATTTCCATATCACCGTCTCGCGGTGGGTCTGGTACATGAACGCCGCCGGCTCGTTCTCTCGCGCGAGCTTCTGGATGACCAGGCCGAAGATCTCGGTGGAATTCACCTCGGTCCTCCCCTTCAGGAACTTCTTGATCTCTCCGACGATCCTCCAGGCTACCGCCTCCGACTCCTTCTCGCCCATCTTGCATTCCATGCAGGCGGCGCGGACCGAGCCGAACAGTTTCGTCTCGTCGAAAGGCTCTGTCTTCCCTCTTCTCTTCACGACAAAGGCCATACCCACCACTTCGCCCCTCGTTCGGGGCGTCAAGCTAATGGCATGAAGCTTTTTAATTTTTGCCGATGCGTAGGGCGGACATGGACATCGCAGAGATACTCCGCAGGGCACGGACTATCGCGGTGGTGGGCCTCTCGGACAAGCCCGAACGCCCCAGCTACGACGTCGCCAGCTACCTGGCGGAGCACGGCTACCGGATAATCCCCGTGAACCCGATGATAAGGGAATGGAAGGGGCTCAAGGCGTACGCGTCGCTGAAGGACATCCCGCCCGGAGAGCGTATCGACGTGGTCGACATATTCCGCAGGAGCGAGGACGTCCCGCCGGTCGTCGACGAGGCGATCGCGATAGGGGCCGGCGCGGTGTGGATGCAGCTGGGGATAGTGAACGAGGCTGCGGCGGCCAAGGCGCGGAAGGCGGGCCTTTCCGTGGTCATGGACAGGTGCATGAAGATAGAGCACGCGAAGCTCAAGAGCAAGGTTAAATAGCGCCATCGCGCAGATACACCGGATGATCCGAAGCTCCGATGAATTGATCATATTCCCAAGCTGATGAGGGGCGGAGGGGACTGGTCCAAACTTTTAGAATAAGTTTGATCAAAACTTATTGTTGAAAATCCCCGTCGTATTTTTTAACCGCCGGGTGCATTTACGGCCGATTGTGGGGAAATGCGCTCAAAAAAACCGTTTTCCGTTCCATTCGCATGCAATTTAAATGGTGACTAATAATATAGGAACATGGCTTCGTTGGATATCGAGACGGCCGGACCGATGCTCAAGAGGATAAAGGTCGGCCAGCTCGACCCGGAGCTGCTCACGAGCGTGATGGAGCTGGCGGAGGAGCACGGCTACGAGGTCACCATCACAGCGTCAAGCGACCTGCACTTCCTTTTCAAGATTTACCAGGCCGAGAAGGTCAAGCAGAGGAAAAACCTGAAGAGGCTCAAGAAGGCCGAGAACCTCATCCTCCGGCTCGCCGGCCTCTCGCTCCACCACGAGGCGGAGAAGAGGGAGGAGAGGAGCCGCCGCGAGGAGAAGAAACCTAATTTCAACCGGGCGGGGATCGAGGAGGACATGCGCATCAGCACGAGGATGCGGCAGCTCTTCGGGTCCATCGGGATAACCGATGATAAGGAGATATCCGAGACCATCGGGTTCCTGGGCGAGGCCAAGGCCGAGGAGCGCGTGAACGCCGCCAGGGCTTCGCCGATAGGGGAGGAGCTGGTCAAGGCGGTCTTCGCGGAGAATCCTGAGACGCTCAGGATACCCAAGGACGCCGAATACGACCGCGAGATAAAGGCGATGGGGCACAAGAAAGGCCTGATCGACGCCTGGAGGGAGGAGACCGGGGCGCAGACGCCGGTGTGGGCCGATTATGGCCGCTCGCCCGGAGCCCTCCTCGTCGGCTACGGCGAGCTCTGCAAGGGCCTGGGCCTTGCCGGAGAGAAGGGCGAAGCGGCCGAGCCTGGCTCCCTTCGCGCGGCCATAGGCGAGCTCGGATTCTCGCTGGCCGAGAGGTCCGGGTCCCTCGTCCTTGAAGGCTCCGACGGGACCGGCACTGTCATATCAGACCCTGGAAGCGGGGAATTCGCGCAATCGGCCCTCAGGAGGCTGCTGAGGAGGGCGAGGGCCCTAGCGGACCGCGAATCCGGCAGGGGCGCCGGAGAGAGCACCGTCCCGGACGTGCCATCGGCGATGTCAAGGAAGGCCGGCGCCGCCCCGCGGGGCGCGGAGAAGGCGGATGATGCGATCGGCCAGCTGGAGGCTCTGGGCACCGGCGCGGCCAGGAGGGCTGCCGCCGCGTATAGGAAGAAGGGCGGAGGGGGAGAGGGGATGCTCGCCGCCCTCCACGAGCTGGGGATCGACGTATCGAAGCTCACGAGCATGCGCGAAAGCATCAGCGAGGAGAGCGGCAGCAGGACGCCTTCGAGGGAACAGCAGAGGTTCGATTCGAGCCTACATTATCTTTTCGAGCTTGTGGTGTCGAGGGACCTGGAAGGGATCGTCAGGCGGAACTTCGACTTGGACGGCCTCAAGATCGGCCGGTTCGGCTATCTCGTTGGCGCCAGCGGCGCCTTCGAGCTGCAGCTGCTGGGCGAGAAGGGCTCGCTCGAGAAAAGGCTTTACCTGAGCCTCCAGGACATGGAACCGGCGCGGATCGGGAAGGAGCTTTCTGAGGCGACCGGCATGGTATCGCACGGCATAATCTGCGAAGACCTGAGGGGCAGGTTCACCCTCTCCGACGGCAGGTCGTTCGCGCTGACCGAGGACGCAAGAGAGGTCGGCAGGAGGCAGCGCGTCCGCATCCGCACCCCGCTCAGGCTGGCGCTCGAGGACGCCGTCCCCAGGGGGGCCGCGATGTTCAAGGAGGACCTGACGCTGAGGCCGGACCCTTCCGACCCGCTCCACCGCGAGTTCTACAGCGCGCTCTCCACCCAGGAAGGGAGGAAGGCGGTCGTGCGGTCGCTCCTCGCCTATTTCGAGATGTCCAGGAGGACGCTCCTGCCAGACCGGAGGCCGCCCAACACTTACGTCCTCCTCGTGGAGGGGCAGGAGGGGAAACAGATCACGTTCCAGCCGACGGACATGGACGGCATAGGCAATTTCATCGAGTCCACAGGGGGGAGGCCGGATTTCTCGGACTTCAACCGCGACTTCCACAACGCTGCCGCGGACTTCGCGGTCCACCTGCACGAGGGGATGAGCAGGGCCGCGGCGGCGGGGATGATCAGCCCCAGGAGCGTGCCCAGCGCCGCCCTGATACTGGCCGAGATCGCTTCGGCCGCCCAGACGCCGCTTCCCCCTGAGGGCGCCGATGTCCGCTCCGTCCGGAGGCGCATCCTGAGGGAGAACGACGGCAGGATGATCGGCATAGGGTTCGACGCTTCCGAGCACGTCGGCCAGACGATACCTTCGCAGGGGGGGCGGGCCCGCATCGAGAGGGAGGACGGGAGGGTCATGCTCTCGGCATCCCAGTGCGCGATCACGATGGACGCCGTGTCGAGCCCGGAGGCCGGCGCGGAATACAGGGCCGGCTTCATGGCGGGGAGCATGGCCCACCTCGAGAGGCTGCCCGCCAAGGTGGCCGAGATCGCCGTCGCCATGATCGAGACCGCCGAATCGCCAGACCAGAGCGACGAGGGAAGGATAGCCAAGGCCGCGAGGCTGCTGCGCCTGGGGAGGCGCAACGGCGGCTCGATAGCGGCCCGCGTGGCATCCGACCCTGAGGTCGCTTCAGCCTCGGGCGGCCAGAGGGCGCGCCTGGCGGCGATGAAGGCCGAGGAGATAATTTTCGGCTCGCGGCCTTCGGCTCCGCGGGCCCATGCGGCGGAGCACGAGACGGAAGCCGAAGCCGGGGCAGTCTGAATCAGACCGGCTCCGCGCCATCGTCTCCGGCCATCACGTAGCTGAATCTCCTTTTCGATGCGCGCAGGCGTGCCGAGAGCCTCAGGGCCTCCCGTATCGCGAGCGTGAGGGCGTCCCAGTCCACCTCGCCGGTCCTCCCGATGCGCACGCCCGCGATCACCTTCCTGCTCTTGTCGATGAATGTGCAGAAGAGAGAGCTCCCGAACTGCGAGACGTCTATCGCGTAGTCCGGCAGCCTCTGCGGAAGCCCCAGGCGCGCGCGGAAGCAGCCGCTGACGACCGAGGCGGGGAGGGCCGGATCGGAGGAGAACGAGCACGGGCCCAGCTCGAAGAGGGATTCCGGCATGGCCAGCTGGTCCGCGATGCCCGGGGCGAGCTGCGACAGCGCCGAGAGGGAGTCGAGCGCTTCGGCGCGGGCGACCTTTTTCTGCGAGGGGGCGGTGGCCATCAGTACAATGGGGGACGCGGCATTATAAATAGGGACCGGATGGCAGATACAGTTAAATCCGCCTCGCCGCATCTTCCTTTGCATGGATCCAGGCGATTGCGGTCCCGCCCTGAGAAGGATGAGGTTCGGCACGATCGAGCCGGGCCTGCAGGACCAGGTCAAGGAAGTGGCCCTCGAGCTGGGCCACGAAGGCGCGATCAGTTCAAGGACGAGCCTCCATTTCCTGCTCCGCCTCTACAACGAGGAGAAAGCGAGGGAGAAGGGGAGGAAGGAGGCATTGAGGAAGGCGGAGGACCTCATCCTCCGACTCTCGTCATTGCATTACGAGGCGCACGAGAGGGAGATGGAGCGCAAGCGGAGGGAGGGCGGCAGGCAGCCGCCGCCCTGGAAGGAGGCGTCCGAGATGCCCATCAGCAAGAAGGCGCTGGACCTTTTCGCCTCGATCGGGATAACGGACGAGAAAGCGATGGCTCACGTGCTTGACTTCCTGGGCGAGAGGAAGCTGGAGGAGCGCGTGGAGACCATACTGAGCAGCTCGCTTCCGGAGATCGCCGTGAAGGGGCTGTTCGGGAGGAAGCCCGAGCTCCTGCTCATCGCCGACGACCGCGGCTTCACCATGGAGATAGAGGCCATGGAAGCGAAGAAGACGATGATAGACAACCGCTACGCCGAGCTGGGGATGGCAGAGCCGATATACATGAGCTATCCTGAGATCCTTGCGGAGAGCTACCACGAGGTCGCCAGGATAATGGACCTCAAGCCCGTCGAGGAGCGCGCCGAGCCAGCCCCGGCCGAAGAGGAGAGGAGGCAGAAATTCAGGATCAGCCCCATCCACCCGGACGATTTCATAAAGGTGCTCCGGGGCCTGGGCTTCGAGCAGAAGGGCGGCGGCTCGCACAGGGTGCTGTCGCACAAGGACGGCAGGGTCTCGGTCGTGCAGAGCGCGCACGGCCCGAGCAAACAATTCGGGGCAGGGCTGATACGGATGAAGCTCCGCGAGAGCGGCATCCCGCTCGAGGCGTTCCAGAAGAAAAGGGAGGAGATGGGATTATGAGAGAGCTCATGATAGAGGGTTACCGGGTGAAAGTGGAGCCCCTGCCGGAAGGAGGCTTCGCGGCCAGCGTGCCCGAGCTTCCGGGCTGCAGCGTCCAGGTCTCGTCCGAGAAGGAGATAGAGCGGGAGATCAGGGAGGCGATGAGGGTCTATCTCCTGGAGCTCTCCACGAAGAAGCCGAGGTTGGCCGCAAGGAAGGACGACCCAGTCACGCCGGAGGGCGTGAAGAGGAAGAGGTGAGAGCATGGTCTTGACCCCATCGAGCTACAAGGTGCTCCATAAGGGAAGTCCGGCGCCCGACTTCAGGCTGAAGGGGATAGACGGGAAGACTTATTCGCTGGCCGACTTCAAGGGGAAGAAGGCGCTGCTGATAATCTTCATGTGCAACCATTGCCCCTACGTGCAGCCCAAGATGCCCTATTTCGCCGAGCTGCAGAGGAGGTACGGAGGCGCCGGCCTCCAGGTCGTGGGCATAAACTCGAACGACTACTCCGGCTACCCTGAAGACAGCCCGCAGAAGATGAAGGAGTATTCCGAGAGGTTCGGCTTCGGGTTCCCGTACCTCGTCGACGAGAGCCAGGAGACCGCGAAGGCCTACGGCGCCGTGTGCACGCCGGATCCTTTCCTCTTCGATCCCTCGCAGAGGCTCGCCTACCACGGAAGGTTCGACGACGCCCACGCCAAGCCGCATTCCGAGGGGAAGACGGCCGAGATGGAGGAGGCCATAAAGCAGCTGCTCGCGGGGGCCGACGTCACGGTGGCTCCGCTGCCCTCCATGGGCTGCTCGATAAAATGGCGCTGAGCCGCAGGAGCGGCGCCAATTCTTATTTAAACTTATTCATACACTGGCTAACACATGAAAACGATCACCTCCCAGAATGAAGTGGGCCCGGCTTCCCGGCTCGCATCCGCTTTCGCCTCCCGCATACCGGCCCTGGACCGCTGGATGAAGAGGCGGGCCGTGATAGGCTGCCTGCTCGAGGAGGCCTCCGGCTTAGAGAGGAAAGCCAAGGAATGGGAAGGGAGGGGCCACTGGCAGATGGCGGGCCGCACCCATGAACTGGGCGCGAGGATGGTGGAGAGGGCCATGGATTTCGAGCTTCGGCTCGAGCATTCGAAGAGATGGAAAGGGTTCCTCCGGCAGGCCATCGTCTGCTATGCCATGGAGATCGGCTCGGCCGGAAGGTACGACCCGGCCATAGAGTTCCGCATCTACATGGTCGCGAGGAAGGCGGGCGAGGCCAAAGTGGCCGCGGAAAGGATGACGAAGGCGATGAGCGGCTTCAACGCGATGTACGGCGACCGCAACCTGGAGGCGCTCGTGCGGCTCAATCGGCTGAAGAGGGAGTTCCTCTCCGAGCTGTGGGAAGGCGAGGTGCAGGAGGCCCTGAGGATCTCGCGCGAAGCGGAAAGCGTCGCAGGGACGATCCGGACGCAGGACGGGAGCACGGACCGCAGGAAGGACACCGAGGAATGGATAGAGCAGATGATCGCCGAGAGATTCAAGAAGGATGCGTGCTGAGGAAGGGTGCGTTCGGCAATGAAAAATCGGTCCGCGCTACTGTCTTTAACAACTAGGTGCCGGGCGATAGCGAGCCCTTACCGACAATGGCTTTTATTTGTTCAATAGCCAAACTTATTTCGTTGTCAATCCCTTTGTCGATTAATGCTTGTTCAAGCTTCTTCACCCGTTGTTTCTTTGTTAAATCAGAAATTATTGAATAGATAAGTGATAA
>JAWOLP010000001.1:0-5049 GCA_033853355.1 Candidatus Micrarchaeia archaeon | reverse complement strand
GGCGCACCTCTGACACGAACGAGATGTCGTAAGTGCCCGGCGGCACGTTCTGGATGGAGCCGGAGACGCGGAACGGGCACGAGCCGCATGGCGGCACGAGGCCCTCCCATAAGCCCCTTATTTCGATTGAAGAGCGGTGCACCGAATAGCTGAAACGGGTTCCGGAACCGAAAGCGCATTGTTCCATCAGTGTCTGGTCGAAATTGATTGTCGTGCCGTGTGCCTCCACATGAAGCGATTCCTCGACGCGGCGTTCATGGCATTGGATCGGGCTGACCACGGCATAGAGATTGGCCTGGCGGGTTTGCCCGGTTCTGCGATGCTGCGCGAGGCTCTCGGATTCTGGAGCAAAGGAGGCGAGGGCGAGCGCGATCGGTATTGTCGCGGCGACAGCTAGCTTCTCGTATCGGCCTAAACCGGCGGTCTTCATGTTGTGGATGATGGTTCAGAAGGTTTAAAAGTTGTTGCGGGGCCTTAAGCGCTCTGCTTCTGTATCTTCCTCAGGAGGTCCTTCTTCTTCTTGCCCTCGGCCAGCGCGTGCTTGAGGACTTCTGCGATGTCGCCCACTTGCACGACCTCCACTTTCGCGGCAACCTCTTTCTGGAGATAGACATCCTGCCCGTTCGCCTTCGGTATCAGGACCTTGTGGATGCCGGCGTCCACCGCCGCCTCGATCTTGCCGTTGATGCCGCCGACCGGCAGCACCCTGCCCCGGACGTCGAGCGAGCCGGTCATGGCGATGTCCTGCCGAACTGGGATGTCGGAGATGGCCGAGATCACCGCGACGGCTGTGGATATCGAGGCGCTGTCGCCCTCCACCCCTTCGTAAGTCTGGAGGAACTGGATATGAAGGTCGGTCTGGGCTATCGCCGTGCCTATGTACTTCTTGAAGATGGCCGAGACGTTGTCCACCGCCTCCTTGGCGATCACCCCGAGCTTGCCGGTCGCGATCACGCGCCCCTCGCTCTTGGATGCCGCCGGCGTCGCTTCAGCCACGATCGGAAGGACGAGGCCGGCCCGCGAGTCGCCGAGGACCGCAAGGCCATTCACACGCCCGACCTCAGCCCCGCTGGTCACGATCGTCTGGTATTCCCTCTTGTGCTCGATCATCTTTGCCCCGAGCTGGCTCTCGATGGACTTGAAGACCTTCTTCGCTTCCATCACTTCGGCGAGAGTGACGAGCGGGAGGTTCCTGTCGCGCGCCACGTCGCCGGCGGCCCTCACGAGGCCGCCGAGCTCGCGCAGGTTGAGCGTGAATTTCTTGCGCCTCCCCGACATCCTCCTCGCTTCCTCGATTATCTCGGCCACGGCGCCCGGGTCGAATTGAGGGATCTTCCCGTCGCGCTTGACCTCCTGCGCTATGAACTGGACGAGCTTCTCCTCGTTCTGGGGGGTGTCGTCCATGGAGTCCTCCACATAGACCTCGTAGCCCCCGCCGCGGATCCTCGATCGCAGGGCGGGGTGGATGTTCGATATGTCAGGCAGGTTGCCGGCCGCCACGAGCACGAAATCGGTCGGCACCGGCTGCGTCTTGACGAGCGCTCCCGAGCTCATCTCGCTCTGGCCGGTTATCGGGTATTTCTTCTCCTGCATGGCAGTGAGAATCTCCTGCTGCCAGTTGAGCTTCATCGAGGCGATCTCGTCTATGAAAAGCACGCCCTTGTTGGCCTGGTGGATCGCTCCCGCCTCCACGCGGAGATGGGGCGGGGTCCCCAAGCCCCCGCTCTGCAGCGGGTCGTGCTTGATGTCGCCGAGGAGCGAGCCGGAGCGCGAGCCCGTGGCGTCGATGAACGGCGCCGTGAACCGCTCGCTGTTGTCGATTATGAGCTTGGGCACTGCCTGGTCGGTTATCATGAGCCTGCGCCCGAGCCCGGCGGTCGCGTTCGATATTATGTAGAGCAGGCCGAGGCCGAGCACGGTCACGATGAGGAGGAGCTTCGCGCTGTCGGGCACTTCGGTCGACAGCATGATCGCGATCAGGATGAGGCCGATGACGGCGATTATGACGGACGAGGGGAACCCCTTGCGGTCCTCCTGCGGCTTCTGGTAGGACGAGATGCGCCTTCCGAGGCCGTTGCGCAGCACCCGGCCGAGCTGGGACAGGTCCCTCGACTCGCTTAGCTTCCTTATCCGCTCGAGCTCCTTGGGGAGGAAATACCGGTTGAGCTTGTTCTTCACTATGTAGTCGTAGTCGGGGTAGGTCTTGGCGACCCGCACGAGGGGCTGGTTCTCGTTGTTCGGGTTCGGATAGACGAGGACGTCCTCGAGCTGCTCCGACTGCATCAGCTCGGCCATGGCCTGCGCCATCATGCTCTTCCCGGTGCCGGGGGGGCCTATGAGGAGCACGTTCCTCTTCTGCTTGGCAGCTTTCTTGATGATCTCCACGGCCTGGTCCTGGCCGATGATCTGGTCAATTATCCGCTCAGGCACTTTTACCTCTGCGGTGGATTTGAATTTCATTTTCGATCGCGGGTATAATGGGCGCGGAGGGGATATAAATGCCTTTCCCCCGAGCTTCGGGGTGGGGAAACGTCCGATAGTTATCGATTATAAACTATTGTGATTAGAGAACATCTGGTGGGTCCATGATTTTCGATGACAAGAGAGGAGATGGGAAAGAGCAGGCGGGAGCGTCCCGCGCCGACAGCGAGCGGCCTCCACGCGCTCCCCTTCCGGCTGCGCCAGGCGCAGGGCAGGACACCGCGGCGTCCATGCTGCTCGAGCGGGCGACGAAGTCGCCTGACGAGAACGGCAGGCTTGAAGCAGTGTCTGCGCTCGCCGGCGACCGGAGCGCGCTGAAGGCGGTCGTGCTCGAATCCGCTTATCGGGATTCGAGGATGGCCGCGGCCGAGCTCCTCCTCGGCGACAACGCCTCGGTGGTCGAACTGCTCGTCTCCGAGAACAAGAACGCATCCTCTGCGATGCTCGAGAGGCTCATGAGGGAGCCCGAGAGGCTGAAGGAGGTCGCGAAATCTTCCATGAGCCCCGTGGCCAGGGAGCTCGCCCTGGGCAAGATAAGGGATGAGGCGACGCTCGTGGATATCGCCAAGTATTCGATCTATGCCGACTCGCGCTCCGGCGCGCTCAAGGCCCTCGAGGGCAGCCCGCAGGCGGCCGAGGAGGTCGCCGTCTCGTCGTCCTACAGCGACACGAGGCTCGCGGCAGCCGAGACGCTGAGAAACGACAGGGAGGCGCTCGGCCGGGTCGAGCAGAAATGCCTCTACGAGGACACCAGGGCCGCGGTCCGCGGGCTGTTGAGTGCCTGATCAGGAGACTATCCGGACGCCCTTGAACGCGATGCGCGGGGCCAGGAGGGTCCCGTAGGCCTTCTGCGAGCTCTCTATGGCTTCTATGTTCGAGAACATGTCGAAGATGTTCCCGCTTATCAGGAACCCCTTCAGCGGCTTGCGCTTGCCTTTCTCGACCAGGAACGCGGCGCTGGCCTCGAGGCCGATATCGCCGCTGGTCACGTTCGCGGTGTGCGAGCCGTGGGCGTAATGCACCTCGATGAACCTCTCTAGCTCGCCCAGGTCCTTCCAAGCTCCGGGGGATATGACGATGTTGGATGCGCTGACCGAGGGCTGGACGTCGTAGGATTCCCGGCTGCAGGCGCCGGAGTCCTGCACGCCTTCCAGCGCCGCGGTCTCGCGGTCGTAGAGGAACGAGCGGACCTCCCCGTTCTCGACCAGCGGCTTCTTCGATGAAGGGGTGCCCTCGTCGTCGAACGGCCTGGCTCCGACGCCGGGTGCCAGCCCGTCCTCGGAGATCGTCAGGCTCTCGTGGAGCTTCTGGCCCGGCGCCAGCTTGGTGATCTTGCGCCTCCTCCAGTCGCCCGAGAACGACGGCAGTAGGGTCTCTATGAGGCTGTCGAGCGCCTCCAGCTCCATCACAACGGTGTAGATGCCCGGCTCCGGCTTGGATGCCGACTGCATGGCGAGGGCCATGTCCGCGGCCTTCGCCCCCAGCTCGTTCAGGTCGGATGGCGCATGATGGGATGTGAGATACGAGTAGCCGTAGCCGTCCCCGGCCATGCTCTCGGCGTATATCGAGAAGACGGTCTTCTTGTACGAGCCGTCGAAGCCGGCGCTGTTCTCCACCCTGACCTCTGAGCTCTCCAGCGCAGTCGTGATGCGCGGCTTGCCGCCTTTCTTCTCTATGGCCGCGCGCGTGTCCTCGACATAGCTCTTGAGGATCTCGAGGTCCGGCTCATCGAAGGCGGGCTCGTGGATGTCCGGGAGGTAGAAAGACGCCTTCGGGGCGAACGAGAAACCGCTCTTGACCGAGAAGCGCGAGAGCTTCCCTGCGTCCTCCATCGTCCGCTTGACGTCCTGCGCATCCTGGCAGTAGCCGAAGCCGATGCGCCCGTCCTCGAGCACCCGGACCCCGTATCCGCAGGACGAGTCGCTCTCCTTGGTCTTCAGCTCGCCTCCGCTGAACGAGAGGCTCGCGGCCTTGGACTTGTATGAGAAGACCTCGTAATCGGACATAGCGTTTTAATCGGTGCGCGGGATTTAAAACCCATGAGAGTTTTCGTCGCCGTCCCCGTCCCGCCGGAGGTGCGGGCGAAGGCCGCGGCCGCCGGCAGGGAGCTCGAGGGGGAGGGCATCAGCCTGGTCAGGCCGGACAACATGCACCTCACGCTGAGGTTCATAGGGGAAGTCCAGCCGCAGGAGGCGGAGCGGATCGCGCTCGAGCTGGAAGGGGTGGATTTCAGGCGCTTTCCGTGCGTGGTGAAGGGCGTCGGCGTGTTCCCGGACGAGCAGTATGTGAGGGTCGTGTGGGCCGGCGTCGGGAGCGGCGGCTCGCTCGAAGCGCTCGCGGCCAAGGTAGCGCAGGCGCTCAAGGGGCATGGCGGGGACGAGCGGTTCAGCGCGCATCTCACATTGGCGCGGGTGAAGAGGAAGATGGATCCCAGGCCGTTCCTTGAGAGGCACAGGGACGAGGAGTTCGGCTCGTTCGAGGTCTCCGAGTTCCATCTCATCGAGAGCGTGCTGGGCGGTCCGGCAGGGCCGCGGTACCATGTCATCGGGAGCTATACGGCCAAAGGAT